>NZ_JBKIUU010000013.1:0-118716 GCF_046603115.1 Klebsiella sp. 1SOBk5mer | reverse complement strand
ATTTTTCGTCCGAGGACGTTAAGAATCCATGTCACTTTGAGTGCCCACACAGATTGTCTGATAAATTGTTAAAGAGCAGTTGCGACGCGCTTTAGCGCTCTGTCGCGAGGTCCCGTATAATACGTTTTCCTCATTCAGAGTCAAGCGCTTATTTTGCTTTTCTCTGTCGGTTTTCAACGTTGCTTTCGCTGTTGAATCCTGCTGTCCCGGCGGCTTGCTTGCCGTTGTTCCGTGTCAGTGGAGGCGCATTATAGGGGGTAATTCTGAAGTGACAAGGATAAATTCAAAAAAAGAATTCAACCGCTCACTTTTCAACCAAATCAGGTATTGAGCTTTAATTCTTGCCTGGTTTTTAAACAAAAACGAGCCCGCTGGGCCCGTTTTTGTCGTTTTGTGACTTACTGCACTGCCACGATACGGTCGTCTTTCACTACCAGCTCGACGGTTTTACCCGGAATCAGCTCACCAGAAAGGATCTGCTGGGCTAACGGGTTCTCAATCTGCTGCTGAATAGCGCGTTTCAGTGGCCGCGCGCCGTATACCGGATCGTACCCGTTGGCGCTTAGCAGCTTCAGCGCCTCATCAGACATCCGCACTTCATATCCGCGCTCTTCCAGACGTTTATACAGACGCTGCAGCTGGATCTGGGCAATAGAAGCAATGTGTTTCTCACCCAGCGGATGGAAGACCACCACTTCATCGATACGGTTGATGAACTCCGGACGGAAGTTCTGGCTGACCACTCCCAGCACCAGGTCTTTCATATGTCCGTAATCCAGCTCGCCGAACCGTTCCTGAATCAGATCGGAACCGAGGTTCGAGGTCATGATGACCACCGTATTACGGAAGTCGACCGTTCTCCCCTGCCCATCGGTGAGGCGCCCGTCGTCGAGTACCTGCAGCAGAATGTTGAACACATCCGGGTGCGCTTTTTCCACTTCATCCAGCAGGATGACGGAATAAGGACGACGGCGCACCGCCTCGGTCAGGTAACCGCCCTCTTCATAACCGACGTATCCCGGAGGCGCACCGACCAGACGCGAGACGGAGTGTTTCTCCATAAACTCGGACATATCGATACGCACCATCGCGTCGTCGCTGTCGAACATAAAGTTAGCCAGCGTTTTACACAGCTCGGTTTTACCGACCCCGGTCGGACCGAGGAACAGGAATGAACCAATCGGTCGGTTCGGATCGGATAGCCCGGCACGGCTGCGGCGAATCGCGTTAGATACCGCTTCAACCGCCTCATCCTGGCCAATTACCCGATGATGCAGTTCCTGCTCCATACGCAGCAGTTTGTCACGCTCGCTTTCCATCATGCGGGAGACAGGGATACCGGTCCAGCGGGCCAGCACTTCGGCGATTTCAGCATCCGTCACTTTATTACGCAGCAGACGCATGGTTTTCCCTTCGGACTGAGTGGCTGCCGCCAGCTGTTTCTCCAGTTCCGGAATTTTGCCGTACTGCAGCTCAGACATCCGCGCCAGGTCACCGACGCGACGCGCCTGTTCGATGGCGATTTTCGCCTGCTCCAGCTCGGCTTTGATGGTCTGAGTGCCGGAGAGGGACGCTTTTTCCGCTTTCCACTCTTCTTCCAGCACCGAGTACTGCCGTTCTTTATCCGCCAGCTCCTCGTTGAGCATATCAAGGCGCTTCAGACTCGCCTCATCAGACTCTTTCTTCAGCGCCTGCTGCTCCAGTTTCAACTGGATGATACGGCGATCGAGACGGTCCAGCTCTTCCGGCTTCGAGTCGATCTGCATACGGATGCTGGACGCCGCCTCATCGATAAGGTCGATGGCTTTATCCGGCAGCTGACGGTCGGCAATGTAACGATGCGACAAGGTCGCCGCCGCCACGATTGCCGGGTCAGTGATCTGCACGTGGTGGTGCAGTTCATAACGTTCTTTCAGGCCGCGCAGAATAGCGATGGTATCTTCTACCGATGGCTCGGCGACGAACACTTTCTGGAAGCGGCGCTCCAGCGCAGCGTCTTTTTCAATGTACTGACGGTATTCGTCAAGCGTCGTCGCCCCGACGCAGTGCAGTTCACCACGCGCCAGCGCCGGCTTCAGCATGTTGCCTGCATCCATCGCGCCATCGGCTTTACCGGCGCCAACCATGGTATGCAGTTCATCGATAAACAGAATGACGTTGCCTTCCTGTTTCGACAGATCGGTCAGCACGCCTTTCAGACGCTCTTCAAACTCACCGCGGTATTTCGCCCCGGCCACCAGCGCGCCCATATCCAGCGCCAGCACCCGGCGGCCTTTCAGCCCTTCCGGCACTTCGCCGTTGACGATACGCTGCGCCAGGCCTTCGACGATAGCGGTTTTCCCCACCCCGGGTTCACCAATCAGCACCGGATTGTTTTTGGTACGGCGCTGCAGTACCTGAATGGTACGGCGGATCTCTTCATCACGGCCGATAACCGGGTCCAGCTTGCCCTGTTCGGCACGCTCGGTGAGATCGACGGTAAATTTCTTCAATGCCTGACGTTGGTCTTCGGCACCCTGATCGTTCACGCTTTCACCTCCGCGCATTTGTTCAATCGCCTGGGTCACGTTGGCGGTTGTTGCTCCGGCGGATTTTAAAAGGTCGGTCAGCGTACCGCGTGATTCAAGCGCCGCCAGAACAAACAGTTCTGACGAAATAAAATTGTCCTTTTTCTTTTGCGCCAGCTTGTCGCAAAGGTTCAGGATCCGCACTAAATCCTGAGAAGGTTGTACATCGCCGCCGGTGCCTTCCACCTGCGGTAAACGGCTCAGAGCCTGTTCGATGTCAGTGCGCAGTTTCCCGGCATTCACGCCCGCCGAGGTTAATAAAGGACGTACCGATCCCCCTTCCTGATTCAGCAAGGCGCTCATTAAATGAAGAGGTTCGATGAATTGGTTGTCGTGCCCGAGTGCGAGCGACTGGGCATCGGCAAGAGCAAGCTGGAATTTATTGGTAAGACGATCCAGACGCATAACTCCTCCCATAACAGGTCAAATTTGCTACTGGAGATTAAATGAGGTCATCCCTCAATTATTCAAGGTTAAAGACCTGAACTATGCGAAAAATAAGTTTGCCTTCTGGATCGTCTTGATTCTCTAGGTTATATCAGCCAAATGAAACTTGCCATACGACCGGTGGTCTTGTCGCGCCGGTAAGAGAAAAAATCATCCTTTTCGCTTAGCGTGCAGCGATCGCCGCCGAAAATCTGCTCAACGCCGACGTTTGCCAGACGCTGCCGAGCCAGTTGGTAGATATCAGCAAAATATTTTTCGCCTGCCGGACGAAAAGCACGGTGCGCATTCTCATCCTTCGCCATAAAAGCGTCGCGAACTTCTGGCCCCACCTCAAACGCCTGCGGACCGATGGCGGGCCCCAGCCACGCCATAATGTTTTCGGCTTTATCGGCGAAACGGGCGACCGTCTCTTCCAGAACCCCTTCGCATAAGCCGCGCCATCCCGCATGCGCCGCGGCGACCTCGGTACCGGCGCGGTTACAGAACAGGACCGGCAGGCAGTCAGCGGTCATCACCGCGCAGACAGTCCCTGGCGTACGGCTATAAGAGGCATCCGCGCGTTTCGACGGATAGGGTCCGCCGTCCAGCGTGAGCACATCGGTACCATGAACCTGCTCCAGCCAAACCGGGTAAGACGGCAAGCCGCCGGCGGCAAACATCCGCCGCCGGTTTTCTTCGACATGCTGCAGATTGTCGCCGCAATGGGCGCCCAGATTGAGCGAGTCATAGGGCGGCAGACTCACGCCGCCGATGCGGGTAGAACTACAGGCCGCCACGCTGCCGGGCATTGGCCACTGCGGTACAATCAGTTTAGTCATAACCAGTCAATATCGTCCTTATGGGCTTCAAAATCGGCGCGCATCGCCTCGATGAGCTCGACCATATCTTGTGGGATGGGCGCATGCCACTCCATTTCAATACCGGTAATCGGATGGTACAGACGCAGCATGGTGGCGTGCAGCGCCTGGCGGTCGAATTTACGCAGCGCGGTGATGAATTCCTCCGACGCGCCCTTCGGCGGACGCGGGCGGCCGCCATACACCTGGTCGCCTACCAGCGGATGGGTAATATGCGACATATGCACGCGGATCTGATGCGTACGCCCGGTTTCCAGACGCAGGCGCAGACGGGTATGAATGCGAAAATGTTCCATAATGCGGTAGTGGGTCACCGCCGGCTTGCCCATAGGGTGCACCGCCATATGGGTACGCTTGGTCGGGTGACGGCTGATCGGCTCTTCCACCGTACCGCCGGCGGTCATATGACCGATCGCCACCGCTTCGTACTCACGGGTGATCTCGCGCAGCTGCAGCGACTCCACCAGCCGGGTTTGCGCTGGAATGGTTTTCGCCACCACCATCAGACCGGTGGTGTCTTTATCCAGACGGTGGACGATACCCGCACGCGGCACATCGGCAATAGGCGGATAGTAGTGCAGCAGCGCATTCAGCACAGTACCGTCGGGGTTGCCCGCGCCAGGATGTACAACCAGATCGCGCGGTTTGTTGATCACGAGGATGTCGTCATCTTCGTAAACGATATTGAGCGGAATATCCTGCGGCTGGAAGCGCGCCTCTTCTTCGATTTCCACATCGATAGCGATGCGTTCTCCCCCCAGCACTTTTTCTTTCGGTTTATCGCCAATGGCGCCATTGACTAATACGCGTTGGTCGAGGATCCATTCTTTTATCCGCGATCGCGAATAATCAGGGAACAATTCGGCCAAAGCCTGATCTAAGCGTTGACCGAGTTGATTTTCGGTCACCGTTGCGGTGAGTTGTACTCGTTGTGCCATATACAGCTTCTTCGTTTAACGTTGGGTTTTACGGCTTTGCCGTTTAATATAGTGTGCTATTGTAGCTGGTCTTAATCGGGAGCAGGAACAGAGATTCTCCCGCATAAACATTTTGAGGAAGTCAAAACGTCATGACGCGCATGAAATACCTGGTGGCAGCCGCCACACTGAGCCTGGCTTTGGTGGGTTGCTCCGGCTCTAAGGAAGAGGTGCCTGATAATCCGCCGAATGAAATCTACGCGACCGCCCAGCAAAAACTGCAGGACGGTAACTGGAAACAGGCGATAACGCAACTGGAAGCGTTGGATAACCGTTATCCATTCGGCCCTTATTCCCAACAGGTACAGCTGGATCTGATTTATGCGTATTACAAAAACGCCGATCTGCCGCTGGCTCAGGCCGCCATCGATCGCTTCATGCGCTTGAACCCCACCCATCCGAACATCGACTACGTCATCTATATGCGCGGCCTGACCAACATGGCTCTGGATGACAGCGCCCTGCAGGGCTTCTTCGGCGTCGATCGTTCCGACCGCGATCCGCAGCACGCGCGCGATGCCTTCAATGACTTCTCCAAACTGGTACGTGGCTACCCGAACAGCCAGTATGCCACTGACGCCTATAAGCGCATGGTGTTCCTGAAAGATCGCCTGGCGAAGTATGAGCTGTCGGTGGTGGATTACTACACCGACCGCGGCGCATGGGTTGCCGTCGTTAACCGCGTGGAAGGTATGATGCGTAACTATCCGGATACCCAGGCCACCCGCGATGCCCTGCCGAAGATGGAAAACGCCTATCGTCAAATGCAGATGAACGCTCAGGCGGACAAAGTCGCGAAGATTATCGCCGCGAACAGCAAGAATACCTGAGCCTGATTCATAGATCGCAAACGGCAGCCACTGGCTGCCGTTTTTTTATCCATTATCCTGGCTAGCTGAAGCGGTTTAGCGCCGGGTTAACTCATCAAATATGGCCTGCTTTGTCGGGTTCGACAAGTAAAATCTCATCTCTTCCTGCCCTGTCTCACAAAATGAATTCGTTGACAAAAAGTGACAATAGAATGTGATTTAGATCACACATTTTGACATTGGGAAAGGTATGCTGGATTCACCAAGACGGGAAAGACAAGAGGTAAAATTTATGACAATGAACATTACCAGTAAACAAATGGAAATTACTCCGGCAATCCGCCAGCATGTCGCAGACCGTCTCGCCAAACTGGATAAGTGGCAAACTCATTTAATTAACCCGCACATCATTCTGTCTAAGGAGCCGCAGGGTTTTATCGCTGACGCAACCATTAACACGCCAAACGGCCATCTGGTTGCCAGTGCGCGTCATGAAGATATGTACGCCGCCATTAACGAATTGATCAACAAGCTGGAACGGCAGCTCAATAAAGTGCAACACAAAGGGGAAGCCCGCCGCGCCGCGACGTCGGTGAAAGAGGCAGGCTTTGTGGAAGAAGAAGAGTAATCCTTAACTTAAGTTGTGTCATGCCACGCGCCTTCGGGCGCGTTTTTTATTGACAGAGTGAAAACAGTACAGGTACTGTAATCCCCACTACTTAAAGGAATTCATCATGAAACTCGTCCCGTTCTTCTTCGCATTCTTTTTTACCTTCCCCTGACCGGGAGGCAATTCGTCGTATAAGAAAGAATGCGAAGACGAACAATAAGGCCTCCCACCCGGGAGGCCTTTTTTATTTGATAACAACAAAGGCAACATCTATGACCGAGGAAAACCCATTACTGGCGCTGCGCGACAAGATAAGCGCGCTGGATGAGAAACTGCTTGCTCTGCTGGCGGAGCGTCGCGGGCTGGCTGTTGAGGTTGGTAAAGCCAAACTGGCCTCCCATCGTCCGGTGCGTGATATTGACCGCGAACGCGATCTGCTGGAGCGTCTGATGACCCTCGGCAAGCGTCATAATCTGGATGCACACTACATCACCCGCCTGTTCCAGCTGATTATCGAAGACTCTGTTCTGACCCAGCAAACCCTGCTGCAGCAGCATTTGAATAAAATTAACCCGCATTCGGCTCGCGTGGCGTTCCTCGGTCCCAAAGGCTCTTATTCGCATCTGGCGGCGCGTCAGTACGCCGCTCGCCACTTTGAGCAGTTTATTGAAAGCGGCTGCGCGAAGTTCGCCGATATTTTTAATCAGGTGGAGACCGGTCAGGCCGATTACGCCGTAGTGCCGATTGAAAACACCAGCTCCGGCGGGATCAACGACGTCTACGATCTGCTGCAGCACACCAGCCTGTCGATCGTTGGCGAACTGACGATCCCTATCGATCATTGCGTACTGGTCAGCACCTCGACGGATGCCGATAAAATTCAGACCGTCTACAGCCATCCGCAGCCGTTCCAGCAGTGTAGCCAGTATCTGAGTCGCTACCCGCACTGGAAGATTGAATATACCGAGAGCACCTCAGCGGCGATGGAAAAAGTCGCGCAGGCGAACTCCCCGGCCGTCGCGGCACTGGGCAGCGAAGCGGGCGGCGCCCTGTACGGTCTGCAGGTGCTGGAGCACTGCCAGGCCAACCAGACGCAGAATATTACGCGCTTCCTCGTTCTGGCGCGCAAAGCGGTGAACGTCTCCGATCAGGTTCCGGCGAAGACCACGCTGTTAATGGCGACCGGTCAGCAGGCGGGCGCCCTGGTGGAGGCCTTACTGGTGCTGCGCAATCACAATCTGATCATGACCAAACTGGAGTCTCGCCCAATCCATGGCAATCCATGGGAAGAGATGTTTTATCTCGATATTCAGGCAAACCTGGACTCGCTGCCCATGCGCAAGGCGCTGAAGGAGCTGGCGGAGATCACCCGCTCCATGAAGGTTCTCGGTTGCTACCCCAGCGAAAACGTCGTGCCGGTGGATCCGGTTTAGCGTTCGCGGAACGGCAATTTCTTCATCCCTGCCACCGCCACCGGCAGGGTGAAGATAGCGCCGGACAGCGGATACTGCGCCAGCTCATCGTCCGCCATGTTTTCCCGGGTGGTGGTGATGTAGAGCGTTTTCATATCCGCCCCGCCAAAGCAGACCATCGTCGGGCAACGTACCGGCATCGGGTAGGACTCCAGCTCCTCACCCTGCGGAGAGAAACGAGCGATCCGCCAGCCGTCAAACATTGCGCTCCAGTAACATCCCTCCACGTCAATCGCCGCCCCGTCCGGGATCCCTTCGCCCGGCAGAAAACGGCGAAAGACTTCGCGCCGGCCAGGCTCACCCTGCTCATCCAGCGGCGTACGGTAAATCACGGCGTTCGGCGTATCGGAGGTATACATCCAGCGCCGGTCGGCGCTAAACGCCAGACCGTTGGCGCCATGGATGTCGCACTGGATCACCGTCGGCTTCAGGTCGTTATCGACCCGCATCAGCAGCGCGCCGTTGTAATCCCCCGGGCCCCAGAAGGTGCCGGCATAAAAGCGCCCGTCGCGATCGGTCCCGCCGTCGTTAAAGCGCGCCAGTTCCGGGTTGCTCGGGTTATCGCAGACTTTCCGCCGCAGCAGACCGTGGGTGTCGGTCAGCCAGATACCGCTGCGCAATGCAACGATAAAACCGCCCTTCTCGCGCAGGGAAAAACAGCCGACCTCCTCCGGAAACTGCAGCACCTGGTGTTCGCCGCTGCGGGTATCGTAGCGGTGAATTTCACATTTCATGATATCGGCCCAGTAGAGGGCCTGCTCTGCCTCACTCCAGGTCGGGCATTCCGGCAGGTATCCGGTGTAGTCAAACAGCGGTTGTGGTTCAGCCATCGTTGTCATCCCTATAAAAAAAGCCAGCGGTCGCTGGCTTTATTGTATACATCTTTTTCGCTTTACTGCCGATTATCGTTCGCCTGACGCAGCAGCGTGCGGCTCTCGCTCTGGAAACGCTGGGCGTAATCGCCAAACCAGTGTTCGACTTTACGGAAGCTATCGATAAACGCCTGCTTATCGCCCTGCTCCAGCAGACCGATCGCCTCGCCAAACCGCTGGTAGTAGCGCTTAATCAGCGCCAGGTTGTTTTCCGAGGACATAATAATGTCGGCGTAGAGCTGCGGATCCTGGGCAAACAGACGGCCCACCATCGCCAGCTCCAGCCGGTAAATGGGTGACGAGAGCGCCAGCAACTGCTCAAGGCGCACATTCTCTTCCGCCAGATGCAGACCATAGGCGAAGGTGGCAAAGTGGCGCAGCGCCTGAATAAAGGCCATGTTCTGATCGTGCTCCACCGCGCTGATGCGATGCAGGCGCGCGCCCCAGACCTGAATTTGCTCGAGGAACCACTGATAGGCCTCCGGCTGGCGGCCATCGCAATAGACCACCACCTGCTTGGCAAGGCTGCCGCTGTCCGGACCGAACATCGGGTGCAGGCCGAGTACCGGGCCCTGATGCGCCGCCAGCATCGCCTGCAGCGGCTCTGCTTTAACCGAGGCAAGGTCGACCAGAATGCAATCCGCCGGCAGCGGCGGCAGCCTGGCGATCGTCTCCACGGTGGTGTGAATCGGCACGCTGACAATGACCATACCGGCATCGGCGACGATATCCGTCGCCCGCGCCCAGTCCTCTTTTTCCAGAATGCGCACCTGGTAGCCGGACAGCGTTAACATCTTCTCAAACAGACGCCCCATCTGCCCGCCGCCGCCGACGATCACCACCGGCCGCAGATTCGGGTAAAGGGTTTTGAAGCCTTTGTCGTTTTCGCTGGAATAGGATTCCCGCATCACGCGACGCAGAACGTCCTCGATCAGATCCGGCGGAACGCCAAGCGCAGCCGCCTCTTCACGCCGGGAGGCGAGCATCGCCGCCTCGCGTTCCGGGACGTAAATCGGCAGGCCATACTGGCTCTTCACCTCGCCGACTTCGGCCACCAGTTCCAGGCGCTTAGCCAGCAGGCTAAGCAACGCTTTATCCACTTCATCAATTTGATCGCGTAACGCGGTCAGTTCAGCAACCATACTTTCCTCTTACACCAAACGGGCCGCCAGGTGGCCGCGGAGATCCTTATCCAGTTCACGCAGCAGCGCATCGGTGGTTTCCCAGCTGATGCAGGCATCCGTTACCGAAACGCCATATTTCATCGACTCACGCGGCTGTTCAGAGGACTGATTGCCCTCGTGGATATTACTCTCGATCATCAGGCCGATAATGGAGCGATTGCCATCTTTGATCTGCGCGACAACGGATTCAGCCACGGCCGGCTGGCGGCGGAAATCTTTATTGGAGTTCCCATGACTGCAATCTACCATCAGCGACGGCTTCAGTCCCGCCTGCGCCATCTCTTTTTCACATTTCTCCACATCTTCCGGACCGTAGTTCGGCGCCTTACCGCCGCGGAGGATCACATGGCCGTTCGGGTTACCCTGCGTTTGCAGCAGGCAGACCTGCCCGGCCTGGTTGATACCGACGAAGCGGTGCGGCATCGCCGCGGCGCGCATGGCGTTGATAGCCGTGGCCAGGCTACCGTCGGTGCCATTTTTAAAGCCTACCGGCATGGAAAGACCAGAGGCCATTTCGCGGTGCGTCTGAGATTCCGTGGTTCGCGCGCCGATAGCGGACCAGCTGAACAGATCCCCAAGGTACTGCGGGCTGTTGGGATCCAGCGCTTCCGTCGCCAGCGGCAGTCCCATATTCACAAGCTCGACCAGCAGACGACGCGCAATCTTCAGGCCGCCTTCAACATCAAACGAACCATCCATATGCGGATCGTTAATCAGCCCCTTCCAGCCGACGGTGGTACGGGGTTTTTCAAAATAGACGCGCATCACCAGGTAGAGGCTATCGCTGACCTCTGCGGCAAGGGCTTTAAACCGACGAGCATATTCGATCGCCGCTTCCGGATCGTGAATGGAGCAAGGACCGCAGACCACCAGCAGGCGCGGATCGCGACCGGCGATGATATTGGAGATGGTTTCACGGGCGTGCGCGATCTGCGCTTCCTGTTCAACGCTCAGGGGGAATTCCGCCTTCAGTTGCTCCGGGGTCATTAATACATGTTCGTCGGTAATATGTACGTTGTTCAGCGCGTCTTTTTGCATGATTGCGATCCTGTGTAGCTCGTTTGCGATAAGGGTTGCCTCAGCGGGCATGACGTAACGATACCATACGAAGTAAAGAATTCAATCCATAATCCGTAAATTTTACTTTACATCGATAAATTAATTGGCCCTTACAGCGGCATTAACCGTACAATAATATTTACAGATAATGAAATCGCGCCAAAATCGCTCGCCAGCGCCATCGGCATTACGAAAAATCCTGGTGAGATTTGTCCCAAAGCAAAGGGCGCATCTAATGACGGGTTTTGCTATCAGTGGTATTCTTCGCCGGGCATCGGCAGCGGCTATTCCCGCGCTATGGCGAATTTGACGGAAGCGTTAATGACAGTATTACACCGTCTTTTATTGACTGTATTTTTTCTCATCGCGGTATCTCCTGTTTTTGCTGCCGGACCTTCAGAACATGTTCGCGCTATTGTTTCCGGGATCGTGACCTACACCCGTTGGCCGTCATTAACAGGGGCGCCGAAGCTATGCATTTTTGCCTCATCACGCTTCACCCATAGCCTGGCTCATGAAGCGCCGGATGCATTGCCTTATCAACCGGTGATAGTACGTAATAGTGAAGAAGCGTTAAAAACGACCTGCGATGGTTTTTATTTTGGCAGCGAAACGCCGACCCAACAGTCGGAATTAACTCGCCGCTATGGCTCGAGGCCGCTGTTACTCATCGCAGAACAAAATACGGATTGCTCAATTGGTAGCGCGTTTTGCCTGATCATCAACGACGACAGGGTCCGCTTCTCCGTTAATCTGGACGTTCTGACGCACAGCGGGGTTCGGGTTAACCCGGACGTCCTGATGCTTGCCCGGAAGAAACCACATGAATAAGGACTTTTCACAGACATCGCGCCCGACGTTCAAACGCGCGCTGCGTCGCATTAGCGTGATAAGCGTGGTGATCTCCATGACGCTGGTCTGGCTGCTGCTGAGCACGGCCTCTATTTTCACGCTCAAGCAGTACGCGCAGAAAAATCTTGAGCTCACTGCCGCGACCATGGGCCGCAGCCTCGAAGCCGCCCTGGTGTTTGGCGACAGCGCGGCAGCAGAGGAGACCCTCGCTTCGCTGGGGAAGCAAGGGCAGATTTCCCAGGCGATCGTGCTCAACGGCCAGAAGCAGCACTTCGCCGCCTGGCGCCACGAACCGCTGGCCAACAAAGAACAAGTGAGCGGCCTTATCAGTAAATGGCTGTTTCCGGAGCCCACGGTGCAGCCCATCTGGCACCAGGGGAAACAAATCGGCGAGCTGCGACTGACCGCGCTTGACGAACTGATTAGCCACTTTCTCGGCATCTCGATTCTGGTACTGACCGGCAGCATTCTGCTCGCCTCGTTCATCGGCCTGCTGCTGACCCACTCCCTGCACCGGGGGATCGTCGCCGCCCTGCAGAGCATTACCGAGGTCGTGCATGATATTCGCGAAAACCGCCACTTCTCCCGGCGGGTGCCGGAGGAGCGTATCGAGGAGTTCCATCTGTTTGCCCAGGACTTTAACAGTCTGCTGGGGGAGATGGAGGACTGGCAGCGCCAGTTGCAGGCCAAAAATGCTCAGCTGTTGCGCAGCTCGTTACACGATCCGTTGACCGGCCTGGCTAACCGCGCCGCCTTTCGCAACGCGCTCGCCGAGCTGATGAAAAATGAAGTGGATCACCAGACCTCAGCGTTACTGTTTCTCGATGGCGATAACTTCAAATTGATCAATGACAACTGGGGACATGCGGCGGGCGATAAAGTGCTGATGGAAGTCGCCAGCCGCCTGATGACTTTCGCCGGTAAACGCCATCTGGCGTGGCGTCTTGGTGGCGATGAGTTTGCCGTTCTGCTGCGCGAGGTGCGCTCGGAAGCAGAAGTCCAGGCCCTGTGCCAGGCGCTGTCAGAACAATTTCTTCCGCCATTCAACCTGCACAATGGCCATAGCGCCACGCTCTCGCTGAGCGTCGGTTATGCCCTGGCGTGGGAACACGCCACGGCGGAATCACTGCAAGAACTTGCCGATCAGAATATGTATCGGATGAAAAACCAACGTATCCAGCAGATGCTGAAATAATAAAGGACGCATTATGATCAGGAAATATTTCGCCCCCGCCCTGATGGCGGCGGCGCTTTTGACAGGTTGCCAGGCTCCTCAGGGAAAATTTACCCCTGAGCAGGTGGCGGCGATGAAATCTTATGGCTTCACTGAAAGCAATGGCGATTGGTCCCTGGGCTTATCCGATAGCATCCTGTTTGACAAGAATGACTACCGACTACGTCCCGACAGCCGCCAGCAGATCACCCAAATGGCCTCGCGGCTGGCGACAACCGGGATTACACATAGCCGCCTTGAAGGCCACACCGATAATTATGGTGAGGATAGTTATAACGAAGCCCTGTCGCTTAAGCGGGCCAACAGCGTAGCCGATGCCTGGGCGGAAGGCGCCCATATCCCGCGCAGTAATTTAGTCACCCGCGGCCTTGGCAAAAAATACCCGATCGCCAGCAACGATACCGCGGCCGGGCGCGCTGAAAACCGCCGGGTCACGGTGGTCATCAGCACGCCGTAGACGTCCGCTTAATCGCTGGACTTCGCTATCCTCATTGCCGTTGCCGCGCGCCAGCGCAGGTAGTCAACGGCAATGAACAGCACCAGGCTGATCCCCATCAACGGCATGGCCAGCCCCAGGGCTAACGCTATCCCCAGCACCAGCCCACGGGCAGGCCAGGCGAGCGACAGCCATGCCTGCAGCAGGGAATGCGCCGGATCCCAGAGGGCCTGTGGCGGACGGCGTATCCACCACAGCCGGTACCCCACGCCGATGGTTACGCACAGCGCGCAGCCAAACCCCACCAGCAGCAGCTGATTCGCCAGACCAAAGAGGATCCCCATATGGAAATCGACGCCCCAGCGGGTAAGCTTCGCCATCAGCGGAAAGTCGGCAAAATGGGTGCGATCCACCACCTGCATCGTGGCGCCATCGATCGCCACCGCGTCCACCTGCGTCGGCCAGCGGCGGTCAATCTCATTCACCGTCCAGGCGCGTTCGTCTGACACCGGCGGACGGATCTCCAGCCGGCTGGCGTTCAGCCCCGCCTGACGGGCCACCGCCAGCGCCTGGTCAAACTGCGCTGGCTGATGCTGGGTCATGGCCATCGCCTCCCTATGATGCCCGGCATGGGGATCGTGCGCCATCGGCGCCTCACCGTGCAGCAGGGTATTGACCTGCGGCGTCCACCAGCCGAAAGCCGCCCGCATTTTATCCACGTTGCCGCCGGCCCATTGCGACCAGGTCAGGCCGGTGGCGGAGAAGAGCAGCATGCCCAGCAGTAAGCACCAGCCCAACGTCACGTGCAGCCGACGATGATTCTGCAGGGCGTTATTGAGCCGCCGTTTTGGACGCGTCATCGCCCACAGGGCAATGCCCCCCAGGGCGGCCACCCACATCCATGAGGCAGCCAGTTCGCTGTAGAGCCGCCCGCTGTCGCCCAGCAGCAGCGAACGATGCGCATAGTCAATCCACTGCCGCAGCGGCAGGATGCCGCTGGTGCCGTAGACCGTCATATCGCCCTTCACCCGCAGCGCGATCGGATCGACAAAAATGGCCCGGGATTCCGACTCCCCGAGACTCGGATCGGCAAACATAATGCGGGTGATCTCGCCCACCGCGGGGGCCGGACGTACCGCCAGCAGCCGCAGATTACCCTGGGTCGCTTCTTCTGCCACCGCAATCTGGGCGCTGAGCGGCTGCGGGGTGCCTTCGGGAAGGCCATACAGCGCATCGTGATAGAGCCAGTTTTCCAGCTGCGGCGTCGCCACGTACAGCGTGCCGGTCAGGGCAGCGACAAAGATAAACGGTCCGATAAACAGCCCGATATAGAAATGGAGGCGACGCAGCAGGTTCAGCCATGCCGCGCGCGAGGTGCAGGTTGTCATACTTTTCCTTTTTCAAAGCAAAAAGAGGTCGTTGCGCAGTGCGCAGATTCATTTTTATTAAAGGGAAAAAGCAGACAGCCGCGGCGGGGCGCGGGTTTCGGGGTAGAGCCAGGGAAAGTAACGCCAGTGTTTTAATACCGGCCGAGAAGCCGGCAGGCGAATGCGCCGCAGGAGCATGGCGACGAACAGCGCCAGCGCGAAAAGCAGCCCCGGGACGTGGGCTAACAGCACGCAATAGCCACACGCTTCGGCATGATCCAGCGGCAGTTCGTGTCCGGTATGCGTAGCGCCGTCTGCGCTATGCGTCATCGCCATCTCGTGGCCAGGCATCTGCGCCATACTCGCTGGCGAGCTGTCCATCATCATGGCGTGGTGCATGCCGGGCATGGCGCTCATGGGGTCTTTTTGCAGGGAGACGGAGATCAGGGGAGCCACGACGATCAGCAGGATCGCCAACAGCGCCAGCCAGGCGGCTCGCCGTTTAGGTGTCGTTTGCTGAAAACTGTTGCTGACCACCGCCCCTCCGAATAGAGGGCGTATTGTAAATGATTTACATCACGATGGTTACAACAAAGATAAAAAAAGGGCCGGCCCTGAGGCCAGCCCTTTTTGTCAGGATGTCGCGAAAGCGAATCTTAGTTAAGACGCTCTTTGATACGAGCAGACTTACCAGTGCGCTCACGCAGGTAGTACAGTTTAGCTTTACGTACAGCACCACGACGTTTAACAGCAATGCTGTCAACTACCGGAGAGTGAGTCTGGAAGACACGCTCAACGCCTTCGCCGTTGGAAATTTTGCGAACAGTGAATGCAGAGTGCAGACCGCGGTTACGAATAGCGATAACCACGCCCTCGAATGCCTGCAGACGTTTTTTGGAACCTTCAACAACCCATACTTTCACTTCCACGGTATCACCCGGACGGAAGGAAGGTACGTCCTGCTTCATCTGTTCTTGTTCAAGTTGCTTAATAATGTTGCTCATAATTTAATCTCTTATCCTGGGTAAACTGATATTGGGGGCTCACGCCTGCCCATCATGTTTATGCTGCTGTTGCGCGTGTTCAGTTTTGAACTCCGCCAGCAGCTTTGCTTGCTCTTCAGTCAGAGCCAGGTTTTCCAGAAGTTCAGGTCTTCTAAGCCAGGTTCGGCCCAGCGACTGCTTCAGACGCCAGCGACGTATCTCAGCATGGTTTCCCGACAGCAATACTGGCGGTACTTCCATCTCTTCTAACACTTCAGGACGGGTATAGTGGGGACAATCCAGCAACCCATCAGCAAAGGAATCTTCCGTTGCTGATGCTTCATGGCCCAGTACCCCCGGAATGAACCGGGAAACGGAGTCAATCAGCGTCATTGCCGGTAACTCACCACCGCTGAGAACGTAATCGCCGATTGACCATTCTTCGTCAATTTCGGTTTGGATTACGCGCTCGTCTATCCCTTCGTAGCGACCGCACACCAGAATCAGTTTCTGATTCGTTGCCAGTTCGCTGACGCCCGCTTGATCAAGCTTGCGTCCCTGAGGTGACAGATAAATCACCTTCGCGCCTTCACCTGCCGCGGCTTTTGCTGCATGAATGGCATCCCGTAAGGGTTGCACCATCATTAGCATCCCCGGTCCGCCGCCGTAAGGACGATCGTCCACGGTACGGTGCCGGTCATGCGTGAAGTCGCGAGGACTCCAGCTTTCGATGCTCAGCAGGCCATTTTTTACTGCCCGGCCAGTTACCCCGTAATCGGTAATTGCGCGGAACATTTCAGGAAACAGGCTAATTATGCCAATCCACATAGCGCCGTCTTTTACCGTTTATCCGGAGAATTTAAAAACCAGGATCCCAATCTACTTCGATAGTACGCGTAGTGAGATCGACTTTCTTGATAACCTGCCCATCGAGGAACGGAACCAACCGCTCCTTGATACCAAATGCATCTTTCAGGTTTGCCTTGATGACGAGCACGTCATTAGACCCGGTTTCCATCATATCGATGACTTTACCGAGGCTATAGCCTTCCGTTGTCACTACCTGGCAGCCCATCAGGTCTTTCCAGTAGTAGTCACCCTCTTCCAGCTCCGGCAACTGCGATGAATCCACGATAATTTCGCAATTAGTCAGTAGATTCGCGGCATCACGATCGTCAACGCCTTTCAGCTTGATGATGATGTCCTGATTGTGGTGGCGCCAGCTTTCCAGCTCAACGACCTGCCACTGACCCGCCTTCTGGATTAACCAGGGCTGATAGTCAAAAATGCTTTCGGCGTCTTCGGTGGAGGAAAACACTCTGAGCCAACCACGGATACCGTAGGAAGAACCCATTTTCCCCAATACGATCGGATCAACAGGTGCTTGTGCGGTGTGTTGCTTGCTCATCATGACCACCGTGACAGATTAAGCTGCTTTGTTAGCGGCTTTGATCAGCGCGGCAACGCGATCGGAAACAGTAGCGCCCTGGCCAACCCAGTGAGCGATACGATCCAGATCCAGGCGAGTCTCTTCTTCCGCACCGTTAGCGATCGGGTTGAAGAAACCAACGCGCTCGATGAAGCGACCGTTGCGTGCATTACGGCTGTCGGTGACAACAACCTGGTAGAACGGACGCTTTTTAGCGCCGTGACGTGCTAAACGAATAGTTACCATAACATCCTCTTGTGTGAATAAAACAACCGGGCCCCATCGAGGAACGGAGCCCGGTGTCATATTAAAAGCCCGAAAATTTTACTGATTTCTGGGGAAAATGCAATCAGCAGTTGATAAGTCTGCTGTAAAAGGCCGTCGGCGGTGCAGTCAGTTCGCTGCCGGCGTGCGCGCAGCCACCGGAACGTACACGTAGTACGTGAGGATGGCGAGCACACCCCGGTGGCGAAATGGCAAACAAGCCAGGCCGATTAGCGGCCCGGGAAGCCTGGCGGCATCATCCCTTTCATGCCACGCATCATCTTCATCATGCCGCCTTTCGACTTCATCTTCTTCATCATGCGCTGCATGTCGTCGAACTGCTTGAGCAGACGGTTCACATCCTGCACCTGCATCCCGCAGCCGGCGGCGATACGGCGCTTACGTGAACCTTTGATGATTTCCGGCTTGGCGCGCTCTTTCAGGGTCATCGAGTTGATGATCGCCTCCATACGTACCAGCACTTTGTCATCCATCTGCGCTTTCACGTTGTCCGGGATCTGGCCCATACCCGGCAGCTTGCCCATCAGGCTGGCCATGCCGCCCATGTTTTTCATCTGGCGCAACTGCTCAAGGAAGTCGGTGAGATCGAAACCGTCGCCTTTCTTCAGCTTGGAGGCCAGCTTCTCGGCCTGCGCGCGGTCGACTTTGCTCTCGATATCTTCGATCAGCGACAGCACGTCGCCCATGCCGAGGATGCGAGAGGCGACGCGGTCCGGATGGAACGGCTCCAGCGCTTCGGTTTTCTCGCCGACGCCGAGGAATTTAATCGGCTTGCCGGTAATATGGCGAATCGACAGCGCCGCGCCGCCGCGGGCGTCGCCGTCCACTTTGGTCAGCACCACGCCGGTCAGCGGCAGCGCTTCGTTAAAGGCTTTGGCGGTATTCGCCGCATCCTGGCCGGTCATCGCATCGACGACGAACAGGGTTTCAACCGGATTAATGGCGGCGTGGACGTGCTTAATTTCGTCCATCATCGCTTCGTCAACGTGCAGACGACCGGCGGTATCCACCAGCAGCACGTCGTAGAATTTGAGCTTCGCTTCTTTCAGCGCCGCGTTGACGATATCAACCGGCTTCTGGCCGACGTCGGACGGGAAGAAGTCGACGCCGACCTGCTCGGCCAGGGTCTCCAGCTGTTTGATCGCCGCCGGGCGGTAAACGTCCGCGGAAACCACCAGCACTTTCTTCTTGTGCTTCTCGCGCAGGAATTTCCCCAGCTTACCGACGCTGGTGGTTTTACCGGCGCCCTGCAGGCCCGCCATCAGCACCACCGCCGGCGGCTGCGCCGCCAGGTCGAGGGTCTGGTTCTCTTCGCCCATCGCCGCCACCAGCTCGTTGCGGACGATTTTGACGAACTCCTGACCCGGAGTCAGGCTTTTATTGACTTCATGGCCGACCGCGCTCTCTTTGACGCGGCTGATGAAATCACGTACCACCGGAAGCGCAACGTCCGCTTCCAGCAGCGCCATGCGCACTTCGCGCAGGGTGTCTTTAATATTGTCTTCTGTAAGGCGTCCGCGGCCGCTAATGTTGCGCAGCGTACGCGACAAACGATCGGTTAAATTATCAAACATTGTCTCTCGCCTGAGGTGGAAACGGTCGGTCGCCGCAGCGACACACAAAACGAATGTGGCGGAGTATAACACGACATCAATCTGAATGTGCTGCAACGGTTGGAGCAGAGGCCTGCTGACGTTATACTGCTTCTCTTTCTTATTTATCCAACAGCCGACACCTATGCCTGTTTTTGCTCTACTCGCCCTTGTCGCCTACTCTGTCAGCCTCGCGCTGATTATCCCCGGCTTGCTGCAAAAAAACAGCAGCTGGCGGCGAATGGCGATTTTATCAGCGACTATCGCGTTGATCTGCCATGCTTTTGCGCTGGAAGCACGGATATTCCCCGGCGGCGAGAGCGGGCAAAACCTCAGCTTACTGAACGTCGGGTCGCTGGTGAGCCTGATGATCTGTACGGTCATGACTATCGTGGCCTCGCGCAATCGCGGCTGGCTGCTGCTGCCTATCGTCTATGCCTTCGCGCTGATCAATCTGGCCTTCGCCACCTTCGTGCCTAACGAATATATCACCCACCTGGAAACCACCCCGGGGATGCTGGTGCATATCGGCCTGTCGCTCTTCTCCTACGCCACGCTGATCATTGCCGCGCTGTATGCGCTACAGCTGGCGTGGATCGACTACCAGTTAAAGAACAAAAAGCTGGCCTTCAGTAGCGAAATGCCGCCGCTGATGAGCATTGAGCGCAAAATGTTCCACATCACCCAGGTCGGCGTGGTGCTGCTGACCCTGACGCTGTGTAGCGGTCTGTTCTATATGCACAATCTGTTCAGCAGCGAAAACATTGATAAAGCGGTGCTGTCGATTATTGCGTGGTTCGTCTATATCGTCCTGCTGTGGGGCCACTATCATGAAGGGTGGCGCGGACGTCGTGTGGTCTGGTTCAGCGTCGCTGGCGCCGGTCTGCTGACGCTGGCCTATTTTGGTAGCCGCGTGCTGCAACAGTTCGTGAGCTAAGTCTTTTAAGGAATCCTACGTGGAACATATCTCCACCACCACGCTGATCATAACGCTGATCGTCATGGTGATTATCTCTGCCTATTTCTCCGGCTCCGAAACCGGCATGATGACGCTGAACCGCTACCGGCTGCGTCATATGGCGAAACAAGGCAACCGCCCCGCCAAGCGCGTGGAGAAGCTGCTGCGCAAGCCGGACCGCCTGATTAGCCTTGTGCTCATCGGCAATAACCTCGTCAACATTCTCGCCTCGGCGCTGGGCACCATCGTCGGCATGCGCCTCTACGGCGATGCCGGCGTCGCGATCGCCACCGGGGTGCTCACCTTTGTGGTGCTGGTGTTTGCCGAAGTCCTGCCGAAAACCATCGCCGCCCTCTATCCGGAAAAGGTCGCCTACCCCAGCAGCTTCCTGTTGGCGCCCCTGCAGGTGCTGATGATGCCCCTGGTGTGGCTGCTGAATACCATCACCCGCATGCTGATGCGCATGATGGGCATCCGCACCGATACCGTCATCAGCAGCGCCCTGAGTAAAGATGAACTGCGCACGATTGTGAATGAATCCCGTTCACAAATCTCACGACGCAATCAGGATATGCTGCTGTCGGTGCTGGACCTGGAGAAAGTCAGCGTTAACGACATCATGGTGCCGCGCAATGAGATTGTCGGCATCGACATCAATGACGACTGGAAATCTATCGTCCGCCAGCTGACCCACTCCCCACACGGCCGCATTGTGCTCTACCGCGATTCGCTGGACGATGCCATCAGCATGCTGCGCGTCCGTGAAGCCTACCGCCTGATGACGGAGAAGAAAGAGTTCACAAAAGAGATCATGCTGCGGGCGGCAGATGAGATCTACTTTGTTCCGGAAGGGACGCCGCTCAGCACCCAGTTGGTGAAATTTCAGCGCAATAAAAAGAAAGTCGGCCTGGTGGTTAATGAATACGGCGATATTCAGGGGCTGGTTACCGTAGAAGATATTCTTGAAGAGATTGTCGGCGACTTCACCACCTCCATGTCACCCACCCTGGCGGAGGAAGTGACCCCGCTCAACGACGGTACGGTGATAATCGACGGCAGCGCCAACGTTCGCGAGATCAACAAAGCGTTCAACTGGAACCTGCCGGAAGATGAAGCGCGCACCATCAACGGTATCATCCTTGAAGCGCTGGAAGAGATCCCGGTCCCGGGCACCCGCGTGCGCATTGAGCAGTATGATATTGATATCCTCGACGTGCAGGACAACATGATCAAACAGGTGAAAGTGATGCCAGTGAAATCATTACGCGAGAGCGTCGCGGAGTAGCGCGAGCGAAGGAATTAACATCACGGTGGGCTGCGGCCCGCCGTTTTTTTTCTCGCGCCGGGAGCGATGGCATAAAAAACGGCCGCCCGCGGGCAGCCGTTGAGCAAGGCAGCAAACGTTATTTCGCTTTTGCTACCGTCACCATCGCGGCGCGAATGGTGCGGCCGTTCAGGGTGTAACCTTTCTGCATCACGGCCAGCACGTTGCCCGCCGCCACGTCTTCAGACTCGACCATCGCAATGGCCTGGTGGACGTTCGGATCCAGCGGAACGTTGGTGTCGGCGATCACTTCCACGCCAAACTTACGCACTACGTCCAGCATAGATTTGAGGGTCAGTTCGATCCCTTCCACCATCGGCGCCAGCTCCGGGTTAGCCTTGTCGGCCACTTCCAGCGCGCGGTCCAGGCTGTCGATCACCGGCAGCAGTTCATTGACGAATTTTTCCAGCGCGAATTTGTGCGCTTTCTCGATATCCTGCTCGGTACGACGACGCAGGTTATCTTCGTCGGCTTTGGCACGCAGCATCACTTCACGTTCACGTTTCTGCGCTTCAGCCAGCTGGGCTTCCAGATTCGCAATTTTTTCATCGCGCGGATCCACCTGCTCAGCCGAAACTTCAGGCTCTACCGCCTCAACGTCGTCGTGCTGCTCCGTGATAATTTCTTCCGGGGCTTGCCCCTCAGGCGTTTTCTGTTCTTTACTACTCATGAATTTCTCCGCGTTTTTTTCGCATTCATCTCGCTAACTTCGCTTATTATGGGGATCAGTTTCCGGGTTTCAAGGGAAGCGGACAGATTGTCACTATTTCATTTAACGCAAGGACATCCAGATCATGAAGAACCATTTCAAGTGTATAGGCATTGTGGGACATCCTCGTCACCCCACCGCCCTGACCACACATGAAATGCTCTGGCGCTGGCTGTGCAGCAAAGGGTATGAAGTGCTGGTTGAACAGCAGATCGCCCATGAACTCCAGCTCAGCAACGTGAAAACCGGCACGCTGGCGGAGATTGGCCAACAGGCCGACCTCGCGGTGGTGGTAGGCGGCGACGGCAATATGCTCGGCGCGGCGCGGACTCTGGCCCGTTATGACATTAATGTCATCGGCATTAACCGCGGCAACCTCGGCTTTCTCACCGACCTGGACCCGGACAACGCCCTGCAGCAGCTCGCCGATGTGCTGGAAGGCCACTACATCGCGGAGAAGCGCTTTCTGCTGGAGGCCCAGGTGTGCCAGCAGGATTGCCAGAAACGCATCAGCACCGCCATCAACGAAGTGGTGCTGCACCCCGGCAAAGTGGCGCATATGATTGAGTTCGAAGTCTATATCGATGAAGTCTTTGCCTTCTCCCAGCGCTCCGACGGCCTGATTATCTCTACTCCGACCGGCTCCACGGCCTATTCGCTGTCGGCCGGCGGCCCGATCCTCACCCCGTCGCTGGACGCCATCACCCTGGTGCCGATGTTCCCGCACACCCTCTCGGCGCGACCGCTGGTGATCAACGGCGACAGCACCATCCGCCTGCGCTTCTCTCACCGCTGCAGCGATCTGGAGATCAGCTGCGACAGCCAGATTGCCCTGCCGATCCAGGATGGCGAAGACGTTCTCATTCGCCGCTGTGATTATCACCTCAATCTGATTCACCCTAAAGATTACAGCTATTTCAATACATTAAGCACCAAGCTCGGCTGGTCGAAAAAATTGTTCTGATTTACATCGCTGCCTCTTTACTGGATAAAAAACCAGTCTATACTGTACGAAAACACAGTATTGGTTTTTCATACAGGAAGGCAGCTATGTTGGCGCAACTCACCATCAGTAATTTTGCTATCGTTCGTGAACTGGAAATTGATTTCCACAGCGGCATGACCGCCATCACCGGGGAAACCGGCGCCGGGAAATCCATTGCCATCGACGCGCTGGGGCTGTGCCTCGGCGGCAGAGCGGAAGCCGACATGGTGCGTCGCGGCGCCACCCGTGCCGACCTGTGCGCACGCTTCGCGCTGAAAGATACCCCGGCCGCCCAGCGCTGGCTGGAAGAGAACCAGCTGGAGAGCGGGCGTGAGTGTTTACTTCGCCGGGTGATCAGCGCCGACGGCCGTTCACGTGGCTTCATCAACGGCACCGCCGTCCCGCTCTCGCAGTTGCGCGAGCTGGGCCAGCTGCTGATCCAGATCCACGGCCAGCATGCGCACCAGCTGTTGACCAAACCCGAACACCAGAAAACGCTGCTCGACGGCTATACCGGTGAGTATGCGCTCACTCAGCGCATGGCAGAGCACTATCGCCAGTGGCACCAGAGCTGCCGCGAGCTGGCCCAGCATCAGCAGCAGAGCCAGGAGCGCGCCGCCCGCGCCGATCTGCTGCAGTACCAGCTTAAAGAGCTGAACGAATTTAACCCGCTGGCGGGAGAGTTTGAGCAGATTGACGAAGAGTACAAACGCCTGGCCAACAGCGGTCAGCTGCTCAGCACCTGTCAGCACGCCCTGACGGTACTGGCGGACGGCGAAGAGGCCAACCTGCAGAGCCAGCTTTATACCGCGAAGCAGCTGGTCAGCGAGCTGGTGGGTATGGACAGCAAGCTTTCCGGCGTGCTGGATATGCTGGAAGAGGCGGCCATTCAGCTCAGCGAGGCCAGCGATGAGCTGCGCCACTATCACGACCGTCTGGACCTCGATCCTAATCGTCTGTTCGAACTTGAGCAGCGGATTTCCCGGCAAATCGCGCTGGCGCGTAAACACCAGGTGATGCCGGAAGAGCTGCCGGCGGTTTATCAGGCGATGCTCGAAGAGCAGCGCCTGCTGGACGACAGCGCCGGCTCGCTGGAATCCCTCAGCCAGCAGGTGGTCGAACATCATCAGCTGGCGCTGGAGACCGCGCGCCAACTGCACGCCCTGCGCCAGGCCAGCGCCGACGAGCTAACCCAGCTTATCACCGAGAGTATGCACTCACTTTCGATGCCGCACGGGGTCTTCGCGATTGAGGTCGCTTTTGATGAACGCCATCTCACCGCCGACGGCGCCGATCATATTGAGTTCCGCGTCACCACTAACCCGGGGCAGCCGCTGCAGCCGATCGCGAAAGTGGCCTCTGGCGGTGAATTGTCGCGTATTGCGCTGGCGATTCAGGTGATCACCGCGCGTAAAATGGAAACCCCGGCGCTGATCTTCGACGAAGTGGACGTCGGCATCAGCGGCCCGACCGCGGCGGTGGTCGGCAAGCTGCTGCGCCAGCTGGGCGAGTCCACGCAGGTGATGTGCGTTACCCACCTGCCGCAGGTCGCAGGCTGCGGCCACCATCATTTCTTTGTCTGCAAAGAGACCGATGGCGAGATGACCGAAACCCATATGCAGCCGCTGGATAAGCGTGCTCGTCTGCAGGAGCTGGCTCGCCTGCTGGGCGGCAGCGAAGTCACGCGCAACACCCTGGCGAATGCGAAAGAGTTGCTTGCGGCGTAAACTTTTTGATTTTCACAGGGTCATAGTGAACAGCAAATTGCCTGCTGACCGCAGCCGGAGGTTTCCATCGGCGCGAAGGTCTATTATTATCGGCATATTACAGATGAGCCACGTACTGCTCGGGCCCAAAAAGGAATCAAATCACTATGCGCTGTAAAACGCTGACTGCTGCCGCAGCGGTTCTTCTTATGTTGACCGCAGGCTGTTCCACTCTGGAACGAGTGGTTTACCGTCCTGACATCAACCAGGGTAACTATCTGGCACCTAACGATGTAGCAAAAATTCGTGTCGGTATGACGCAACAGCAGGTTGCTTATGCTCTCGGAACGCCAATGATGTCGGATCCGTTCGGCACCAACACCTGGTTTTATGTATTCCGTCAGGAGCCGGGCCACGAGAAAGTGACTCAGCAGACCCTGACCCTGACCTTCAACAATGGCGGCGTGTTAACCAACATTGATAACAAGCCCGCGCTGACCAGTCAGTAAGGCCCGGAAAAGCAAAAAAGCGCTCAATGAGCGCTTTTTTTATGGCCGATAGCGGGTCTGCTGCTGCGGTTTACTTCGCGGCGTTTTTCTCCGCCCGCTGGCGACGCAGCTCTTTCGGATCTGCGATCAGCGGGCGATAGATTTCCACCCGGTCGCCGTCATGGACTTCGTCGTGCAGCTTAACCGGACGACTGTAAATACCCAGCTTGTTTTTCGCCAGATCGATGTCATCACGCAGCGCCAGCAGGCCGCTGGCGACAATCGCCTGCTCGACCGTCGCCCCCTCATCCAGGGTGACCCGCTGCAAGTACTGCTTTTCAGGCAGCGCGTAAGCGACCTCAACACGAATATTAGCTGGCACTGTAGACCTCTTTGGCGCGCGAGGTGAACGCCTGCACCATGTTGGCGGCCAGTTCCTTAAAGACCCGGCCAAAGGCCATCTCAATCAGCTTATTGGTAAACTCAAAATCGAGATGGAACTCGATTTTGCACGCCTCCGGGCTCAGCGGAATAAACTTCCAGCCGCCAATCAGCTTCTTGAACGGGCCATCCACCAGGCTCATCAAAATACTCTGGTTGCTGGTCAGTGTATTCCGGGTCGTGAAGGTCTTACTGATGCCGGCTTTGGACACATCAACCGCCGCCGTCATTTGCGTCGGCCCGAATTCCAGCACGCGGCTACCGGTGCAGCCTGGCAGAAAATCAGGATAAGACTTCACATCGTTTACCAGTTGATACATCTGTTCCGCGCTGAAAGGCACCAGCGCAGTACGGCTAATCTGAGGCATAGCAGGTTCCACATTTAAACACAGTGCAAATAATATCATTTATCTGCTGCTAAAAAAAACGCTGTGCCGCAACTCGTGCTAAGATGCGCAGTACACCTCGCAGGATGCGATCGAGGTAACTGTGTATAAGACGATGACTTCAGGACATTATGACTAAGAAAAAAGCCCACAAACCTGGATCAGCCACCATTGCGCTGAATAAACGCGCCCGTCACGAATACTTTATCGAAGATGAATACGAGGCTGGTCTCGCCCTGCAGGGCTGGGAAGTCAAATCCCTGCGTGCAGGCAAAGCCAACATCGGCGATAGCTATGTCATCCTGAAGGATGGCGAAGCCTTCCTGTTCGGCGCCAACTTTACGCCCATGGCCGTGGCTTCCACCCACTATGTCTGCGACCCGACGCGCACCCGTAAGCTGCTGCTCAACCAGCGCGAACTCGACACGCTGTACGGCCGCATTAACCGCGAAGGTTACACCGTTGTCGCCCTGTCGCTGTACTGGAAGAACGCCTGGTGCAAAGTGAAAATCGGCGTCGCCAAAGGTAAGAAACAGCATGACAAGCGTACCGATCTGAAAGATCGTGAATGGGCGCTGGATAAGGCGCGTATTATGAAGCACGCCGGACGCTAACCCCCTCCCCTGAGGGCCAGCTCTCGCTGGCCCTTACGCTATATCCTTGTTGATGCTGCTTTTTCGTCCACCCCTGCTGAAAGAATCCTGCGTTATGGGGCTGGTAACGACATTCACAAATCTGTTATACTTGACCTACACATTGGGGCTGATTCTGGATTCGACGGGATTTGCGAAACCCAAGGTGCATGCCGAGGGGCGGTTGGCCTCGTAAAAAGCCGCAAAAAATAGTCGCAAACGACGAAAACTACGCTTTAGCAGCTTAATAACCTGCTCTGAGCCCTCTCTCCCTAGCTTCCGCTCTTAAGACGGGGATCAAAGAGAGGTCAAACCCAAAAGAGATCGCGTGGATGCCCTGCCTGGGGTTGAAGCGTTAAATCTAATCAGGCTAGTTTGTTAGTGGCGTGTCTGTCCGCAGCTGGCAAGCGAATGTAAAGACTGACTAAGCATGTAGTGCCGAGGATGTAGGAATTTCGGACGCGGGTTCAACTCCCGCCAGCTCCACCACTTGCTCTTCCGGATACGTCCGGGGAAATCCTGAAAGCCCGCATGGCACAAGCCCTGCGGGCTTTTTTGTGTCTGTCGTTGTCCGAGGACATCCGGCTAAATCCAGAGAAAATTGGTACACGTTTAGGTACACGCTATACTGTGGTCCATTAAACGTGTACCAATTATGGAAGGGATCCAGACATGGCGTGCATTACACGCCCACTGACTAACAACGAAATACTTAAAGCTAAACCCCGTGAAAAAGACTTCACCTTACATGATGGTGATGGCCTGTTCTTACTCGTCAAAACTACTGGTAAAAAGCTCTGGCGCTTCCGCTATCAACGGCCGGGAAGCAGCAGCCGCACAAATATGAGTCTCGGCTCATACCCGTCCCTTACACTCGCAGCAGCTCGTCAGATACGCGACCAGCATTTAACCACGCTCGCGCAAGGCATGGATCCACAACAGCAGCAGGTGCAAGCGTCAGAACAACGCCAGATTGAGTTAGACAGCATTTTCTCAACAGTGGCTGCTAACTGGTTCCAGATAAAAAGCAGAAGCGTCACAGAGGATTATGCAAAAGACATTTGGCGCTCTTTAGACAAAGACGTGTTCCCCGCTATCGGTTCGATACCCGTTCAGGAGATTAAAGCCAGAACGCTTGTTGAAGCATTGGAGCCAATCAAAGCGCGTGGTGCACTGGAGACAGTCCGCCGATTAGTACAGCGTGTGAACGAGATAATGATTTATGCGGTTAACACCGGTCTGATAGATGCGAATCCTGCATCAGGTGTTGGCATGGCCTTTGAGAAACCCAAAAAGCAAAACATGCCGACGCTGCGGCCAGAGGAGTTGCCGAGGCTAATGCGTTCTCTGGTGATGTCGAATCTCTCTGTTGCGACTCGCTGTCTCATTGAATGGCAACTCCTTACGCTTGTGCGCCCTTCTGAGGCCTCAGGTGCTCGTTGGGCAGAGATCGCTCTCGATGCCAAGCTATGGACTATTCCAGCTGAACGGATGAAGGCCAAGCGTGAACACATTGTACCTCTATCTCCTCAGGCATTAGAGATTCTGGAAGTGATGAAGCCAATCAGTGCTCATCGTGAACATGTTTTCCCCAGTAGGAATGATCCTAAGCAACCTATGAATAGTCAGACTGCTAATGCTGCACTGAAGAGAATTGGTTATGGTGGGAAACTTGTTGCGCATGGATTACGCTCTATAGCAAGTACAGCGCTAAACGAGGCTGGTTTTAATCCAGACGTAATTGAAGCGGCGCTTGCTCACAGCGATAAAAATGAAGTTCGTAGAGCATACAATCGTTCAACTTATCTTGAACAACGTATAGACTTGATGAATTGGTGGGGTGAATTTGCGCACAAAAACCACCACCTCATGCAAGCAATTTAATAAGATTGCACAGCAAAGGAGTCTTAAATGCCAAATAATTACCATCAATACATTGAAGACGTTAGTGATGATATAAAGACATGCCTTGAAGGAATGGGATGTCAGCCCATCCTTTTTGTTGGTTCGGGGTTAACTAAGAGGTATCTTTCTGGCCCAAACTGGGAAGAGCTTCTTCAACAACTTGCTTCTGAATGTCCTAATATTGATAAAAGATTTGCTTATTATAAACAGAAATATCCTGAGTTAATTGATATTGGAAGCGTATTCTCTGATTCTTATAACGAGTGGGCATGGGGTGCCGGAGAAAAAGAATTTCCAGTAGAATTATTTGAAGAGGGGAATGATCCAAGCATTTACTTTAAACACAAAATATCTACTATTTTTAATTTATTATTACAAGAAAAGGAAATCTTAGACAATGGCGAGATTGAACTTTTAAGAAAGATCCATCCTCACTCAATTATCACAACAAATTATGATAAACTACTTGAGTCGATATACCCTGAATTCACGCCAATAATAGGTCAAAAAATTCTGTATGCTAACCATGGTAGCATTGGCGAAATTCTTAAAATACATGGTTGTTGCTCTACACCTAAAAGCATAATAATAAATCGTGATGATTACGATGACTTCATAAAGAAAAAGAAATATTTAAGTGCAAAATTACTTACTTTCTTTGCTGAACACCCTCTTCTTTTTATAGGTTATAGTGCAGAAGATTCAAATATAAAAAACATATTATCTGATATTGATGAGCTACTTTCAGAGAATGGAGATGTCATCCCCAACATATACATTCTAGAATGGGCCGAAAAGCAGAATGAGAATGAATACCCACGCCGTGAACGGTTGATCCAGGTATCTACAAACAAAAGCATCCGAATAAAAAGCATCGTTGCAAATGATTATTCTTGGGTGTTTTCAGCATTTGGCTCGAATAGAGCCCTTGATAATATAAACCCCAAATTATTACGGGCACTTTTAGCTCGCACTTATGACCTTGTAAGAACTGACATACCTCGTAATCCTGTTCAGGTCGATTACCGGGTTTTATCAAATATTAGCGAATCAGAAGGTGAACTAGCAAAATTATATGGCATAGCAACGTCATCTGATGGTATGGCATTTAATGCCAGCTTCCCTTTTACTTTAACCACACTAGGTCAGTCACTTGGCTTCAAAGGCTGGCATGATGCGAACAAACTATTAGAAATAGTTAAAAATATTACTGGCGTAGACATTAAGACGTTCGATAACAAATATCACTATGCAATAATGAACGGTGATGAAATTCAATCTCATAGATATTCTAACTATCTTCGTGAACTCCTTGAAAAAGTTCGAAATGGAGATGAGTTTGATTTAGGGGTAAAGGCTCCGTAATCATTCCTAACCTTGCCACTTCTTATAGCCGCTTAAATAGCGGCTTTTTTTTACGATAAGTTCGATTTCCCATGCTCTTTAGTTTGTTGTTTAGTATCTATTTATTCTCTAGTTGTTCGGGGTTTTTATTATTTAAATAACGAACAAAATCCTCGTCAAAAGAATTAATTATACGCATCGATTCATAACCTATCTTACCATTCCCCGGGATGTGATAGTCATATTTAAAAGGTTTACTCCTTCCATTTTTGGAAATTAGATTGATAGAAACATACTTACCATCAACATTGACCATAAAAGTGTGACCATTAAATTTCTTATCGCTGTTTATATGATTTTCTACCGATGCTTTGATGTGTTCAGGGCCCGTTATTAATAATCGAGAATTTCCTGACAAATTGGATTTATTATCAAAAAATGGTTCATAGTTATAGTTTTGTTCATCATCGTGAGTGATTTCCGCCTCTCTATTAACTTTTTTTGATGATTGCGTCTCAGATATATTTGCAGAGTCACCCCCCTGATTTTCATTTATTTTTTTAATTATACTGCGCAATGATAAATTTTCTTCACGAAGTTTTTCTATCTCTTGTTCAAATTCAATGCTCATTTTGACAGCATCAGAACGAATCTTTCTTGCCTCATCACGAGTCAAAGGTGTTTCATCATCTATTTTTTGTTGTATTTCTTTGAGCTCGACCTGTCTTTTCCTAAAAAATGCGTATGCAAACTTTGCAGGGTATGGATAAATGAAGATAAAGAATAAAGTTGTAACAAAAGGGAGTAGCAGCCCATATATAAAATGGGAGTAATCGCCTGGATATATAGAACCATCTATAAACTTGAATTTATCTTCTATTTTCATATCGGAGAACAAAGTAAATATAAACTTATAGTTCCATATTACCCATGACAACAAAAAACATCCCAGTAGCGGACTGGTTAATCTATCGTACAGTTGTGCCTTTACCGTTTTTATTAAATCTTCAAACATATTAATCACCCAGTAAAAGATGAGATTCTAGTTGTGAAATATAATAATCTTGAGGCATCAAAAAAATCAAGCAGTTACATTATTTTAGCTAGCCTGATTTTGCTTCCAAAAAATTCATTTGTGAGCAGTCTCACTATGAATTGGGAAAATGACGAGTTTAAGTAGATTAGCGATAGATCTTAACTAGTTATCTCGCTACAGCGCGCAATGCTCTCCCCACCTCGCTAACAACGTCTTGAGGGGCTGTTCTCCATACCAGCGAATCGATGGTCACAGGCCGATACAGACACGAATACATCAGGTGAATACATGGAATAGAGATGAGAGGCTTCAGAAGAAACAGTATCAGCACCGAAATAACTGATTTTCCTCATTCTCCGGGCGGCCTTTTCCTGCACTTATCCTGACCGCCTAAGAAGCTCGCCACGCACCCGAACAGCACGGCGCCACCCACTGACACTCCCGTGAACCCGCGCAGCGCAGCGACGCGCTCAGCCCGCACAGCAAATCACACTGGCTGCGCACGCTGTGCGACGTGGATTTCACCCCGCCGGTGGAAGGGGAAACACTGGAAACCCATGCACCTAACTTCTGGCGCTGGCTCGACCGGGCGGCCAGTGGCAACCCGACAAAACGCGACGTGATTCTGGCCGCGCTGTTTATGGTGCTGGCGAACCGCTACGACTGGCAGCTCTTTCTCGAAGTCACCGGCCCCGGCGGCAGCGGGAAAAGTATTCTGGCCGAAATCGCCACGATGCTGGCCGGAGAGGATAACGCCACGTCAGCCGATATCGACACGCTGGAAGACCCGCGCAAGCGCGCCTCCCTGATAGGCTTCTCGCTTATTCGTCTGCCAGACCAGGAGAAATGGAGCGGTGACGGTGCCGGACTTAAGGCCATTACCGGCGGCGATGCGGTCTCCGTTGACCCGAAATACCAGAATCCCTACTCGACGCATATTCCGGCGGTGATTCTGGCCGTGAACAATAACCCGATGCGTTTCACCTACCGCAGCGGCGGCGTGTCACGTCGCCGGGTGATTATCCACTTCCCGGAGCAGATAGCCCCGGAAGAACGCGACCCACAGCTCAGGGATAAAATCGCCCGCGAGCTGGCCGTGATTGTGCGCCAACTGATGCAGCAGTTCAGCGACCCGATGAGTGCCCGCGCGCTCCTCCAGTCGCAGCAGAACTCCGACGAGGCGCTCAGCATCAAACGCGACGCTGACCCGACGTTTGATTTTTGCGGCTATCTGGAGGCACTGCCGGAGCCGGACGGGATGTATATGGGGAACGCCAACATTATCCCGCGCCAGCCGCGCCTGTATCTGTATCACGCCTATCTGGTGTACATGGAGGCCCACGGCTACAGGAACGCGCTCAGCCTGACCATGTTCGGCAAGGGGCTCTCAGCCATGCTGAAAGAGTACGGACTGAATTATGAGAAGCGCCGCACAAATCAGGGCATGCAGACCAATCTCGCCCTCAGGGAGGAAAGCAACGCCGACTGGCTGCCGAAGTGCGACGAACCCACCGCAACATAACCTACCCGGACCGGCATTGCCGGTCTTTTTTACCTGCACACCGGGCAGAGTGAACAGTAAAGTGTTCACTGTTCACTGAGCATTCACCAGGTAACCTCATGAAAGAAAACAATAAAAACATCGAGTGAACAGTGTGAACAGTATTTCCAGAAAAAAATTTTTACCCTTAACGTGATCAGATTGCCCAGTGCCAAAAGCGGAAGTTGCTCGTATATAATTGCATTAATCAACAGGGTGCAGATTGTAACTATTAATGATGCAATGGAGGGAATCGATTGAAATCTGAGGGAGTGCAGAACTGTAAAAGCAGCTCTGCACCTAAATAGACTTAAGACTAATTGGCAGATAAACTAAGTCGGTGAGGTTAATTCGTTTAGATTTGCCACGAAAGAAAATAAATATTCGCCCTCCTCGATATATTTTAATTTGTCATTAAAAACATGGGCGTTAAAATCTCTTGTGTTACCCACTCCAGTATTAACTCTCAAATCAGATATCTTTGTATTCTTTGCTGTTGTTTCAATTGGTGTAACACTTACATTTGGTATTGATTGCAATGCTGGAGTGAAATGGCCAGCGAAAGATGCGAAGTCATTAGTTCTTAATACCTGTATCTTTATGGTTCCCTCATATCTATCATTTGTTTTAACCGTATCAGTTTGACTAATAATCTTTGATACAGGGGATTTTTGCCTATTCAGTTTTATTTTTTCGTCTGATCTAGATTTTAGTTCTTCTTTTAAACTTTTCATTTCCTCATTCTGAACTTCTATGAGTTTATCATATGCGCTCTTCATTTCTGCGAAATTGCTTTGATTGGCAGATAGACTTTTAATTTCAGCCTCAAGCCTTTCTTTCTCAGAATCAAACGCTTGATCTTTTAAATCCCGCTCACTCTCTAGTTTATTGTTTTTTTTGATTAACTCTACGAGTTCATTCACATAGCTGCCCATTTCGTCAGCACTTCCCGCTAACCTATTAAATATGGTTAAATAGCTCATTAGGTTTTCATCATCGGAGTAATCAGGGTATCTTACCTGATGGTCTATTTCGCTCCAGCCCTCCTCAAAAATAGTTCTTGTCTGTATTTCACAATACACCTGAACAGATTCAATATTTGTTGCTGGCACAACATAGTGAATCGAGCGATAATTATGCTTGTGTATTTCTTGCTTGCATTCAGGATGACCTGCATAAATATCCATAATATCACCATCACGGTGATATATCATTACTGATTCGTCCTTTTTAGTTGTCCACCTTGATAAAATATGATCGTGAACGTCTTTCCAGTCACTTTTGAAAAGATAAATTGCTCTGACACCGATAAGATCAGTAATTATAGATTTGTAGTTACCTGAGTTTATTTCTTTGTACTTTTCAGACGGTTCATCTTCCGTTAGTTTTCTGATGATTTTATTTAAAAGATGGGAAGTATCTTTGATACGCCAACGAACAGAATGTACAGAATCACAACGTTGGACTTTTTTTGCGATATACTCAGCCTCATCTAGCAATGTTAGCTGATTGCTTTTGTAGTCTTGTACGATAGACCTTAAAGTGTCTACTGATAAACCACTTTTTTCAACCAATGCTGAATCAAGGCCCCATTCCTGTATAAAAATCGAATCCTGATCTATTATTTCCATCTTTTATTCCTAATAAGATTGTTATTTACTATTTATCATTCAAAATGACATTTACTTGCGATTAGTAATGTTTTTATAACACGTATTGACCTTGTTGGCGAGCAAAGAACTGATAGTTCGGATAGGTTACAGTATGGACACGAATTAGCCATGCTTTACTAGCACATTTGCTGAAATACTTGTGGGATAACTTAAGATATTATAATTTTTTCATGTAGTTACGTTCGCGTAATAAGTTAGAGCATCAAGTTGCCAATCATTGTGTTTTGGATACGACCACTTAGCACTTCAAACTATTAACCAAATGTTATTGTGAAAGGTAAGTTTGATGGTTGCGACTACAACAATTAACTTTTAGGTAGCAGCAAAATTCAACGTCCGCTCTTCGCTCACAGCAGACTATAACGCTTGTACCTATAACCTGTGGAGGTGAACAGTAAAGTGTTCACTGTTCACCAAGCATTCACATGCTAACACCATGAAAATAAATAACAAAAACGATCAGTGAACAGTGTGAACAGTTTTCACCAAAAAAACTTTTTACCCCCCCTCATCACTATCGTATTGCGGTGATGGTCGCCGGAAACAGGCCAGAGACGCGCTGAGGTGAAGAGTTGACTGTTCACTCTTCACCAACTGATCACCACCTATCATTATGATATTAAAAAAAATAAGGAGGTGAACAGTATGAACAGTTAAATGCAAAAAAATTTTTCTCTAGCCTTTGTAGATACAGAAAAATCATCAGGAGGAAGAACAATCGACAACTTTAGATAGGTAAGAATGCTATGACATTCCATAATTGGTACACGTTTAGGTACACAAATGAAAGTTGAACACATTAAAATTATTTAAATTTAAATGCTTACGAGGTTTATTCAGACTCCGCCAGCCCAAAATTCTCCATCGGTGATTACCAGAGTCATCCGATGAAGTCCTAAGAGCCCGCACGGCGCAAGCCCTGCGGGTTTTATTGTTACCTGTGCGGTCATATTCTCTGTATAAATCTCGAGCATCATCTATGCTTGTTTTGCACCACGATGCCATATCGTAAAAAACCATGGTGCAAAAAGATACCTAACCAATTGAAATACCAAACTAATACCGAGTAGCAACTACGCGATGGCGACGGGCTGGCGTTGTTGATTAAGCCATTCGGCAGAAAGATCTGGTTCTTCAAATACACTCCCCCGGCGCTGAAAAAAAGGGCCACCATCAGCATTGGCCCCCACCCCGCTTGGTGCCAAATGCCAACGCTGCAGCCATAATGTCACCATGGCGTGATGTAACAGATGCGACTGATGGTTATCTTCGTCAGGTACGTGCTGGTTCTAAAGACAAAGAAAGGCGAATCATGGGCAGATTTCAAGGTAAACGCATCCTTATCACTGGCGGTACCAGCGGTATGGGATTTGCAGGCGCACTGCGCATTGTTAGTGAGGGCGGCAATGTTGCCATTACGGGCCTCAATGATGAAAGGCTGAAGCGCGCCCGTAGTCTACTGCCTGAATCATCTCTCATTCTGAAGAACGATGCAGCCAGCGAAGCAGATATAAGCGTTCTTCAGGCAGCGATAAGCGGCTGGGGTTCACTCGACGGACTATGGCTTAATGCTGGCTTCGCAGAAGTTGGTGCTCCGGAATCGGTGACAGCGGATGCTTTTAACCGCATGATGAATGCTAACGTCCGCGGCCCGATGCTGCAGCTTGCCGCTCTTTCTGGATCCCTCAATTCAGGCGCGTCTGTTCTTGTCACCTCATCTTCATCTGTATATGAAGGTGCGGCAATGACCAGCCTCTATGCAGCAACGAAAGGCGCAGTTGTCGCAATGGTTAAAAGCTGGGCCTCTGCGCTGGCTGTGCGGGGGATTCGCGCCAATACACTGGTACCGGGTCCGATCGAAACGAACTTTAGACATTTCATGCCGGAAGAGTCGCGTCAGCAGTTTGAGGATTTTGTTGTCAGCCAGGTCCCCCTCGGCCGGGCAGGAACCGCGGAAGAAGCATCTGCTGTCGCACTTTTCCTGCTTTCTGATGATGCATCCTATGTCACCGGCAGTCAGTACGCGGTAGATGGCGGGCTGGTGCATTACTAGATATGGCAACACCGGCATCATTTCCTGATACAGATCCTCAAACCCCCACTGTAGAAGTGGGGAAAATAACGGCCCCTGCTTACATCAATAAACAATCCGTTACTCCAGAATCGTCCATTTTTCGCTTAAAACAGCCCGGCAATATCCGAACGCAACGAACAGATTCAATGTGCAATATCTCCCGTTACCCAGACAGCCCATCAAACCGGTAAACACCAAAATGGTTCATTTGAAAGGATAAACGTGGTATTCAGGCATGGCGGGCGCGTGAAGAATCACTGACTGTTGATGCAGCGATGACATATCAGGCCAGCGACAGCAGTGTTATGTCCCTACCGCTATCTCGACTGGGCGGGGCGTTTATTCGGATGAGAAGGACTCACTCGGGGAGGGAGGCAATAATGGCAGATTCTGAACGCGATAAACCAGCTGCGTTGTCATTAAATATCGGCAGTAAAATAAGACGACTACGGCAGTCCCGGGGGATTTCGTTAAACGATCTGTCTAAATTGTCAGGGGTTTCAAAGGGAGCGTTATCCAAGCTGGAATCAGGATCTTCCAGTCCCCGAGTTGATACGCTGGACGCTATCGCCACCGCGTTACGTTTACCGGTCGGCGATTTGCTAAGCGGCAGCAGGATGTATCCCCGCTTTGAAAAATATCGCCCTGTGCCGGGCGATTATTCGCAAATGATGAAATTCCGCATCGGCCCCGGCAATACCTCCGAGATATGGTTGCTGCAAATGGAACCGCGGGTCACCATCCACAGCCCCGGACATTCAGAGGGGGCGCATGAACATATTCTGGTACACAGCGGAACTCTGCGCCTGCGCTTGAGCCAGTATGAAGTCATCACCCTGGAGCCCGGGGATTTTTATGCCTTCTCTGCGGAGATTGCGCACACGTACAGCGCAACGGAAACGGCGGTTAGCGCGACGGTGGTGATGACTCACCTCGAGCCCGGTTAACTCCGCCGCGCCATTATCGGACCTGGAGACCTGAGATATGGCGCCAGAGTTTCGGGCATCTGTTCACTTAAAGAAACAAAAACGGTCCGCTGATTGCCTGAGGGAAAATTATTTTAAAAATAAAATTAATTAAATTCAGTCGATTGATTGCGAACTGATAAATATCTTCCCCCGTCATCGGGAAACCCGTTGTTCAGTTTGAGGGTTAACTGTATTGTTATTTCGAACAGCAGAACCGGCCTGCTTGCGCTGTATTTCCCCACAAAGCAAAGCAGGCGTAATAGCCGGGAATCTGGCCATAATACGGTCACTTTCCTGATGGTCCTGGCGTCTTTATATTAGCGCTCAATATCGCCTAACCCGGCTGTGCGCCGTGCGGCCCAATGCCTGCTCTTTTTTTATGATGAAATCAACCCACCCGCATTAAATATGTGTGACGGAGAAAATGAATGCGTAAAGTTAATTTAAAAGACAGTTTTGCTCTGTTCAGCGATTACTGGAGCCCGAAAATTGTCGGCGAAATGAATAACGAATATGTCAAACTGGCTAAATTATCCGGAAAATTTGACTGGCATCATCATGAACAGGAGGACGAGCTTTTTCTTGTGATCAGCGGCCGCTTGCGAATGGGCTTAAGAACAGGCGATATCATTCTTGATGCCGGTGAGTTTATTATTGTGCCGAAAGGAACTGAGCATTGTCCTGAAGCGTTAACCGAAGAGTGCTGCGTCGTTTTACTGGAGCCAAAATCGACCCTGAATACGGGTAATATCGTCAATGAACGTACCGTGCGTGAACTGGATAAACTCTAATCGTCTGGCGGTGCGGAACAAACCGGGCCAGGGGAAGTTTTAGCGTTACCGGTTACCCGGCCCCCCTCTCAGGATAAAACCACCCATAACATCTCGCGCAACCCTTTCATACTCCGGCCGCGTCAGCGGCCGGAGGGATAGATTTACTCCTTGTCAGAATAGGCGTCCAGCATGGCAAAGACCGCCCACCGCGCCGCATCGTCTGCAATATTGTCAGGCAGCGCATCAGCCCGCAGATTGACATAAGCGTCGGCAGCCCTTCGGATGGCAATCCCGACAGAGTGACGATCGTGCGTTGCCAGAGTGGAAGTCAGCAGGCCATCGGGATCAATGCCGAGGGCTTCTATTCGGCGAACCCCGCGTTGCGGTAGATTGGCGCGACGGAACAGCATCGGTCCCAGCACTTGTTCGCGGAAGAAGGACAGCATCCCCAGCGCTTCGAAGAGTTCGCCCCTGCCCAGTTTAACCCCGGCATAATGCAGCCAGATCCAGGCTCGGGACTCAAACCACTCCGGCGTCATGTTCGGCCAGTAAGCGCTAAATTTTGCCAGCTGGCGCTTGAGAGCATCGCTATCACGGGTAAATAGCACGGCAGGCTCCTCAACGCGCTGAGTGAGCATGTCTAGGGTGATAAATTTGAGATCGACATGCAGAAGTTGCGGGCCAAACAGACAGATCAGCAGGCGAGGCTCGCCGACGTGTTCCCCGGTGAAAGCATGTAGCAGATGGCCGAGGGTTCCGGCGAACGCCATACGCTGAGCCATGATTTCGTCATAATAGAGAGGGTCGACCACCACCACGAAATCCAGATCGGAGTATTGATCAAACCCGCCATGGATAAACGATCCGCCGGCGAGAAGGGCGTGGATCCGCGGGTCAGACTGTAATTTAAGCTTCAGTTGCTCTGCAAAACTTCTGTGTAAATCGGGGAGCGTATTAAACATACTTTTTCCTGTTCACAAAAAAGACAAAGCATTACAGGATATCGAGTGATTGATCGGCAGACCAGATATTTCTGCAGGAGCCCTGCGCTCCCATGAGGGGCTCCCGAAACGATAATCCCCTCAAACCATCTCGCTCATCCACTCAGCAAACGCCCGCACGGCGGGAGAGAGAAAGCGCTGGTGCGGATAGAGCAACGTGACGGGTACCGGGGGCGGCTGCCAGTCCGCCAGCACTTCCACCAGCCTCCCCTCCCGCAGGTGGTCAGCCACGATATTCTCCGCCAGCTGCGCCAGCCCAAATCCTGCCAGGCACATTTTTATATAAAGCCCCGTTTCATTCACCGCGGCGGTGCCGCTGACGGGTACAGAAAAAGTCTCGCCGTGGCGAAGGAAGCGGAACTCATCGGCCCGCCTCGCCTGGCCGGAGAAATAATGCACGGCCCGATGCTGAGAGAGCGCCTCCGGTGATGGCGGCACGCCATATTCCCTGAGATAGTCCGGTGACCCGCAGGTGACCCAGCGAAAGCGGCCCAGAGGCCGGGCCACCAGGCTGGAGTTGTTCAGCTCTCCCGTGCGTATCACGCAGTCGACGCCTTCCTGAATGAGATCGACCTGCCGATCGCTGACCCCGATCATCAGGTAGATATCAGGGTAACGTCGGTAAAAGTCTTGCAGATGGGGCATGACGATGAAATGCGCGATGCCCGCGGGCATATCAACCCGCAGGCGCCCCTGAGGCCGCGCGACAGACTCGCTCAGGCTGGATTCGCTATGTTCGATGAGGGCGAGAATTTCCCGGCACTGCGCCAGATACTGCATCCCTTCCGGAGTCAGGCTCACCCGCCTTGTGGTCCGGTTCAGCAGTCGCACCTTCAGGTATTTCTCAAGGTTTTTAATGGTACTGGTGACAGTGGAGGCCGGCAGGGAAAGGGTTTCCGCGGCACGCACGAAGCTCCCTGCCTCCGCGACGCGCATAAACATCTGCATAGCCTGGATACGATCCACCTTCTTTCTCCCCTGTAGCGAGCAGCCTACCGACAGGCGGCATGATTATTCGTTGATTATGAATAATGAAAACAATTTACGCATCTTTTTGCGCTTAATCGCCTGGCGTATCGTTGCGCTGTGGATATCGCGTGAGGGGCCAAAAATGACCATGCCCTCAATAAATATCCAGATAATCAACACGTTAAATAACACGCATAAAGGAAAAATAATGTCCGTTCAGCCTGTCGAATTACGTAAGGCGTATCGTTTATTGCAGGTCGGGTCCACCACCATGATTTCCGCAAAATATGATGGCGTCGAAAATGTCATGTCAGCCGCCTGGGTTGGGCTGGCAGGCGAGCGAAAAGTGGTGGCCTATATCGGCCCCCAGGCCTTCACTCGTCAGCTGGTGGAAAAGAGCGGCTATTTCGTCGTGCAGATCCCCGTAGTCAGCCAGATGGCAACCGTCCTCTACGCTGGCGGGCGCAGCTATGCCGACGCGCCGGATAAAAATGACACTATCCCCTTCTTTTATCAGCCGGGGTTCGATCTCCCCCTTGTCGCCGGCTGCGCGGGCTGGCTGGTGTGCAAAGTGATGCCTTACCCGGACATCCAGCAACAGCACAATCTGTTTATGGGCGACATCGTCGCCGCCTGGAGCGATGACCGGGTATTCCGCAACGGACACTGGATCTTTGATGATGCGCCGGACGAGCTGCGCACCGTTCACTATGTCGCAGGCGGGCAGTTCTATGCCATCGGCAAAGGCAGCAAATTCGATCATGGACCGGGTAAGGACTGACCCTCCCTGGTCATGAGCATCACTGACGAGATGTCTGCGCGGCAGAGCGGCTGATACTCCGGCGCCAGACGCCGGGCGCCTGGCCAAACTGGCGCTTGAAGCTGCGGTTGAAGGACTGCTGGGAGTCAAAGCCGAGGGCGATCGCCACGTTGAGGATCGGCTCGTTGCTGTGGGCTAAGCGTTCGACCGATTTTTGCAGCTTTTGCGCCCGGATATACTCCCCGAGGGGGTGCCCGGTATGTTCTTTGAAGATCCGCTGCAGGTGCCACTTCGAATAGCCGGCTCGCCGGGCAACGGTATCAATATCCAGACGGCTATCAAGATGGTTGTCGATCCAGTCGATCAGATCCTGAATGATGGCGCCAGTGTTCATCATATTTCCCCCTCGCGGCCGGTTAAAAGCATCTTTAGCAGTTGCATTAAAAGGTGGCCTGGTTTTACACAAAATGCAAGTTTTATTGTTGCATTTAAAACCCTGCCAGGATCGCGCCTTTTTTCTCCGGTGAGGATCGCACATAAAGTGCAACAATTATTCTTGCACTTAGTTAAGCGCCTTCCTACAATCGCCGCGATAGTGTATTCGAAATTGTTACAATTTTGTGGCGATGATCGACACAAATGGCCTTAAGCCAGCCCGGACAAAGGAAGTGGCGCAGCCTCTCAGGCTGCGTCTTGCCCGGCGGCTACAATGACTGGAATAAAAATAATGAGCCTGCAAAAAAACTGGGGAAACATTCACCTGACCGCGCTCGGCGCGATGATGCTCTCCTTTCTGCTCGTCGGCTGCGACGACAGCGTCGCGCAAAACGCCGCGCCGCCCGCGCCTGCCGTTAGCGCCGCTAAGGTGTTGGTGAAGTCGATCAGTCAGTGGGATAGTTTCAACGGTCGCATTGAAGCGGTGGAGAGCGTTCAGCTCCGCCCCCGCGTCTCGGGATATATTGATAAAGTGAATTATACCGACGGCCAGGAGGTGAAAAAGGGCCAGGTGCTGTTCACGATAGACGACAGAACCTATCGCGCCGCGCTGGAGCAGGCGCAGGCGACGCTGGCGAGAGCCAAAACGCAGGCCAGCCTGGCGCAAAGCGAGGCGAACCGCACCGATAAATTAGTTCATACCAACCTCGTCTCCCGTGAAGAGTGGGAGCAGCGCCGGTCAGCCGCGGTACAGGCGCAGGCCGATATTCGCGCCGCGCAGGCGGCGGTGGATGCCGCGCAGCTTAACCTCGACTTCACCAAAGTGACCGCCCCTATCGACGGCCGCGCCAGCCGCGCGCTGATCACCAGCGGCAACCTGGTCACGGCGGGCGACACCGCCAGCGTGCTCACCACCCTGGTCTCGCAGAAGACGGTGTACGTCTACTTTGACGTCGACGAGTCAACCTACCTTCACTACCAAAATCTCGCCCGCCGCGGGCAAGGCGCGTCCAGCGATAATCAGGCGCTCCCGGTGGAGATTGGCCTGGTTGGCGAGGAGGGCTACCCCCATCAGGGCAAAGTGGATTTTCTCGATAATCAGTTAACGCCGAGCACCGGCACCATCCGCATGCGCGCCCTGCTGGATAACTCGCAGCGGCTGTTCACGCCGGGTCTGTTTGCCCGCGTGCGTCTGCCGGGCAGCGCGGCGTTCCAGGCTACGCTTATCGACGACAAAGCGGTGCTCACCGATCAGGATCGTAAATATGTCTATATCGTTGATAAAGATGGCAAAGCGCAGCGACGTGATATCACGCCGGGGCGGCTGGCCGACGGTTTACGCGTCGTGAAGCAGGGTCTGAAGCCTGGGGATAGCGTCATCGTCGACGGCTTACAAAAAGTGTTTATGCCGGGTATGCCGGTTAACGCCAAAACCGTTGCCATGACCCCCAGCGCCGCCCTCAACTGATCCCTAATCAGAGAATCCAAGACATGGACTTTTCCCGCTTTTTTATCGACAGGCCAATTTTCGCCGCGGTGCTGTCGATTTTAATTTTTATCACCGGGTTAATCGCCATCCCGCTGCTGCCGGTGAGCGAATATCCTGACGTCGTGCCCCCCAGCGTGCAGGTGCGCGCGGAGTATCCCGGCGCCAACCCGAAAGTGATTGCCGAGACCGTGGCGACGCCGCTGGAGGAAGCGATCAACGGCGTTGAAAACATGATGTACATGAAATCGGTCGCCGGCTCCGACGGCGTGCTGGTGACCACCGTAACCTTCCGCCCGGGTACCGACCCGGATCAGGCGCAGGTTCAGGTGCAGAACCGGGTCGCGCAGGCGGAGGCGCGTCTGCCGGAGGATGTGCGCCGTCTGGGGATCACCACCCAGAAACAGTCCCCGACGCTGACCCTGGTGGTGCATCTGTTTTCGCCAAACGGTAAGTACGACTCGCTGTATATGCGCAACTACGCCACGCTGAAGGTGAAGGATGAGCTGGCGCGTCTGCCCGGCGTCGGCCAAATCCAGATATTTGGTTCCGGCGAATATGCGATGCGCGTCTGGTTGGATCCCAATAAGGTGGCGGCGCGCGGGCTGACCGCCTCGGACGTGGTCACGGCAATGCAGGAGCAAAACGTCCAGGTCTCCGCCGGACAGCTTGGCGCCGAGCCGCTGCCGCAGGAGAGCGACTTCCTGATCTCGATTAACGCCCAGGGCCGTCTGCATACCGAAGAAGAGTTTGGCAATATCATTCTGAAAACAGCGCAGGACGGCTCGCTGGTCCGCCTGCGCGACGTGGCGCGCATCGAGATGGGTTCCGGTAGCTATGCGCTGCGCTCCCAGCTCAACAACAAGGACGCGGTCGGGATCGGTATCTTCCAGTCCCCGGGGGCTAACGCCATCGATTTGTCGAACGCCGTGCGCGCCAAAATGGCCGAGCTGGCCACCCGCTTCCCGGAAGATATGAAGTGGGCGGCGCCGTACGACCCGACGGTGTTCGTGCGCGACTCCATCCGCGCGGTGGTGCAGACGCTGCTGGAGGCGGTGGTGCTGGTGGTGCTGGTGGTGATCCTGTTCCTGCAGACCTGGCGCGCGTCGATTATCCCGCTGATCGCGGTGCCGGTATCGGTGGTCGGTACCTTCAGCATACTCTATCTGCTGGGCTTCTCGCTGAATACCCTGAGCCTGTTCGGGCTGGTACTGGCGATTGGTATCGTGGTGGATGACGCCATCGTGGTGGTGGAAAACGTCGAGCGCAATATCGAAGAGGGGCTTGCGCCGCTTGCCGCGGCGCATCAGGCGATGCGAGAGGTCTCCGGGCCGATTATCGCTATTGCGCTGGTGCTGTGCGCGGTGTTCGTGCCGATGGCGTTTCTCTCGGGCGTGACCGGTCAGTTCTACAAGCAGTTTGCGGTGACCATCGCCATCTCCACGGTGATCTCGGCCATCAACTCGCTGACGCTCTCCCCGGCGCTGGCGGCCCTGCTGTTAAAGCCGCACGGCGCGAAAAAAGACCTCCCTACCCGGCTGATCGATCGTCTGTTCGGCTGGATTTTCCGTCCGTTTAACCGCTTTTTCCTGCGCAGCTCGAACGGCTATCAGGGGCTGGTGAGCAAAACCCTCGGCCGCCGTGGCGCGGTGTTTGTGGTGTACCTGCTGCTGCTCTGCGCCGCAGGGGTGATGTTTAAAGTCGTCCCCGGCGGATTTATTCCCACCCAGGACAAGCTGTACCTGATTGGCGGCGTGAAGATGCCGGAAGGTTCGTCGCTGGCGCGCACCGATGCGGTGATCCGCAAAATGAGCGAGATCGGGATGAATACCGAAGGGGTCGATTATGCGGTCGCCTTCCCCGGTCTTAACGCACTGCAGTTCACCAACACGCCGAATACCGGGACGGTCTTTTTTGGCCTGAAACCGTTCGACCAGCGCAAACACTCGGCGGCGGAAATCAACGCGGAGATCAACGCCAAAATTGCGCAAATCCAGCAGGGATTTGGCTTCTCCATCCTGCCGCCGCCGATTTTAGGATTGGGTCAGGGCTCCGGCTACTCCCTGTACATCCAGGATCGCGGCGGGCTGGGCTATGGCGCGCTGCAAAGCGCGGTGAATGCCATGTCCGGGACGATTATGCAGACGCCGGGGATGCACTTCCCGATCTCGACCTACCAGGCTAACGTGCCGCAGCTGGATGTCCAGGTCGATCGCGATAAGGCGAAAGCGCAGGGGGTATCGCTGACCGATCTGTTCGGCACGCTGCAGACCTATCTCGGCTCGTCTTATGTCAATGACTTTAACCAGTTCGGGCGTACCTGGCGCGTGATGGCCCAGGCTGACGGGCCGTACCGCGAGAGCGTGGAAGATATCGCCAATCTGCGCACCCGCAATAATCAGGGCGAAATGGTGCCGATCGGCAGTATGGTGAATATCAGTACCACCTACGGGCCGGATCCAGTGATCCGCTACAACGGTTATCCGGCAGCGGACCTGATTGGCGATGCCGATCCGCGCGTCCTCTCCTCCTCGCAGGCGATGACGCTGCTGGATGCCATGGCTAAACAGGTGCTGCCGAATGGAATGAATATTGAATGGACGGATCTGAGCTTCCAGCAGGCCACCCAAGGCAATACGGCGCTGATCGTCTTCCCGGTGGCGGTGCTGCTGGCGTTCCTCGTGCTGGCGGCGCTGTATGAAAGCTGGACCCTGCCGCTGGCGGTGATCCTTATCGTGCCGATGACGATGCTCTCCGCGCTGTTTGGCGTCTGGCTGACCGGAGGCGATAACAACGTCTTCGTGCAGGTGGGGCTGGTGGTCCTGATGGGCCTGGCCTGTAAAAACGCCATTCTGATCGTCGAGTTTGCCCGCGAGCTGGAGATTCAGGGCAAAGGCATCATGGAAGCCGCGCTGGAGGCGTGCCGCCTGCGACTGCGCCCGATTGTCATGACCTCCATCGCCTTTATCGCCGGGACCATTCCGCTGATCCTCGGCCACGGCGCAGGGGCGGAAGTCCGCGGCGTCACCGGGATCACGGTGTTCTCCGGGATGCTGGGGGTGACGCTGTTCGGTCTGTTCCTGACGCCGGTGTTTTACGTGACGCTACGGAAACTGGTGACCCGCAGTAAGCCGGTCGAGGAGGATCTGCCCGCCTAGCCTGCGGCAAATAACAAAAAACCGTCTTCAAGCTGAAGGCGGTTTTTTTTCGTCAGGGCCAGGATTAATGCGCTTTTTTAAAGCGGGCGATCATTTCCGGTACCGGGTCGCAGCCGCTGGTATCGGCGTTTTTAAGCGCCTCCAGCGCGCTGGCCACGGTATGGCGAGCGAGGACGTTTAGCGAAGCCTGCTCCGCTTCGTCAGCGACCGATTTGAAGTACCAGCAGGCGTTGGCGCTGACCACGCAGCGGGCCGGGACGTCAGGGCGCGACGCCCACAGTTTTTTATCTTCGATAACGGAAAGATAGATATCACGCAGAGTGATTTTGTCCGCCGGGCGGCCAAGATGAATAGAGCCGTTGCGGCCAAGCGTGGAGACAATGATGCCGTCACGGGTGAGCGGAACCATTAATTTGCGGATAAAGCTCGGGTTGGCTTCCAGGCCGTAGGCCAGAATCGCACTCGTCGAACGTTCACCCATCTGCTCCGCCATTGCTACGCTGAGAACCATCTGCAAAGCTGTCGGGAAGCGGTAATCTAACATGGTATTGTCCTGGGTTGCGGTGAATCTTGTTCTTTTTGGCACCGCAGAGGTGAGTAATCAATGAACAACAATATAACAAATACGGGAATTTTTTTGAAGCAATCTGCGGTTAGCCTGCGAAGTAAATTTTCCTATTTCGTCTGCACAGGCGGGCTGAGAAACCGCGCTCTTCCGAAGCGGTTTGACTGGACGGCAATCTCCTCAGCGCTCCCCGGTGGCTGCCCCGTGGTATAGAAATCCGCTGCCATAACGGCAGCGGATCCTGCGGGAGGTTACGCCGTTAACTCCAGCTCGGTTTCAAAGGTGGTCACCGGCACAAACGGCAGATAGGAGATCCGCAGCCTCTCGGCCACCTTCAGGCGATGCCAGCCGGCCGGCAGGCCGCCGGGTTTGAGCACCGTGATGGTCGCCTTTTCACCGAAGTTCCACCGGTCGTCGTAAACGCTCTCCAGCTCGTCGAGCGTCCACTCCCGGCCGCGCAGCGCCAGGCGGATCGCCTGCCGCGGGATGGCTTCGCCGTTGAGGGTCACGGCGATATCTTCCACCATCGACAAACCCAGACCGCGGTAGTAAGGCAGACGGGCCAAAAAGCGCACGCCGATAACTTCCCCGTCGCGGGTGACGTTGCCGAAACCTTCGCGGCAGATAATATGCTGATCAAACATGATAATGCTCCTTACTGACCCAGCAGCGCCGGGGGTGGGGTTTCATCTAACAGGCGACAGAACATCAGCTGCTGGCGGCGGACCTGCTCCAGGCTGTCCACCTCCTGCGCATCTTCCACCCAGCGGTTGCCTTCATACTCGGAGCACACATACCCCTCATAGCCGCCCTTCTGCAGCACGCGGAAGATCTCATCGTAGGGAATTGACCACTCGCTTATCTCGTCGGTCATCTCATAGAATTTGGCATGAATGTTGTGGATCCGCGGCATAAAATCGAGCATCCGCTTCGGCTCGAACGCCGCGTTGTGGCGCAGCGTTTCCGCCATCGCCAGCTGCGGGCCCGGCCCCCATTTTTGCATCACATCCAGGATCACGTATTCGCTGAGCGTCCGCTCCTCATAGGCTTTCTCGATAAAATCCGCCGCCGCCTGCGGGCAACCGTTACGAATAAAGCGCTCTTTCCACACCCGCGGGAAGCGGGCTAAAAACATCCCCATATCCGGCAGGAAGCCCAGCGCCCGGGTGTTGGCTTTTTCATAGGCTTCGGCATGGCGAATAATCCACGGATGGTCGAAATGCAGCGGGGCGTGCACCTCCAGCAGAATGGTGATCCCTTTGTCTTCCGCATAAGGCGCCGCCGCCACCAGCACCTCCGGCGCCACGGAAACCAGAGAGCGGATAAAGCGCATGCCCAGCCGGGCGGCAAAATCGATGTCGTTTTGCACGCTGCGCACCTGCTCGTCAAACGGCATCGGCCGGTCTTTATAGCGTTTATAGTCGAGCATAAAGTCATGGCACACCGGCACCGTGTCATGGCGCTGCATCAGACGGCGCCAGTCGGCGATCGCCGCCTCCGGCATGCCGCACTCCGGCCAGCCGGCGAAGGTCTGTTCGCCGACGACTTCAATGCCGCGGGCGCCGAACGCCGCGCAGTGACCGATCGCCTGATCGAGGGACATCTTGCCGAGATAGGTCTCATTCTGAAAGCTGTACAGACTGACGCCGCGTTTTATTTTCTGAGTCATAAAAGTACCAGGTAAGTTGGTTAACAGGATAAGCCGGTCGCTTCGCGGGCGCGGGCCACCGAGGCCGCTGCGGGCAGCGACGGTTTATACTCCAGGCCAATGGCCCCGTTGTAGCCCAGGCGTTGCAGCCGGGCGATCACTTCTGGCCACTCGCCGCTGCGCGGATCCGGTTCGTTACGTTCCGGCGCCTGCGCTATCTGCACGTGTCCCACCCGGTGCATTCTGCCGCCGAGCACCTCCTCCATCTCCTCTTCCATCACCAGCGAGTGATAGACGTCAAACAGCAGCTGCAGCCGCGGGCTGTCGACCGCCTCGATAATGTCCAGCGCCAGCCGGGTGTCGTTTAAGAACATCCCCGGATGATCGATGCGGGTGTTGAGCGGCTCCAGCAGCAGAGTGACCCCGGCGGCTTCCGCCAGCGTCGCCGCCTGGCGCAGGATATGGATCGCCTGCGCCTGCTGTTCGGCGATCGCCACCCCTTCGCGGCTGAAGCCGGAGGCCACCACCAGCGGCGGCGACCCCAGCTGGCGCGAGGCCGCCAGGCTGTCGCTCACTGCCGCCAGAAACTGCTCATGCTCCGCCGGATCCACCAGGCTGCGCCGGGGCTCCACCACGAAGCTCGACAGCCTCACGCCGGTCTCCTCCAGCGCCTGCGCCAGCGCCGCCAGCGGTTTATCACGCCAGAGATGAAACTCAACGTGGCTGAATCCCTGCGCTTTCGCCGCCCGGACCCGATCGCTGAAATCGGGATACTCTTCACGAAACAGCCATTCAATACATGCGGACAAATACATCCGACCCCCTTCTCTACTTGCCAGATCAAAACAAACAAAATTAGAATAAGAATTCTTATTCTGTTTCGGAGCGGCAGTGTGACGCCTTCCCTTCTGGCTTCGCGGTCAACAGCAGGATCTGACGCGGCATAACCAGAATGAGTGCTCTAATTCTAATCTCTGGTTGCTATAAATTGTCAACATCATTTAACAAGTTTTTAACCAAATCTGAAGGTACATCATGCTCAATAACGCTTCGGCGGCCGCGGTTCAGGCGCCTCCCTATACCAGCGAGCGGCAGCGCACGCTGGCCACGCTGGTGGTTTCGATAGCGCTGGTGCTGGAGATCATCGACGTCTCGATCATTAATGTCGCCATCCCGGTGGTACAGCGGGATCTGCTCGCCAGCCCGCGGCAAATTGAATGGGTGGTCACCGGCTACCTGTTCTTTTTCTCCATTCTGCTGCTCACCGGCGGTCGGCTCGGCGATCTGTATGGCTACCGGCGGCTATTTATCAGCGGACTGCTGGCGTTTGGCGCTGCGTCGGCCGGCTGCGGGCTGGCCGCCAGCCCGGAGATGCTGGTGGCGATGCGTATTGCGCAGGGGGCCAGCGGGGCGATGATGGGCCCGCAAATCCTCTCCCTGATGCAGGTTCTGTATCGCCCGCACGAACGTTTCCGGGTGATGAGTATTTTCGGCCTGCTCGGCGGCGCCGCCGGGATCCTCGGCCCGGTTCTCGGCGGGATCATCATCGAAAGCAATCTGTTCGGCCTCAGCTGGCGGCCGATCTTTTTGATCAACGTGCCGGTGATCGTCGTCGCCGTGATACTGGCCTGGCGGGCGCTGCCGGCGGTGCGCAGCCCGGCGGCCAAAGGTATCGATCCGCTGGGTACCCTGCTGGCGGTGGTGGGCGGCGGCGCGCTGCTGCTCACCCTGATCGAAGGCCCCGCCCTGCGCTGGCCGCTATGGATGGCGCTGCCGCCGCTGCTGTCGCTCATCACGGTGGCCCTCCTCTGGCGACATCTGCTGGGCCGTGAACGCCGGGGCGGCACGCTGTTGTTACCCCCCGCGGTGCTGCGCGACCGCTTCTTTCGCGCCGGGATCGTCATCACCCTGCTCTATCAGCTGACCACCGCCTCGCTGCTGCTGGCCACCGCGCTGGTGCTGCAGAGCGGGCTGGGCTTCAGCCCGTTCCATACCGCCCTGCTGCACATCCCCTTCGCCCTCGGGGCGATGTTTTCCATCGCCGTCGCCGGCCGCCGGCTATCGCCTCGTCTTGGGCGTAACGTGACGCTGGTCGGGGTGGCCGTGCAGATGAGCGGCCTGCTGCTGATGGGCTACGGGATCGCCGCGGCGCCGGGGACGCTGCCGCTGACCGCGCTGGGTCTCGGGTTCGGCCTGTGCGGCTGTGGGATGGGGCTTATCTCCGCCCCGCTGCCGGCCTTTGCCATGGCGGCGATCCCGGTGGCCCACGCCGGCGCGGCGTCGGGATTATTTCGCACCGGCCAGCAGTTTGGCGCCGCCCTCGGCATGGCGACCCTTGGCGGTTTCTATCTGGCGCAAAGCGCCTCCGCGCCGGACGCCTGGCGCGGGGCGTTTATCACCCTGCTGACCCTTGGCGCCCTGATCCTGCTGGCGATTGCCGCCCTCAGCCGCCTGCTGCCCGTCTCGGTGCTTCCCCCGCCCGGGAAGCCATGACCTATCGCGTCCGGCAATGGCTGCTATCATGAGGAACCATTTATCAGGACGCACAAAGCTGTAGTACCTATTTTCTGTACACCTGCAACGGGCATGCGCCCGGAGAACAACAAAGGCAAGGACTGATATGGATGAGAACATCGATGTACTGATTATTGGCAGCGGCCCGGTAGGCGCCGCTTTCGCGCGGCGGATTGCCGACCGCCGCGCCGCGCGGATCCTGGTGGTGGAAGCCGGCGAAGCGCTGACGCCCGCCACCGGGGTTAATATCCGCAACCTGGCGCCAGCGCAGCGGGAAACGGCCTACGACCGCGCCCGGGCGTTTCCGCTGGCCGCCCTGCCGGAAAACCTGCCGGCAGACGCCCTGCAGGCGCGGCCCGGCACCCATCTTCTCGACCCGACGGCGCCCCACAGCGGCATGCCGGCCGCCGCGCTCTCCACTAACCTCGGCGGCATGGGCGTCCACTGGACCTGCGCCTGTCCGCGACCGGGCGGCAGCGAAGTCATTCCCTTTCTCGATCCCCGGGAGATGGCCGACGCCTGGGAGTCGGCAGAGCATTATCTTCAGGTGACCCGCGAAGGATTTCCGGCCACCGCCATCGGCCGGCAAATCGTCGATGCCCTTAATCAGCACTTCGCCAGCGACCGTCCGCCGGCGCGGCTGGCGCAGCCTATGCCGCTGGCCTGCGCCGCAACGCCGGAGGGCAAGCCGCGCTGGTCCGGCGTCGACGCGGTGCTCGGCGAGCTGGCGGAGGAAGAGACCCGCCGCCAGCGCGGGGTGGAGATCCGCACCGCCACCCTGTGCACGCGGATCCTCAGCGAGGACGGCGTCGCCCGCGGGGCGGAGCTGCGCGATCTGCGTACCGGCGAACAGTATGTGGTGACGGCCAAAGCGGTAGTGGTCGCCGCCGATGCGCTGCGTACGCCGCAGCTGCTGTACGCCTCGGGCATCCGTCCGCGGGCGCTGGGGCGCTGGCTCAACGATCAGCCGCAGGTGATCGCCCTGATTGAAGTGGACGCCCCGCCGGCCGCCGTCGCGCCGACCTCCCCGGTGCGCGACGGACGGGACAATGTCTCCGGCGTCACCTGGCTGCCGTTCCATGAGCCCGATTTTCCGTTCCACGGTCAACTGATGCAGATGGATACTTCGCCGATCGCCTTTGCCCAGCCGTCGGGTACCCCGGCGAAGCCGGTGGTGGGCCTGGGGCTGTTCCTCGCCAAGGAGCTGCGCGAGGAGGATCGGATCGTCTTCAGTGATGAAACCGACGCCGTAGGGCTGCCGAAAATGCAGCTGAACTATCAGTTAACCGACGGCGATCGCCGCCGTTTACAGCAGGCGGTGGCAGTGACTGAACGCGTCGGCGCCGCGCTGGGCCGCGTGGCGCCCGGCGGGGAGGCCATGATCCTGCCGGCGGGCACCTCGCTGCATTACCAGGGAACCTGTCGCCTGGGAGAAGCGAACGACGGCAACAGCGTGGCCGACCGCCGCTCGCGGGTCTGGGGTTTTCACAATCTGTACGTCGGCGGCAACGGCGCGATCCCCACCTCAACCGCCTGCAACCCGACGCTGACCAGCGTCGCGCTGGCGATCCTCGCCGCTGACGATATCGTGGCGCGGCTGCTGTAGCGCCTCTGGCTCACCGGGGCACAAGCGGCCCCGCTCCCCGCGAAAGGCGACACCGGTCGCCTTTTTATTGCGGCAAAAAACCATACAAAACCAATGGTATTTTTGTTTGTGATGGATCACATACGTAATCACAATTTTTCCCCGCGCCGTTCCTGCTCCTACTCTTAAATCCGCGGCTATTCCCGCCGCCACCTGTATCCCTGACCTGCATACTAAAAAACCGCGCCGCCGCCAACGACAGGCGACCCGCGCGATAAAAGGAGAACGTCGTGAGCCATAGTCTGAATCCGCCCCACGCGCCGCAAGCCGGCGCGATCCAGGGCATCATCATCGCCCTGACCGCCTTTCTGCCCATCCTGGCGATCGTTTCCCTGGCGCCGGCGGTCCCGACGCTGATCCAGCACTTCGCCGGCGTGCCTTATGTCGAAACCCTGGTGCCGCTGATGCTCACCGCGCCCGGTCTGGTGATCGCCATCGCCGGGCCCTGCACCGGCTGGCTGGCGGATAAATTTGGCCGCCGCAAACTGCTGCTCAGCGCCACGCTGCTGTATGGCATCTGCGGCACAATGCCGCTGTACATCACCTCCCTGACCGGCATCTTTTGCAGCCGCCTCGGCGTCGGGCTGGCGGAGGCGGTGGTATTGACCATCGCTAACACCATGCTGATCGATTACTTTGACGACAAACAGCGCCGCTTCTGGCTGACGGTGCAGGGGGTGATTGGCCCGGCGCTGGCGGTGCTGGTGCTGGCCAGCTCCGGCTATCTGACCGCCCTGCGCTGGAACGGCGCCTTTATGATCTACTTTGTCGCCATCCTGCTGTTTCTGGCGATGTACTTCTGGATGTTCGAACCCGCTCAGGCGGCCCGTCCGCAGCACGCCGCCCAGGCGGCGCAGCATAATCCGTTTCCGTGGCCGCGAGTGATCGCCCTCAGCGTGCTTACCTTTGTCTGCGCCATCATTTATTACGTGTACACCATCAACGGCGCCAACGCCTTTCATACCCTGCAAAACGCCAGCCCGCAGCGTATCGGCCTGATTATGTCGCTGGTCAGCCTCGCCGTGCCGGTCGGTTCGCTGCTGTTCGGTCTGGTCTCCCGCCGCTATACGCCGGAGCGCGTGCTCGCCATCATGCTCTGCCTGATGGGGATCGGAATGCTGGTGGTGGGCGAATCGCGAACGCTGATCGCCATGGGGATCGGCTCCGCCATCCAGCAGCTGGGTGCCGGCATGGCGATTAATGCGATGATTTACTGGGTAGGATCGTTGATTCCGCCCGCCTACTGCGGCCGGGCGATGGGCGCCTGGTCCGGGGCCTTCTTCGCGGGCATGTTCGTCAGCCCGATTATCGTCGGCGCGATCCGCCTGCGGGCCGGGAACGATGTGCTGAGCGCCTTCCTGACGCTCGGCATCGCGGCGCTGGTGCTGGCCGCCGCGATATTTCTTTATACCTTCTCCCGCCATAGCCAGCGCCTGCGTCAGCACAAGCAGGCCAGCGCCTGGCAGTTAGCGAAGTAAAATCCCGCGGCTTAGCCGGCCTCGACGGGGGTAACCAGATAGCTCAGACACATCATGCCCAGATGGCGTTTGAGCTGTTCCCAGTCGCCCTCGCCGGCGGCTTCTGCCGCCGACCCCAGGCCGAGGAAGCGCGCCAGCGCGGCATACGAAACCGTAAAGCAGAAGCGGGCGGCCTGCTCTGGCTCCGGGTGGCGGATCTCCGCCGCGGCGTCGAGCAGCTGGTCGATAAAGGTCTGCTCATTTTTCTGGTAAGCGGCTTTACCAATCCCCGCCACGCGCTCATCATCCGCCCGCGCCATAAACGGCCGCAGGATCCCGGCATGGCGACGCAGATACTCCGCCTGGACATCCATCAGCGCCGGAAGCCGCTGGCGCAGCGGCAGATTGCGCGCGTGCAGCTGCTGGATCAGCTGCTGCCATTCGGCGTCCAGCTCCTGCATCACCTCCATCATGACGGCGATAAACAGATCTTCTTTGCCGCCGAAGCGGGCATAGATCGAGCCGACAGAAACGCCCGAGCGTTTACTGATTTCAGCAATGGTCAGCAGCTCAAAGGTGCCTTCATGCAGGATTTCACGGCTGGCAGCCATCAGCCGCTCCAGCGCCACCCGGCTCCGGTCCTGTTTCGGCTGGCGCATCGCGGGAAGATCGGTCATCGCAGTTCTCACCTCTTTATCCATAGAAAACCCCCGCAGTGTATTGCAGTTAGCGACCACGCTGCAAATTGCCCACCCGACTCCCCCGTCGGCGATGTGGCAAAAGTGTGATGGCGGTCATTTTCATTCTTTGATAAACAACTAGAATCATAATTCTAGTTCTATTTAATAATAACAACCACCACACAACCCAGGAGTTGCTATGCGTTTCTCTGTTTTCCTCGTCGGCCGTTCCACCGCCCCCGAGCAGGATCGTTTTGTCATGCAGTCGCTGATCGATCATGCGCGCCAGGCCGAAGATCGCGGCTTCGATGCGGTCTTTATGCCAGACCATCACTTCACCGGCTATGCGCCGATGTCCAGCGATCCGTTTGTCTTCGCCGCCTACCTGGCCGGCCAGCTGAAAAAGATCCACTTCGGCATGTCGGTGACCACCGTCCCGCTGCACCACCCGGTGCGCTTCGCCGAGCGCGTTAACCTGCTGGATCAACTCACCGAAGGCCGCCTGCTGGTGGGCATCGGCAGCGGCACCACGCCGGAAGAGATGATCGGCTTTGGCGTGAACTACAAGGACGCCTCCAGCCTGCTGCAGGAGAACCTCGATCTGGTCCAGCGGCTGTGGGAGAAAAATATTGAAGACGATCCGATCATTTTCGAAACCGGCCACTATAAGGGCGCGGTAGTCCAGCGCATCGTTCCTGCCCCCTGGCAAAAACCGTTCAACCGCATTATGCCGGTGGCGCTGCGTGAAACCAGCATGCAGCGCGCCGCCGATAACGGCTGGCCGGCCTTTATTCCCGCGTTTACTCCGCCGATCCCGGCCAGCAACGATCCGTTTGGCCAGCTGACCCACTATTTCACCCGCTACCGCGATGCCCTGCTCAACGCCGGCCATAGCGACGAGGTGGTGAACCACTGCCTCTCGTGGACCACCCACACCTGGCAGTGCGTCCATATCGCCCCCACCGACGAGCAGGCCCGCGAAGAGATGCTGCAGATCATGGGCTGGTACGAGCAGGCCATCGACCGGGAATATGAGTACAACAAGCGGGCGGAAGAGTTCAGCGGCGTTACGCTGCACCGCCATCCGGACTGTTTCAGCGAAGAGTGGATCAAAACCTGGTGCCTGTACGGCAGCCCGGAGACCGTCGCCGAGGAGCTGGAACGCCATCAGCAGCTGGGCATCGGCAACGTGCTGCTCGGCTTCACCAACGGCCCGCTGACCGAGGAGCGCCTGCGCCTGAGCCAGCAGTCGATCTCGTTGTTTGCGGACCAGATCCTGCCGCGCTTTCGCTAATCCGACCGGGAGATCCTGCTATGAATAAACCTGCTTTCTCACGCCCGCCGCTGCTGATCGGCATCGGCGGCACCACCCGCCCGGGCTCCAGCACCGAGCGCGCCCTCGCCGCCGCGCTGGCCCACGCCCGCACGCTCGGCGCGCAGACCCAACTGTTCGGCGGCGCTGAACTGGCGGCCCTGCCGCCGTTTAACCCGGAAGTCACCACCCGCACGCCGCAGGAAACGGCGTTTGTCGACGCCGTGCGCCAGGCCGACGGCATTCTGCTGGCCTCGCCGGGCTACCACGGCGGGGTGTCTGGTCTGGTGAAGAACGCCATCGACCTGCTGGAAGATTTGCGCGGCGACAGCCGGGTCTATCTTGATGGCCGGGCGGTGGGCTGCATCGTCACCGCCGCCGGCTGGCAGGGTTGCAACACTACCCTCGGCGCCATGCGCGGGATCGTTCATGCCCTGCGCGGCTGGCCGACTCCGCTGGGGGTGACCCTCAACACCGCCGGCGTGTCGCTGTTCGACAGCGAGGGCCGCTGCACCGACGACGCGGTCCAGCGCGCGCTGGCCACCGTAGCCGAACAAGCGCTGGCCTTCGCCCCCGCCGCCCCCTTACGGAGACATGCCGATGCCTGCGCTCAGTCTGTCGCTTAGCGTTGCCGAAAAAGCGCGGCTCACCGCCGGGATGGGGATGTGGTCCACCCACCCTATCCCCCACTCCACGCTGGGTTCAGTCACCCTGTCCGACGGCCCGATGGGGATCACCGGCGGCCGGGTTGACGAGCGGGATATTGCCCTGCTCAGCCCCTGCGGGCTGGCGCTTGGCGCCAGCTGGGACCGCCAGCTGGTCAGCCGGGTTGGCGGCGTCATCGGCGAGGAGGCGCTGCGCACCGGAACGCAGGCGCTGCTGGCGCCTAACCTGAACCTGTTGCGCAGCCCCCTTGCCGGCCGCGCGTTTGAGCTTTTCGGCGAAGACCCGCGGCATATCGCCGAGCTCGGCGCGGCGTGGATCGACGGCGTCCAGCGCCAGGGGGTAGGCTGCATCGTCAAGCATATGGTCTGCAACGATTCGGAAACCGATCGGCGGACCATGAACGTGGTCGTCGATGAAGCCACCCTGCGCGAAGTCTATTTCTGGCCGTTCGAAGTGGCGGCCAGCCGCGGCGTCTGGGGCATGCTGACCGCCTATAACCGGGTGAACGGGATCTATTGCGCCGAGCAGCATCAGGCCATCAGCCAGTGGCTGAAGCGCGATCTCGGCTGGGACGGGCTGGTGATGTCCGACTGGTTCGGCACCCAGAACGGCCCGGCCAGCTTCCGCGCCGGGCTGGATCTGGAGATGCCGGGCCCGGCCCGCCATATGGGCGAGCGCCTGCTGCCCGCGCTGATGGACACCGACAGCGACGCCCGGCGGCTGGACGATGCCGCCGTCCGGCTGGCGCGGCTGGCCGAACGGGTCAGCCATCCCCTGCCCTGGGATGGCTCTGCCGCCGCCGAGGCGCAGCGGCGTCACACCCTCGAAGAGGCGGCGGCGGCGGGGTTTGTCCTGCTGCACAATCGCCAGCGGCTGCTGCCCCTCGCCGCGCAGGCGGGACAGCGGCTGGCGGTGATTGGCCCCAACGCCACGACGCCCTGCTTCCAGGGCGGGACCTTTGCCAGAGTGGCGCTGATGCCGGGGCTGATCTCTCCTCTGGAGGCCATTCGCCAGCGCTTTTCCGCCGCCGGGGTCGAAATAAGCTATGCCCAGGGGGTGGAGAGCGATTACCGCATCCCGCCTCTGCATCATCTGCCGCTGCGCACCGCCGCCGGCGAGCGCGGCCTGGACGTTGCCTACGCCACCGCCGACGGGGGCGTGGTTCATCAGGAGGTGCGCGACGCCTCCTCGCTGATCTGGTTCCGCGATATGCCGGGCGTCGGCGACATGCTGCGCCTGACCGAACGCGCCACCGTGACGGTAAGCTGCCAGTTCACCGCGCCGGTGAGCGGCCGCTACGGCTTCTGGATCGGCGGCACCGGGGAGATCGCCCTGCAGCTGAACGGCGAGCGCATGGCGACCTTTAACGGCGAGGCGCTGGAGGGGGATATCATGGGCAAGCTGATGCAAGCCCCGCATACCCGTCTCGACTTCCCGCTGCAGGCGGGGGAAACCCTGACCTTCCGGGCCGAGATGGCGCTGGGCAGCAGTATCGCCCACGGCATCTGGTTCGGCTGCCAGCCCCCGCAAACCATCGATCTGCTGCAGCAGGCGGTCGACCATGCCCGGGCGGCCGACAGCGTGGTGCTGGTGATCGGCGAAACGGCCGATGCCGGTCTGGAGAGCATCGACCGGGACGCTACCGCGCTGCCGGCGCATCAGGTCGCCCTGATCCGCGCCGTCTGCGCGGCGAATCCGCGGACGGTGGTGGTGCTCAACGTCGCCCATCCGGTGGATACCGGCTGTCTCGCCGACGCGGCGGCGGTCATGGTCGCCTGGTATCCGGGCCAGGAGTTTGGCCCGGCGCTGGCCTCGGTGCTGGCCGGGGATCGTGAGCCTGGCGGTCGCCTGCCGGTGACCTTCGCCCAGCGTCTGGACGACTATCCGGTGCGCAGTCTGACGCCGGACGCCGCAGGGGACCTCTGGTACCACGAGCGCCAGCAGGTGGGCTATCGCTGGTTTAACGCCCGCGAACGCCCCGCCGCCTGGGCCTTTGGTCACGGTCTGGGGTATGCCGATATCACCCTGAGCGCCGCCGCGCTGACAGGCGACGAGGTGGACGCTCTGCAGCTGCGCTGCCGGCTGGAAAACCGCGCCGCCCGCGCCGGAAAAGCAGTGGTCCAGCTCTACCTGCGGGGGCCGGAGACGGCCTGGTCGGCGCTGGCGGAGTTTGCGGCGGTCAGCGTCCCGGCGCACGAGGAAGCCTCTCTGACCCTTGCCCTGCCGCGTCACGCGCTGCAGCGCTGGCAGGTGCCAGCCCAGGAATGGCGCCTGGCCAGCGGCCCCTGGCAGCTGGCGGTGGGTTTCGCCAGCGACGATATCCGGGCAACCTTCGATTTCGTGCTGACTCCCGACGGGAAAATCAGCCACCGGGGCTAAGCCCGGATCGATGTCAAAGAGGGTCGGCAACATGCCGGCCCTCATTTTTTATTCCTGCGCCAGCCAATTCACGAAAAAAAAACCGCCCGGCGGCAGCGTACCGGCGGGCGGGGTTAAAAGCCTGAGGCGATCGGTGTCAGAAGTTCCAGTACATCGAGGACTGCCAGAGGACCGCCGACTCATGCTTCGGCACCAGCGTCGGGTTATCCTGCCAGGTGATACCGTTGATCCAGTAAATACCTTTCGTCACGCGCAGGGCGTGCGACAGGGAGATGGCGTTGATGCTCTGCGGCGCTTCCATCCCCGCCTCGCCGACATAATCGCGGAACTTTTTACTGATAAAGGAGCGGGTGTAGCCCAGCGAGGTCATATCCTGCTCGCGGCCGGGAAACAGGCCGATGTCAAAGAAGGTCACCTGGAAGTCGCTGGTGTAAGCATTGCGATCGTCCGGCGCGTAGTCCGCTTTCACATCGAGATACAGCCCCAGCGGAAGCCCTTTTTTCGGCTGGGTCAGCTGCATGGTGTTGGCGACGTAGAACGCATAGTTACTGCTGCTGTCGCCGGGCTGGTCAAAATACTGGTAGTGCGAGGTGTTATAGATAGCCCCGGCGCGGAACCACAGCGATCGCTGCGACTCGCCCGCCGCCTGCTTAAAGCCAAACTCATTCACCAGGATCGGGTTGGCGCCATCGACGTGCCATTTCAGCCCCGAGGGGTTCTGCTCCACGTCGTCGAGATGTCCGGCAGGCGACATACTGCGGCTGACGGCAAAGTTGTTATAGAACTTCTTATCGCTGTCGCGGACGATGGCGGTGAAGGTCGGCGTCGGCGCGTTGAGGCTGATCCCCACCTGCACCGGGATCACGCTGGTCGGCCCCAGCGCGGCTGAGGAGGAGTTACCCCCCAGCACCATGCCGTAAAACTGACGAATTAACGGATAAAAACCATACTGCAGTTCCAGCTGGCCGTTTAATAAGGGCTGGTTCACCGCCAGCACCGCAATATTATGCAGTTCCGGATAGCTATCATGATAATTCGAGGTCGCCCACTGGGGAGAAAAAGTAAATTGCGCGTCTTTGCTAAAACCAATTCGGCTTAAATCGTAGGTGACGTTCAGCGACATATTTTGCGACCAGGTAAAATTCTGCCCGGCATATTGTTGCGGGTCAGCGGACTGGCCTTTCAGATCGTACATCACCATCGGGTTCCAGCTTAACTGGACGCCCCACCCGCGGTCGGCCAGCGCGCTGCGAAAGCCGCCAATATCGCCGATGAGCGATTCGCAGGTCGACGGAGGGCTGACGACCTGCGCGGAGCGGGTATTCAGTTTATCCAGTTGCTCACAGGTCCAGGTATCGGCCAGCGCGGTGCTGGAGAATATCGCCAGCGTCAGCGCCGAAAGTGGAAACACTATTTTCTTACTTACGTCGGTACAGCAGAGACTCATAATAAACCCTCATTTTTATTTTTTGCAGGTAAGATGCGCCATATCGTGAAAAATAAATTAGTCACAATATGTTTATTTACAGGGATTAATTAGGCTGAAAGTTAACGCTAAATAAGGTGTACGCTTTTTCTAAATAATGGCCTCCCCTTCCCGCCGGGAGACCGGCGGGCGTGTGGTAATTATGTTGTCAGGTGAAATTAACGAGCCAGCGCGCGGCGGCCCCCCATCCGGGCGCTGGCGATACCCGTCACGCCGGCGATAGCCAGCGTCAGCAGCGCAAACAGCAGCAGGCTGTCCTGCATGCTGCCGGTCATGCCGTTCAGCAAGGTCATCAGAACCGGGCTGATGAACATGCCGAGGAAAAAGAAGGTGTGCCAGATGCCGATCCCCGTCGCCCGGTGCGGCGCCGGCAGGGCTTCCAACATCCAGGCCAGCATCAGAGGGATCAGCATTCCGTTACCAACCTGCGCGACGAATGCTGCCGCCACGCCGGCCAGCGGATTGTGGGCCACGGCGATAAACAGCAGACCGAGGCCAAAAATGGCGTAAAAAAGGAAAAACTGCCTGTCGACACGCTGCCTGGCGCTGCGGCCATACAGCCAGGCGCCCAGCGGCACGCCAATGCCCGCAACGGCGGTGGCGATGCCGATCTGGCTGCTGGAGGTCAGCCCGAGCTGACTGAACACCTGGCTTATCTGCAGCGGCTCGAGAAAGTAGAGGATCGCGCTGGCGAGCGTAATCAGACCGATCGTCGCCATTTTGCGCCGTGGAAAAGCGACAGGCTCCTCGTCAGCGACGCTGTCCGCGCGACGGCGGGTCGCCGGCTCAGCGGTGAACAGGCACAGGCCGATAAAGACCGGGATCGCCAGCGCATACAGGTAGATCGGGCCATACCAGCCCAGGGTGCCCAGCAGGCCAGCGCCCAGCACGATCAGCGTCGACAGTATCGAACCGATGCCGCTCTGCACCGCCAGCCATTTGCTGCGCGCCTCGCCGGCAAAGTAGTCGCCAATCAGCGCATTGGCGGTGGTAAGAATAAAGGCGTCGGCGATGCCCATCACCAGCCGCGCCAGCAGAATGGCATACAGATCGTCGAGCATCACCGGCAGCAGGCCAAACCCCGCGTACAGAGCAGTGGCGGCAATCAGCAGGCGACGACGGCTCAGGCGATCGCCCACCCTCCCCGCCAGCGGAGCCAGCAGCGCCATGCTCACCGCCGGAATGGTGATGATCATCGGCACCAGCAGCTGGGCGTGCGGCTGCGCGGCAAAATGGCCGATCAGGAGCGGCATCACCGGCAGCATGGTCAAGGTCCCCATGATCGGCAACAGGGCCGCCAACATCAGTAAAATCGCCTGTACGGCCCCCGCCTCGCGCGGGGTTGCTGAAACCTTGTGCATCACCATCTTCCGCTCTCCGTCACTGCTTTTTATTTAGAATATGAATTACAGTTCTATTTTTTATCGATAAAGAAAGGCGCTCTGTCGCCCCGGTATCCTGGCTGAACACGCCGCAGCGAACTCAGCACACATACCGTTCTACCCTACCGGATGCAGGTGGCATGGACTGCGATTGCTATCACAATTAATACAATGCATTCACATTAAATTAACATAACCATCGACTCCTTCAGGCGTCGACAATCGCCACCGCGCGGATAAAACCGGCCGAGCCGCGGCGGATCTTGTAGGGAAAACAGCTCACCCAGAAGCCGTGGTCGGGAAGCTGCTCCAGATTGCTCAACTTCTCCATTTGCCCATAGGCGATCTCCCTGCCGGCTTTATGCCCTTCCCAGATCAGCCCGGCGTCGCCGCTGGCCTGAAAGCGTTCGCGGGTAAAGTGGAAGGGCGCATCCCAGCTCCAGGCGTCGGTGCCGACCACCCGTACCCCCTGCTCCAGCAGCCACAGCGTTGCCGCCCGGCCAATGCCGCAGCCGCGCTGCAGATAATCCGGCTGGCCGTAGCGGGCGCCGGCGGCGGTATTGATTAACACGATATCCAGCGGCGACAGGCGATAATCGATCCGCGCCAGCTCGCGCTGCAGATCCTCCGGCTGCAGGATCGCCCCGTCGGCGACATGGCGAAAATCGAGCCGGACGCCGGGGCGCAGGCACCACTCCAGCGGCAGCTCATCGATGCCAAACGCCGGTTCGCCGCCGTTGGTGGTTGAGCTGTAGTGCCATGGAGCATCCATATGGGTGCCATTGTGCGGCGTCACGGTCAGGCGCTCCGAGGCCCAGGCCTCCTCTCCCGGCATCTGCGCTTTTTCCAGTCCCGGAAACATCGCCGCCATTTCCGGCCATCCCTGCTGATGATCCTGATATTCAATATTCGGCAGCAGCGGCGGCGGGTCGGTCCAGGGATTGTTGTCCAGGGTGACGGAGAGGTCGATCAGTCGACGCCCCTGTAAAAGATTGATCATGGTTTACTCCGTTAACATCACAACATGTTGATCCAGCACGCCAAACAGCGGCCGGCCATCGGGGGCGTGGGCTTCCATCGTCACCCGCTCCCCCGGGGACAAAAACGGCGTGCGCGGCTCGCCGAAGGCCAGCATCTCTATGGCCCGCACCTCGGCGATACAGCTGGCGCCGCGGCTGGCGTCCGGCCCGGACACCGTACCGGAACCCACCACCGTCCCGGCGCGCAGGCGGCGGGTCTGCGCCGCATGGGCAATCAGTTCGCCAAAATGGAAATGCATCTCGCTGCCCGACTGGCAGCCAAACGGTTCGCCATTGCGGGTCACCTGCAGCGTCAGCGCCGCCCGCCCGTGCTGCCAGGCCTCTCCCAGTTCATCCGGGGTAAGGGCCACCGGCGCAAAGGCCGAGGCGGGTTTGGCGTGAATAAAACCAAACCCGGTCTGCATCTCGCGCGGCGCCAGCGCCCGCAGACTGATATCGTTGAGCAAGACGATCAGGCGGATACAGCTCAGCGCCTGCTGCGGCGAGCACCCCTGAGGCACCTCGTCCACCACCACCGCGAACTCGCCCTCAAAGTCGAGACCGTCCTCGACCCGGCGGCAGACTATCCCGGCGTGGGGGGCAAGAAAGTCGTCCCCGCAGCCCTGATACATCAGCGGTGTCTGGTCGGCGCCGGCAATCGGCGGCAGATGAAAGGCCCGCTGCATGCGCTCGCCATGGCTGAGGAAGGCCGAACCGTCCAGCCACTGCCAGGCGCGGGGCAGCGGCGCCAGCAGGCGCCGGGGATCATAGGGCTGCGCCGCCGGGTAGCGGCGCGCATTGAGCGCCTGATAGCGCGCCTGCAGCGCAGGCCAGACCCGCGCGGCCTGCTCCAGCGCCTGCTGAAGCGTCGGTGCGATATCCGCCGCATCGGCCATCAGCGTCAAATCCCCCGAGACCACCACCAGGCAGCCGTCGCGTTCACCGTTATCTCGTGTTGCCAGTTTCATAACCTGCCTCCTCCAGCAGACAGAGCCAGCCGTCGGCGTCCACCTCGCCAGCCAGCGGACTCAGACGTTGGCCTACGCAGGCGCCCTGCACGCAGAGGCCGCTGTCCGGCATAAAAATCGCCCCGTGGGCGAAGCAGACCAGCCGGTCGCCCCGGGCGTTGAAAAAAGCGTCCTGCCGCCAGTTCATCGGGGTATCCAGATGCGGACAGCGGTTACGCCACAGATAGAGCATTCCCTGATAGCGGCAGGCAATCACCGTCGCCTGCCCGCTGCCCGTAGGGTCAAATCCCCGCGCCTGGCCCTCGGCCAGGCTGTCGGCACGGCACAGGCGAACCATCAGCGGGCGTTATCCGGACCGGGGGCCCACTTCTCGCGATACCCCAGCAGGAAATATTGCGAGTTATCGGCTCCCGGCAGCGCTTCGCGCGGCTGCCAGTGGTCATCGTGCTGATCCATATCGGCGTCGTATTCGATGTGACACCCGAGCGGGCTGTTGAAGTACCAGAACCAGTTCGATCCCAGCTGATGGCGCCCCGGCCCCCAGAAGGTCTGATATCCCTTCTGCTGAAAGCGGCTGCCGGCCATCATCAGCTCGGTGGGGCCGCCGAGATGAAAGGTAAAGTGTTCAATACCGGTCATAAACGGCGGGGCCTGGATCAGAAACAGGGTATGGTGATCCTGGGTGCCGGCGGGCCGCAGGAAAGGGCCGACGTGGGTGAAGCGATCGGTACAGACAAAGCCCAGCCGTTGATAGAAGGCTTCCGCGCGCGCGGCGTCCGGCACAAAATAGACCACATGGGAGAGCGAGCGCGGCTCTGCCGCCATGTCAGCGCTGGCCCCGGTCTGGTTGACCGGCCGCCCGGCGCGATCCCCCGGGGCGTTGATTTTCTCCCCTTCCCGCTGCAGCGGCTGGCGCTGGCTGACGCGAAACCCGAGGGCAAAGCCGGCATCATCGACGCAGCGCAGCACGCCGTCGGCGCCGAGCTTCACCTCGCGATCGCGGCGCAGCGTCTCGGCGATCGCCTCAAGGGTGGCGCTATCCGCCACGCCATAGACGGTTTCCCGCAGCTGGCTGCCGCTGGGCAGCGCCGCGGGCAGCGACGGATCGTCACGCTCCCGCAGCAGCACCCCGGTGCCATCCAGTGCGCTAAAGAAACCGTTCTCCTGCTCGCGTAAACCGTAGTCGAGAAGAAACAGTCGGCAGCCCGCCAGGTCATCGACGCCAAATACCAGATAATCCGGACCAAGAATATTCATCGCGGTTGTTCCTTATGCGTGTTCAGGCCACCCGGCCGCCGAGGGCTTCCGCCACCCAGTCAGCGATGTAGTGCCCGGCGTTAATCGAGTTGTCGAAGCTGGAGTGCTGCACACCGCCCTCGCGGTCAGTAAAAATTTTCAGCTCGCGGCGCGGGCTGTTCACCAGCTGGTCGTAGGTGCGCTGCGCCCATTTCACCGGGATCTGCGAGTCCTTTTCACCATGGGTGACGAGGAAAGGCACCCGTATGCGGTCGAGAATGCCGTCGAGATGGACGTTCTCCGCGATGCGCATAAAAGCGTCGATATCCTCGCCCCCCCACACCCAGCGCACATGCTGCCAGTAGTGCGGTACCGGAAAATCGCCTTCGCGTTCGCGGCGGCGCTGCTGTACCTCCCGCCAGTCGTGATTGGCGCCCCACACCACGCCGCAGGCGAAGCGCGGCTCAAACGCCACCGCCCGCGGGCAGTAATAGCCGCCCAGCGAGACCCCTTCCATGCCGATGCGCCCGGCATCCACCTCCGGGTGCTGTTCCAGCCAGTCAACGATCCGGCTGGCCCAGTGCTCGCTGTCATAGCGGGCCTGCATGCCGTGAAGACGCAGCGCTTCGCCGGTTCCCGGCTGGTCGACCACCAGCGAGGAGACCCCGCGCCGCGCCAGCCACTGCGGCAGCCCCACCAGATATTTCATCTCTTTGGTGGAGTCGAGACCATTGACCTGCACCAGCAGCGGCGCGCGGCCGGTCGCCCCTTCGGCGCGGACGTAAAGCGCCGACAGGGTTTTGCCCTCGTAGGGAATAGTCACCCGCTGACAGTTGGCATGGGTATGGTGCAGCCCGGCGGCAAAGACATCGAGAAAGCGGCAGTACAGCGCATCGCGGTCCGGCGCGCCATGCGCCTGCAGGCGCTCGCAGGTCAGGTAATAGTTGGCCGCCCGAAGATATTTCTCTCCTGCCGACAGCCGCCGTCCACGCGCCTCATCTTCGCCGGCCAGCGCGCATAATTTATCGGCCATGCGGGACCAGGTTTCCCGGAACGCGCGGGTGCCTTCGGCGTCGGGATGCTCGGACGCGGCCAATAGCGGCGCGCACATCTCTTCGATCTCACCGATGCGGGCGCCCATCTCGATGGAGAGATCCACCGACAGGTTCCAGACATAGTTTTTAGGGAAATAGCGAAACATAGGGTCATCCTTCAACATTCAGTCGCAATCGCTGTAGCGCAGGCACTGTCACATAAAGCACCTGCGGGCGACCAATCATGTCTCAGGATGTCAGGTATCGACGGGAGCAATACCAGTGGGTTAGCGTGCGCTGGCGACGATTTTCGCTTTCAGCCAGCCGAAGATAGGATCATTATCCAGCGAGCGGTGCCAGCCGATAAATTCGCGCATGACCGGCAGCGTCACCGGGACCGGGAAAAGACGCAGCGGCAGCATCGCCGCGTACTGCTCCGCCAGCCGCCGGTGCAGCGTGGCGATCCGCGAGGTGCCGATCAGCAGCTGCGGAACGCAGTGGTAGCTGTGGGTCACCACCTCGATACGGCGGCTCAGCCCCGACTCGGCAAACAGATTGCCCTCCAGCCCCGGCTGCCGCTCGCGGCCAAAGACCACCGACACGTGCCCCAGCTGTTGCCAGGCTTCAAGGGTCAGCGCCTCGCCGGTGTGGGGATTGTCCGCCCAGGCCAGGCAGACAAACTCTTCGTCAAACAGCGCTTCGGCGGGATGGTCGGCGGCCATAAAACGCTCCGGCGCCACGATGATATCCAGCTCACCACGGTTGAGCATGCCGGTGGACTGGGCGTCCGGCGAGAAAAACTCAAAGGTCATATTCGGCGCCTGCAGGTGTACCGCCTGCAGCGCATCCTTCAGCATCACGTTGATAACGTAATCCGAGGCCATAATGCGGAAATGGCGCTTACTGGTTGCCGGCTCATCCACCGGCCGGCGGGCAATGGAGGTCTGAATTTTCATCAGCACGTCGCGGACCGGCTCCCGCAGCTCTTCCGCCAGCGGCGTGGGCCGCATCTTTCTGCCCACCTGGGTGAGCAGATCGTCCTCAAAGTAGGTGCGTAGCCGGTTGAGCACCCCGCTGGTGGCAGACTGGGTCATATGCAACCGGCCCGCGGCGCGGGTGATGTTCTGTTCATCGAGTAACACATCCAGTGCCACCAGTAAGTTCAGATCAAGATGTTGGTAACGCATGGGTCCCCCGGCGAGAAATGGCGTGCTTATCCTGTGGCTTAATTTAACTTTTCTGCAACTTTTTGTTTTCAATTTCCACGGCGATATCGTTTTTTGCGATAGCGATCATTCTTTATCGCGATTAGTCAGCGCGCCGCTGGCCTGGTTAACGTCCTCTACTCTGTACCCTGGAGAAAACAGCTACGATGAACATCAATAACGTATTAATCGTTGGCGGCGGCATCGGCGGTCTGTGCACCGCCATCGCCCTCCGCCAGGCCGGCGTCGCCGTCGACGTGGTGGAGATCCAGCCGCAGTGGCGGGTCTACGGCGTCGGTATCATTCAGCAGAACAATGTCGTGCGGGAAATGCAGCGGCTTGGGGTGCTGGAACGCTATCTGGACGCCGCCTGGCCGTTTGACAGCGTCTCAGTGCACACCCTGAGCGGCCACCAGCTGGCCAGCTTTCCCGGCCAGCGGCTGGCGGGTGAACAGTTCCCGGCCAACGTCGGCATCTCCCGCCTGGCTCTGCACAACGTCCTCTGTTCCACCGCCCGGGAGCTGGGGGTCCGACTGACCACTGGCGAGAGCATTGACGCCTTCCGTCAGGTTGACGATGCCGTGGAGGTGAGCTTCAGCCACGGCGGCCAGGGGCGCTACGATCTGCTGGTAGGCGCCGACGGGATCTACTCCCGGGTGCGCGGCATGCTGTATGGCGAGCGCTATCGTCCCCGCTTTACCGGTCAGGGCGTTTGGCGCTACAACTTTCCGCGTCCGCCGGAGGTGGACCATCTGATGTGCTTTATGGGGGAGAGCTGCAACTGCGGGCTGGTGCCGCTGGGGGAAGATCTGATGTATCTGTTTATCACCTCCCACGAAGCGGATAACCCCCGCTATGCCCGCGACCAGCTGGCGGCGGAGATGCGCCGCCGTCTGCCGCCCGGCGCGGGGTTACCGGGGAGCCTGCGCGAGCATATCGTTAACAACGACGAGGTCGTCTATAAGCCGCTGGAGGAGCTGTTCGTCGACGATCCCTGGTATCAGGGACGTGTCGTACTGGTGGGCGACGCGGTTCACGCTACCACCCCGCATCTCGGTCAGGGGGCGGGCATGGCGATTGAGGATGCCATCGTGCTGCGCGAAGCGCTGCAGCAGACCGACAGCGTCGCAGCCGCGCTGGCGCATTTTGACGCCCGCCGCCGGCCGCGCTGTCAGCAGATCTGGGCCGCCTCGCTGCAGGTGGGCGAGAGCGAGATCCACCGCGATCGCCATTTTGACCGCCAGCGGGCGATCGGCGATATGATGACCCTGACGGCGAGACCGATATAAACGCCGCCCCCTCCGCCGGCCAGGCCGGCGGAGTATTCTCTTGTTCATTCGTCGACACGACCGCCCTCTCCCCTCTTTCACCAGACGCTCACCTTTCGCCATGGAAAATATACCGGCGTGCCTCGTGATATTTGACACCCCTCAATCATGATGGCTAAGGTATATTTAAGCCCGCCCCGTTATCATGGAAAGGAAAATACGGAGATGAATATTATTCCGACTGAGATCTTAAAATATGCTATCGCTATTATCCCGCTGATTATTCAAATTTTTGCCGTGCGTTCTGGCTGGGTATTCCCTAAAGATAAAATATTCACCTCGCGCAAAAACATCAGTGAGTTCGCCGCTGCGCTGCATAAAAACAGCGACGATCCCGATCTGCAACGGATCGCGTACGAATATGGTATCGCCGCGCTGACCAAAGATAAAAACCTGACCATGGAACAAAGAAAAATACTGTTGAAATGCAAAAATCCGGTCAGCGATATTGATAATTACAGCAAATGCCAGCATTTAATTTCCGTCAATAATGAAAAGCGGATATTCAAATGGAAAAAGCCGGGCTATCGCTTCTGGCTCTATCGCAAATGCGTCGAAGTCATCAGTCTGGCGCTCTATTTTATTGGCGGCTTCTTAACGGCTCTGCCTTTCCTCTATGAAGGCCTCGCCAGCCCGGCGGTGATTGAGCGGATTAATCATTTATCCCGTCTGCAAAAATTCTGTATGGCAAGTTATCTGTTCGCCTGTGGGGTTTGTCTGGCGCTGATCTGCCTGCATAAACTCTCCACCCTCTCGATCGCGGAAAAAACCATCAAAGCGAATCGCTAACCCGCCCACCGCCCGGCGACCTGTCCACATCAGCGGCCCCTAACCCTGTGGATAACCTGGAGGCAGTTGCCCGGCAGCCCCAGCACAAGCGGGCTACCGGCCGCCGTTCGTTTTTTGAACAGGAAAACACCCCCGCCGGACCGCGCGCTGAGCGCGAACCCCGCCACCACGGCGGAGGGAAGCGTCCGCCCCGCTTAATAATTCCACTTCGGCCGCGCCACCGTGTTTTTCTTCAGCAGATCGCGGAACGCTTTCAGATAGGGTTCATTACTGCGCCCGCGCTTACAGATGGCCGAGAACGGCGACTGAAAGCCAAACTCGTTGGGCAACAGCACCCGCAGGCGGTTCTCTTTGATCCACGGCCAGGCGTAATGCTCCGGCAGATAGCCAATATATTTCCCCGAAAGAATCAGCAGCAGCTGGGCGTCGACGGTCTCAACGGTGGCGCTGCCTTTGCTGAAGCCCCGGCGGCGGAGATCGCTGGTGTTCCAGTAGCTGCGGGTCACCAGCGGACACTGGCTGATCTGCTCTTTATCGAGCTGGCGGCTGAAGAACATCGGGTGCAGATCGCTGCAATAGAGCCAGTGCTGCTCGCGGTACAGCGGCTCGCTGATGATGTTATGCACCTGCGAGTTGTAGCTGCCGATGGCCAGGTCGATATGGTTGTTCAGCACCCCGTTCAGTTGCTCCGCCGGGGTGCGAATAATCAGTTTGATATGCACATGGGGAAATTTGTCGCTGAAGCTGCGCAAGACCACCGGCAGCGAGAGCGCCGTTTCGGTCTCGATGGAGTCGAGCGTCGAAATGCACAGGGTGCCGCTGTGCTCCCCTTTGAGCAGGGCCGACTGCCGCTCCAGCTCATTGAGTTCGCTCAGCACGCGGATCGCCTGCTGTAAAAACTGCTGTCCTTTTTCCGTTAAGGAAAAGCCGCCGCGCCCGCGCTGACAGAGGGTGAAGCCGAGCTGCCCCTCCAGTTGCAACATCGCATTGCTGATGGCGGAGACCGAAATGCCCAGCTCCTGCTGGGCCCGGCTGTAGCTCTCCAGGCGGGCCACCGCCTCGAAAACCTGCAGCTGGCGAATATTGAGGCTGGCGTCGTGATGCATCGTATTTAGTTCACCAATAAATGAACTGAGTATTTACGCCAGACGATGTAAAGTCCAGCGCGGCTTGCGCACTATCTCTCCTGTTACGTTTCATCCGTCAGATTCAGGAGCAGACATGGATAACCTCTTTCACCAACCGCAGGGTGGCAATGAGATGCCACGCTTCGCCGGCCGCGCCACGATGATGCGCCTGCCGTTTATCGAAGATTTACAGGGACTTGATGCGGCATTTGTCGGCATTCCGCTGGATATCGGCACCTCGCAGCGCTCAGGCACGCGCTACGGACCGCGCTATATTCGCGCCGAATCGGTGATGATCCGTCCGTACAATATGGCGACCGGCGCCGCGCCGTTCGACTCGCTGTCGGTAGCCGACATCGGCGATGTGCCGATCAATACCTACAGTTTGCTCAAATCGGTGCAAATTATTGAAGATTACTACACCGGTTTGAATAGTTATCCGCTGATCCCCCTCACCCTCGGCGGGGACCACACCATTACCCTGCCCATCCTGCGGGCGCTGACCAAAAAACATGGGCCGGTGGGGCTCATCCACGTCGACGCCCATACCGACACCAATGATGAGATGTTCGGTGAGAAAATCGCCCACGGCACCACCTTCCGCCGCGCCGTTGAGGAGGGACTACTCGACCTCAAGCGGGTGGTGCAGATTGGCCAGCGCGCCCAGGGCTATGCCGCCGGGGACTTCCAGTGGGGCGTCGACCAGGGCTTTCGCCTGGTGCAGGCGGAGCAGTGCTGGCATACCTCGCTGGCGCCGCTGATGGCCGAAGTCCGCCAGCAGATGGGCGACGGGCCGGTGTATCTCAGCTTTGATATCGACAGCCTCGATCCTATCTGGGCCCCGGGAACCGGGACGCCGGAGGTCGGCGGCCTGACCTCCATTCAGGCACTGGAGATCGTCCGCGGCTGCCGCGGCCTGAACCTGATTGGCGCCGATCTGGTTGAAGTCTCGCCCCCCTATGACGTGAGCGGTAATACCTCCCAGCTGGCGGCCAACCTGCTGTACGAGATGCTCTGCGTCCTGCCCGGCGTGAAGTACGCCTGAGGAAGCCGCCATGGAGCTGAAATGCTTTCGCACCCTCTGGGGAGTGACGACCCCCTGGCCGCAAACGCTGGATGAACTGCAGCGCGTCGGCTGCTGCGGTATCGAAGCCCGCGTCCCGTTAACGGCGGAGGAGCGGCGGCAGCTCGCCGACCGCCTGCAGGCGTCGGAGCTGGAGTATATCGCCATTCTCTTCAGCGGCGGCGGGGTGCTCCCCGCTCAGCATGAAACGCCGGAGCAGCATCTGGCGCGCCTGCGGATCCGCTTCGCCGAGGCCAGCGGCCTCAACCCGCGCTTTGTCAATCTGCTGGCGGGCAACGATCGCTGGCCGCTGGCGCAGCAGGTCGATTTTCTCGGCAAGGCGCACGAGCTGGCCGCCGGGTTTGGGTTGACCTGCAGCTTTGAAACCCATCGCGCCACCTCGCTGTACAGCCCGTGGCTCACCCTGGAGATCATTCAGCAGCTCCCCCAGCTGCGCTTTACCGCCGACATCAGCCACTGGGTGGTGGTCAGCGAGCGCCTGCTGGATGACCCCTGCGATGACTTCAGCGCCTTTATCGACCGCGTGCATCACGTGCAGGCCCGGGTGGGCTACGACCAGGGGCCCCAGGTGCCGCACCCGGCGGCGCCGGAGTATCAGCCGGCGCTGGCCTTTGCCGAGCGCTTGTGGGAGCAAATCTGGCATTCGCAGCGCCGGCGCGGCTACCCGCAGACCACCCTGACGCCGGAGTTTGGCGCCGACGGCTATCTGCACCATCTGCCGTTCACCAACGTTCCGGTGGCCGACCTCTGGTCGCTCAACGCCTGGATGGCCGCGCGCCAGCAGGCCCACTTTCAGCAGTTTTTAACGCTCACTGAACAGGAACCGCAGCCATGACCGCCGTGAAGCACGCTTTTACTGAACTCCCGACCATCGATATCCGCGATCTGGCCGGCGACGATCTCGCCAGGCGCCAGGCGGTGGCCGACGCCATCGGCCGCGCGGCGCGTGAGGTGGGCTTTTTCTACATCACCGGCCACGGCATCGACCCGGCGCTGATCGCCGGCGTCCGCGAGGCGGCGAAGCAGATCTTCGCTCTGCCGATGGCGGAGAAGATGAACTATTACATCGGCCGCTCCAAAAGCCATAAGGGCTACGTCCCGGAAGGAGAAGAGATCTACGGCGCCGGCAAGCCGGACCATAAAGAGGCCTTCGATATTGGCTTCCAGGCGGCGGACGACCATCCGCTGGTGCTCGCCGGTACGCCGCTGATCGGCGCCAACGAGTGGCCCGACCTGCCGGATTTCCGCGCGCGGGTGCTGGCCTACTACGACGCGGTTTTCGCCCTCGGCCACCGCCTGTTCGACGCTTTCGCCCTCGCGCTCGGTCTGCCGGAAGGGTATTTCAAACCGATGGTGACCTGCCCGCCGGCCAAGCTGCGGCTCATCCATTACCCGTTCGACGCCAGCGTCGAAGATGTTCCCGGAATTGGTGCACACACCGACTATGAGTGCTTCACCCTGCTGCTCGCCGACCAGCCCGGGCTTGAAGTCCTCAATGAAGAAAGCGTGTGGATCGACGCGCCTCCCGTCACGAACGCCGCCGGAGAAGAGGCGTTCGTGATCAATATCGGCGACATGCTGGAAGTGCTCAGCGCTGGCACATTTGTTGCTACAGCCCACCGGGTGCGCAAAGTGCCGCAGGAGCGGTACTCCTTCCCGCTGTTTTTCGCCTGCGATTACCACACGCTGATCCGCCCGCTGCCGACCTTTCTCGCCGCCGGCGAAGCCAGCGAATATCAGGAGCTGAGCATCGGCGAGCATATGTGGAGCCAGGCGCTGCAAACCTATCGCTATCTGCGCGAGAAGGTCAATCGCGGCGAGCTCCAGCTGCCGGCGCGCGCGCGCGGCACCCATACCTTTGGCCATCTGAAAAAACAGGCACAGCAAAAAAAACCCTAACCACCCGTGAGGATCCATGATGACTAGCACCCTGAAAAAAATCTCGCGCCGCGTCGCGCTTACCCTCGCCGTCAGCGCCTGTTTCTCCTCTGTCACCCAGGCGGCGGAACTGCTGACCGAGGGCGTCTTTAAGGTGGGGATGGAGGTCACCTACCCGCCGTTTGAGTCCTATGACAGCAATAACAATATCGTCGGTCTCGACCCGGAGTTCGCGACGCTGATTGCCGAGCATCTGCAGGCCAAACCGCAGCTGATCGACACCAAGTTCACCAGCCTGATCCTCGGCATCGGCAAGAAATATGATGCGGTGATCTCCGGGATGTACGTGACGCCGGAGCGCCAGAAACAGGCCGACGCCATCCCTTACGCCCTTTCCGGCGCGTCGATCATTGCCCTCAAGGGCGGCGCGGTGCAGCCGAAAACCGAAGATGAGCTGTGCGGCGTGAAGGTCGGCCTGCAGGCAGGCACCACCTGGGTGACCAGCCTGAAAAAACACTCCGATGAGTGGTGCCTGAAAAACGGCAAACCGGCCATCACTATTCAGGAGTTCCCGACGGCGCCGGAAGCCTCCCAGGCGCTGCTGTCGAAGAACATCGACGCCCAGCTTGAGATAGCCCCGGCGGCGCAGATTATCGTCGATAAGAGTCGCGGCCGCCTGGGGATAAGCTCGACGCGCCTCGTCTACCCGCTGCCGTTGGGGATCTATGTCGCCAAAGGCAACACCGAGCTGGCGGAGGCGATCAAGGCCACCCTCGCCACGCTCAAAGCCAACGGCAAATATGCCGCGCTGATCAAAAAATACAACTTAGAAAGCATCGATTAAGACAATAAGCACTGCGCAACAGGAGTCAGTATGGCGTTCGATTGGGGATACTTTTTTTCATTATTTAGCATTGGGGCATTCTGGCAGGCGTGCGTGACGGTTATCGTGATCAGCACCTTGTCCTGGGGGATCGGCCTGGTGGTCGGTTTTCTGCTAGCCTGCGCGAAGCTCTCGGCGCCGCGCTGGATCAAGATCCCCGTCGAACTCTATATCTGGTTTTTCCGCAGCGTGCCGCTGATGGTGCTGCTGGTGTTTGTCTACAACCTGCCGCAGCTGTTTCCGCTGACCCAGCCGCTGCTCGGGGTGCCGTTTATCGCCGGGCTGGTGTCGATGACCGTCACCGAAGCGGCCTATATGGCGGAGATCCACCGCGGCGGGCTGTTGTCGGTGGCCAAAGGGCAAAGCGAGGCGGGCCATGCGCTGAGCTTCAGCTTTATCGGCATCCAGCGGCTGATTATTATTCCTCAGGCGTTTCGCATCTCGTTGCCGACGCTGATCAATGAATACATCACCATCATTAAGCTGAGCTCGATTTTATCGGTGGTCTCCTTACCCGAGCTGCTGCTCACCGGCCAGCGCTTGTATGCGCAAAATTTCCTCGTGATGGAGACGCTGCTGGCGGTGGCGGTGTACTACGTCATGGTGGTTACCGTCTTCACCTGGCTGTTCCGGGCGCTGGAGAATAGCCTCGATATTCAGCGCAAGCGTCCGCAAACGCTCAGCGAGGCGGAATGCCAGGCGCTGCGCCAGAGCCTGCCGGCGATGACGGAAGCGATCAACATCGCGGCCGTCAACGGCGCGCCGCCGGCGCTGGATCTGCGGGGCATCCGCAAATCCTGGGGCCAGCATGAGGTGCTGAAAGGCATCGACCTGCAGGTAGATAACGGGGAGGTGATCAGCATCATCGGCCCGTCCGGCTCCGGCAAAACAACCCTGATCCGCACCATCAACGCCCTCGAAAGCATTGATGGCGGGGAGATCATTCTCTACGGCGAGGACTATCTGAAAGGCGGAGCCATCGTCGATAAGCGCCAGATGCGCGCCGGGGTGCGGCGCATCGGCATGGTCTTCCAGAGCTTCAACCTGTTCCCCCACCGCACGGTGCTCGACAACGTGATGCTGGCCCCGCGCTACCACCAGCTGCTGGATCAGCCGGTCGCCCGCGAGCAGGCCCTGGCGCTGCTCGACCGCGTCGGTCTGCTGGCCCATGCCCACAAGTACCCCGGACAGCTCTCCGGCGGCCAGCAGCAGCGCGTGGCGATCGCCCGGGCGCTGGCGCTGAAGCCAGACATCATGCTGTTTGACGAACCGACCTCGGCGTTGGATCCCGAGCTGGTGGGCGAGGTGCTGAAGGTTATTCAGTCGCTGGCCCGCGAAGGTATGACCATGCTGATTGTCACCCACGAGATGGACTTCGCCCTGTCGATTTCCGACCGCGTGGTGCTGATGGAGAACGGCGTGGTGCAGGCCGACATCGCCCCGCAGGTGATCCGCAGCCCGCTGGAGGCCCCTTCTCTGCAACGAATCCGTGAATTTATGGGAGTGCACTAAATGGCAACTGAGCAACACCTGCGCCAGCAGCTGGCCGCCGCCTACCGTCTGGCGGCGCTGTTCGGGTGGGAGGATACCCTCTACACCCACTTCTCCGTGCGCCTGCCCGGCGACGGCGAGCCGCGCTTTTTAATTAATCCCTTCGGCATGATGTTTGATGAGGTCACCGCCAGCAATCTGATCGTGGTGGATATGCAGGGCAAGGTCGTAGAGGGCGAGGCGCCGGCTAACTCGGCGGGCTTCACCATCCACAGCGCGGTGCATATGGCCCGGAAAGACGCCCACTGCGTGATCCACACCCATACCCTGCCGGGGATGGCGGTGGCCGCCTGCGAGGACGGCCTGCTGCAGCTCAACCAGATCAGCACCGAGTTTTACCAGCGCGTCGGCTACCACCCCTATGAAGGGGTGGCCTTTGACCTCGACGAACGGGCGCGCATTCAGCGCTCGCTGGGGAATAATATCGCCATGATCCTGCAGAGCCACGGCCTGCTGTCGGTGGGCCGTACCGTGGCTGACGCCTTTTACATCATGTTCTACCTCAATCGTGCCTGCGAGATCCAGATGGCCGCCGCCCAGCTGGCGGCCCTCAGCCCGATCCACACCATCGCCCCGCACCTCAGCCAGCACGCCTGCGAGCAGCTGATGGGCGTGGAGCATGAACGTCAACAGGTCTGGCAGGCGTGGTTGCGCCGTCTTGACCGTCTCGATACTTCTTACAAAGACTAACGCCTATGTCCGATATCACTATCGTGGTGGATTGTAACGACGCGGATTTCGCCCGCGATATCTGCGCCGCCCTGCAGCAGTTTCCCGACGTCACCGCGCTCCTGCCCCATCACCAGGCGGCGCGCGACGCGCAGTACGCCAGCTGCTGGTTCCCTAACCCGCAGCTGTTGACCCGCTCGCCGGGGCTGAAGCTGATCCAGGCCGCGTCCGCCGGGGTCGATCATCTGCCGCCCGCGCTGTTCGCCAGCGATATCCCGCTGTGCCGGGTGATCGATGAGGACTTTCGTCACGGCATGTTCGAATATGCCCTGTGGGGCGTGCTGTGGTTCCAGCGTTATTTTGACCGGGCGCTGGCCCACCAGCGGACCCAAACCTGGAAGCTCTATCCCCAGCGCGCCGCCGCCGACTTCCATATCGGCATTATGGGCCTCGGCGAAATTGGCGGCTATATCGCCGACCAGCTGGCCCGCCTTGGCTATCGGGTCTCCGGCTGGTCGCGCAGTGAGAAGCAGCTGGCTGGCGTCACCTGCTACCGCGGCGAGGAGGCGCTCGACAGCTTCCTCGGGTCGCTTGACGGGCTGATTAACCTCCTGCCGCTCACCGCGCAGACCCGGGGTATTCTCGCCGCGCCGCTCTTCAGCCGGCTTCCCGCCGGGGCGGTGTTAATCAACTGCGGGCGTGGAGAGCATATGGTCAATGAGGATGTGCTGGCGGCGCTGGAGAGCGGCCAGCTCGCCGGAGCGGTGCTCGACGTCTTCCCGCAGGAGCCATTGCCGGCGGACGATCCGCTATGGCGCCATCCGCAGGTGGTGATCACCCCGCATATGGCCTCTGCGGCCCCCGCCGAGGTGATCGCCCGCCAGCTGCTGGAGAACATTCAGCGCCAGCGTCGCGGGCTGCCGCTCAAAAACCTGGTCAATAAGCACGCCGGTTACTGATCCCCACCGATACCGCCGCTGCTACGCTTAATGGGAGATCCACAACCAGAAGGCAGGAACATGAAGATTGATTTATCGGGGAAAGTCGCGCTGGTCACCGCCTCCACGGCGGGTATTGGCTTTGCTATCGCCAAAGGCCTGGCGGAGAGCGGCGCAGAGATCATCCTTAACGGGCGCAGCGAGCAGAGTGTGAACGCCGCGATCGCCCGCTTGCAAAATGAGGTGCCGGGGGCGAAAGCGCGCCCCGCCGTCGCCGACCTCAGCGGCGCCGACGGCGCGGCACAGCTGCTGCATGCCGTGACCGGCGTCGATATTCTGGTCAATAACGCCGGGATCTACGGCCCGCAGGATTTTTACGCCACCGATGACGCGACCTGGGAAAACTACTGGCAGACCAACGTCATGTCCGGCGTGCGCCTGTCGCGAGGGCTGCTGCCGGCGATGGTCAGTAAAGGCTGGGGGCGGGTGGTGTTTATCTCCTCGGAATCGGCGCGCAATATCCCGGCGGACATGATCCACTATGGCGTCACCAAGACCGCCCAGCTGTCGCTGGCCCGCGGCCTGGCGAAATATGTCGCCGGCAGCGGAGTGACCGTTAACAGCGTTCTGCCGGGGCCGACGATTTCCGACGGCTTTGCCGAAATGCTGAAAGACGAAGTGGCGAAAACCGGCCAGTCGCTGGAGGAACTGGCGAAAGCGTTTGTCATGACCCATCGTCCGAGTTCGGTGATCCAGCGGGCGGCCTCGGTGGAAGAGGTCGCCAATATGGTGGTTTACGTCTGCTCGCCGCAGGCGTCGGCCACCTCCGGCGCCGCGCTGCGCGTTGACGGCGGCGTGGTGGATGATATTCTCTGACGTCCTCTCATTCAGGGGAGTCCCCCTCCCCTGTCGTTTTTCCCGGCGCTAAAAAGCGCAAAACGTTAAAAAACCGCCGCAAAGTCGCACAAAGTGAACAGGAACATGTATTCCCAAAACTTATGATATTTGTTTTAAATATAAGTTGTGGTGTTAATGTCTCTGTTACGAAGCTTGCTTTTCTTTCTCGGCGCGGCGGTCGCGGCCGCCATCGCGGTACTCTGCCTGTGGGTGGATATTCGGGTATTTGGCAACGACATCCCGGAGGTGTCGCTCACCGAAGTGGTTCAGGAGAGCGTGCTGGCCGTCATCGTGCTGGTTCATCTTCTGCTGGCGCGCAAATATGCCCACCTGCGCTATAGCAATATCCTCATCGGCGGCTTCTTCCTCGCCATGCTGATCCGCGAACTGGATGGCCTGTTTGATTTACTCTCCCATGGCAGCTGGGTGTGGTTTGCCCTGCTGGCTACCGCAGGGTCCCTGCTGATGCCGCTGCGCCATTTGCGCCAGACCCTGTCGCAGCTGGCGGATTATACCCGCACCCCGTATTACGGGATGATGATCAGCGGCCTGCTGGCGATTCTGGTCTTCTCGCGGCTGTTCGGTATGCACGGCCTGTGGTACGCCGTGCTGGATGAGAACTACGCACGGGTGGTGAAAAATACGGTGGAGGAAGGCAGCGAGTCGTTTGGCTATATGCTGTGCCTGACCGCCACCCTCGGCTACGCCTGCTACTTCCGCGACCTGGCGCGACAGACGCTGTCGCCGCAGCGCTGACCGCGGCCGACAACCACCGCCGGACGCGCCCGTCGGCGGTGGGGCGCCTCAGCGCTTAACCACGAATTTTCCACTTCCGCTTGAGAACCTCTTTATCCTGGCTATCCAGCCACTGGTTCACTTTCTCCAGCAGCGCCGGATTATCTTTACTCATCATATACACCTTGTCGCTGGCGGTGCCGGCGAACGGCGTCTCGTTGGCGACGCAGAACACGCCGGGCTCTTTGCTCTGGTAATAGTCGCCTTCGATCAGATCGGTCACCATCATATCGGCCGTTTTCTGCCGCAGCGCCTCCAGGTTATCGACGTTGTTCTTCACGCGAATGATCTGCGCCTGCTTAATATGCTCATCGACAAAGCTCTGGTTGGTGCCGCCAGGGTTGACGACCACCTTCACCTCCGGACGGTCTATCTTCGCCAGCGATCCAAGCCGGGGGGCGGCCTGACAGTTGGCTAAGGCGATTTTACCGTTCGCCACCACCGGGTGGCTGAGGGCGAACTCCTTCGCCCGCGCCGGGGTCTGCGTCACACCGCCCATCGCAATATCAAACTTGTCCGCCTGCAGATCGGCGGCGAGCGCCGGCCAGCTGGTGTAGACGAAGCTCACCTTCAGCCCCAGCGTGCGCCCGAGATCGCGGGCCATGTCCACGTCATAGCCCTGCAGCTCGCCGGCGGCATTGCGAAACGCCAGCGGGGCGTAGTCGCCCGGCACGCCGACCTTCAGTTCACCGCTGCGCTCGATGGTTTGCATATCGCGCGCCTGGGCGCCACAGGTCATTATCGCCAGCGTCAGCGCCAGCCCCACCGTCAGTTTCATCTCGCCATCCTTATTGTTATCGGGTTTTCGCGCCGGGGTGGCCGGCCGCTTCTCAGTCAACATCATCCGCAGCGCGTAACAGGGAATTCATCCTATTTTTAAACATCGGGACATACAACCCGACGATCGGGTTGCCGATCGCAAATCTGACAACGAAACAGGGCTATCGCCCGATGAATGATTTCTCATCCGCCGGGCGTAGCTTTACGCCAGCGATCGTATTTTCCAGACTGACGCCGTGCCGAATTAAGCACAAAAAACAGCAGCAAGAGAGAAGTAACCAATTGAATAAATTAATAATTTATTTAAATGCACGATATTTCGCGTTCAGACATCGACAACTACCGTCTTATTTACTCCGGAATTCCTCCACAGTACTATCCCGGAAAACGCAGGTAATAAATAACAAGCATATATTAATTCCAGGCGACAATATATTTGCCAAATAAATGAATTAATAAAAAACATGCCCGATTAAAGTCATTTTGTGCCGTATCTGACCCGCAAAATAATGACCCTGGCGCCAGGTTTACCGGCACGACAGGAGGAATGAAAATGAAGATAACCACCCTGGGTCTGGCGATGCTCTTCGTCGGACTGGCCGCCGGCCCGGTTTGCGCGGCAGACGGCACGCTAAATTTCATCGGCAGGGTCGTGAACGGCGCCTGCAAACTCGAAGGGGCGGGCAATAACGGGGTCATCGACATCAGCATGGGCGATATTCCGCTGTCGAGACTGAAAAACAGCCAGTCGGGTACCGGGCCAGCGGTCGGCGTCGATATTCGCGTCAAAGATTGCGAGAAAGGCACCTACTACATTGTGGTGGATGGCCCCTCTCCCACCGCCACGCCTGAAAATCATGTGCTGGCCCTCAACGATAGCGGTAAGCCGGCCGGTAGCGTGGGTATTCTGCTCACCGACCGTACGGGGACGCCGCTGGGCCTTGATGCACACCTCGATCCGCAGCACGATCCCCGCATCGAGATCCCGGTGGACGGCGGCTCCGGCACCTTCAGGCTGAAAGCCTTCTATTACACCTGGGATAAAGCCCACGTACTCCCCGGCGACGGCAACGCAACGGCCCGGTTCACCATTATGCAGGAATAGCTTCCCGGTCAGGGATGAGACGTAAAGGGAGCGAAGATGAAAATACAGCTGGCTGTTCTGTTTAGCGCCATGACCTTTCAGGCCTGCGCCGGGATCTCCATCGATGCCACGCGGGTGGTCTACTCAGGAAAAGACAAAGCCGCCACCCTGAACATTCATAACCGCAGCCGCACACCTTATAAAGTGCAGATCTGGCTGGACGCCGGGCTCAACAAGTCGCGCGTCGACCTGCCGATGGTGGCGACCCCGCCGCTGGTCTATTTATCCCCCCAGCAAAGCGCCCAGCTGCGCTTTATCTATCACGGCGGCGGGCTCCCCGCCGATCGGGAAAGCCTGTACTGGGTCAATATTCAGGAGAATCCGCCGCCGTCAGACGGTAACCATACGCTGCAGTTTATCGTCCGCACCCGCCTGAAGCTCTTTTATCGTCCTCCTGCCATCGCCACCACCCTCGCCAGAGAGGTGCAAAAGCTGCAGTGGCAGCAGAGCGGCAATAACCTGCGCTTGACTAACTCAGGCCCACTGCATATCACCCTGGTCAACGGGGCGCTGATCGATAATAAAGGCCACATTTCGCCGATGAGAAACGTGATGCTCCGGCCGTACAGCAGCTATACCGTGTCAACGACCGACAGCGCTCGCCTGTACAAGCTAAACTATATCGACGATGACGGCGCGGTGGTGGCGATCCCCCTTCAGGCGGCCTATGCTCCGGCCCCACGCTAGTTATACTCGAGGGCGAAGGTCACCATGCTGTCGGCTGTGCCCGCCGTCACCGTGGCGTCAGTTTGCACATACTGGGCGTTAAAATTGATGGCCTCAGCCGTGCCAGCGTTACTGCCGGTTACCCTTTTCAGGATCGGCAAGTTGCTGGCCTCATTGATTTTAACGCTGGTGCCATCAGACACTGCCGCGCCGGGGTTATTGCCGTAGGTCAGCTTCACGCCGACGCCGCTGGCGCTGTTGCTGGCCTTGCTTAGCGCCAGGGTATCACTCTCCACGCTGACGCCGAAAAAGCCGATGCGCACATCGGTCGGCGTCGGACAGAACACCGGGATCGAAAAGCGCTTCGCCTGGCCTCCGGTGCTCCCTTTACCGTGAAACTCCGCCCGGTTTACCGTGCCCAGACTGACCTGGATCGTTGAGGTCGCCACCTGGCAGCTGCCGCTGCTGCCAATGTCCACGTTCAGGGCGGCGATATCAATGCTGACCGGCGCACTGGCGACAAAGCCGGCGTTTCCGTTGGCCTGCTGTTCAATGGTCACCTCCCCCACCTGCGGCAGCGGCGACGAGTTGGTATGCGTCCCGTCCGCCAGCTGTACCGTACCGGTCTTATAGAAGGTTACCGCGATCCTGACCGTCGTCTGCTGCTGCGTCATGAGCGCCGGGAGCATCGTGCTGTCGCAGACCACCACCGACTCGCCGCCAGCGGAGTGGCTGCCGTCGATAGCGCGCATCGGGCCGCCGGCGCACTGGAAGCTAAGCGCGTAGCCGATGCCGTCGATGGCGCTGGGGTAGACGTGCTGTCCGTTAATCACCACCGGCGAGCCGCCGGTTTTCAGCTGTTTGTAGACAATGCGTTTGGCGCTCGCCGTCGGCAGCTGCAGGTCGCAGGAAAAGGGGATCCCGCTGCCGTTATCCGCCATCGCGCTGGTCATCTGGGTATTGACCGGCAGCGTGGGCAAATACTTGATATTGGGAATATTGACGGTGGTCTGGCCGATATTCGCGCGGCAGTTTTCAGCCCGCGCGCCGGGAAGATAGCCGCTCAGCGCCAGCAAAAAGAGAAAAGGAAGTAGACGAAAAACAGATTTCATAGCCGCCTCAGCGTGACTGGCACAGCCCGGAGACGGTTTTCACCGTATTCAGACTCTGCTGTGGGTTATCCGCAAGATGAAAATGCATCGTGCAACTCTGCGACTGGTTATTGACGACCCAGCTCACCGCAAGGGTTCCCTCCTGCGGCACGCCGCTGAGGTACACCTGACCGCCGTCGGCTACCATGCCGCCCGGCGCATTGCCGCTCTCCTCCGTCCCGACCAACCGTGCGCTGGCGCCAAAGGGTAACGGCCCCTGCGCGTTGCGCAGGGTAAATAGCACCCGGTTGCCTATGCGGGTCCGGTAGTTGGCCATCACCACCGCGCCGCCGCCGGGGATCACCGTCTGACCCTGCTGGTCGACGTCGGTATCATCCGCCATCGACTCCGTGTCGAGGGTAATGACATTTTTCCGGTAGGTGGTCAGAGACGGCACCACAGCATAACCGCGCCAGTCGGTGTGCACATTGTTGCCGTTTTGCACCGCCACGCCGGCAGCCCCCGGCGCGCGGACGATGGCGAAGCTCTCGCCCACCGTCTGACCGAAGGTCACGCCGTGCGGATGCGCGACCACCGAGCCGGCGCCTCCCCAGGTCAGCTGATTACTGGCGGCGTCATGGCGATAGCCGAGCTGCGCGTTGCCGAAGCCGCCGTGGTAGTCCAGGGCGACGCTGCTGTTGGTGCCCCGCCCCTGGTTGCCGTAGCCCTGCTGAACCGAGTAGAACAGATTCGGCCGCGTCGGCATCGCGCCATACAGCGACACCTGCTGCGAGGTATAGCCATTGCTGTCCGAGGTGGTGTTGTAGCTCACCGCGCTGTCGGACAGCGGACCGCCCAGCGGAATATTGATATTGAATGACCAGGAGCGGTCATTTTTTTGCTGGCCGCTGGCGCGAGTGTAGTAATAGCCCACGCCCCAGGAGATCCCTTTCCAGGCGCTGTAGAATCCGAGATGCACCGTCTCATCCCGACTCTGCCGGTGCCAGTATTCCTGCGACCAGGCGGAAACCGCCAGACTGCCCAGACCGCCGAGGCTTTGTGACACCGACACTTCCTCCCGGCGGCGCCGGTTGTCCACCTGCCCCTGCGCGCTTTCGAGGGCGCTGGCTTCGGCAAAATCGTAATAGCCGCTGGAGGAGTAGCGATAGCTGGCGAGGCTGAACGTGGTGCCCGAGCTGACGAAATCTTTCTGATACTGAGCGCGCAGCGAATGGCCCGCATAGCGCTTGCCCGACGGCGTACGGGTGACGGCCTGGGTGACGTCGCCTCCCAGCGAACCGAACTCGCCAAAGCCGCGGCCCAGGCCCAGCGCCCACGACTGATAGTCCTGGGCCAGCTGCGTGCCGCCGTAGAGGGTAAATCCCGCCGACAGACCATAGAACAGGGTGCCCTGCAGGAATTCCGGCGAGCGCACCGAATCCGCCCCGGAGTGGTAGCGACCAGCGCTGAGGCTGAATTTGCCGCGCCCTTCGCGCAGCATATAGGGCACGGCGGAATAGGGCTGGGTAAAGGTGCGCACCGAACCATTGCTCTCGGTCACCTTCACCTCCAGATCGCCGCTCTGCGAGGTGGGATAAAGATCGCTGATGGCGAACGCCCCCGGCGACACGAAGGTTTCGTAGATCACATACCCGTGCTGGGAGACGGTCACTTTGGCATTGCTGTGCGCCACGCCGCGGATGGTAGGGGCAAAGCCGCGCTGGCTGTCCGGGAGCATCTCATCGTCAGACATCAGCTGGACGCCGCGAAACGGGATGCTGTCAAACACATCGCCGGTGGTGTAAGTATCGCCGATCCGCAGCAGACTCTTCAGCGAGCGGACGTCGCGCTGCAGCCAGGTGCTCTGTGAATCCCAGTGCCGGCGCTGCTGGTCGTACTGCATTGAGGAGATATTGCGCAGCCGCCAGGCGCCCAGGTTCACGCCGCTGCGTAAATTGAGATAGTTTGAGCGGCTGCTCTCCCCTTCATCGGCATTCTTTATCTGCGCGCCGGAAAAATAGTAATCGACAAACGCGGCCGGCACGCCATCGTCCCAGCGCGAGGGATCGACATAGCCGCGGCTTTGCACGTTCATCGCCGCCTGGGGAATGCTCAGCGTCAGGCGCTGGTTAGCGAAGGTGAAGCGGCTGCTGGCGTCGGGAATAAACTTCTCGATCCGGGTGAAGGTCTCACCTTCATGCAGCGTTTGAAAAGCCGGAAACGCGCTGACGTTGACCCCATAATCCGCCAGCTGCCCGGGCGTCAGCACCGGCTGCAGCTGCCCGCCATCGTCAACAAAGGTGATATTGGCCTGGCCCAGCTCCTGGTCGTTAACCACCACGGTGACAGGATAAGTCCCCGGCTGCTGCCCGCCGGGTTTGGCGAAGTAGTGCAGATCGGAGGTTTGCTGCTGCGGGTCGGCAAACTCCAGCGCCGCCGGATCAAAATAGTCGTCGGCCAGCGCCCGGCTCAGCGGGCTGAGACAGCACATCATCGTCGGCAGCGTCGCCAGCGCCAGCGCCCGTCCGGCGGTGACGGGCAACGCGGCATACTCCCGCACCCTGGCTGTTGTTATTCTTTTCATGCTGGCGCCGTCCGGTAAGCTCATCACAAAGGGGAATTACTGCTGGGCGTAATCGCTGACGCCGCCGTAGTCGTTAATCGCCCGCCATTTGACGGTGCCGTGCCCGCTCACCGGCCACGTTTTCTCGCCAAAGGGGGCCACCATGCCAGGCTCGTCGATTGCCTGCCCGCCCACCTCGACGGCGTAAAAAGAGACAAAATAGGGAGTGGGGTTTGCCACCGTCAGATGACCGCCGGACTGGCTAAACTTCAGCTGCTGCCAGGCTTTAGCCGGGTCGCCCGCCAGGCCGTTGGGGCGATAAAAGATTTTGAATTTCGACTTAATATTGACCTGCAGCTTGTTCACCTCGCCCTTGGGCGTCGGGGCGATACTTTTGACGTTCAGCCAGTAGACCGATTCACGGTCGCTGGGCAGCGAGGCGCCAATAAAGTTAATGCGCAGGACGTTATTTTGCTCCGGATCGAGACGGAATAAGGGCGGCGTAACAATAAAGGGCACCTTGGCCTTATCGTTTTCCGCGTAATTTTCCACCCACGACTGCACCAGATAGGGCGTATGGGTATCGGCATTAGTGACTGAAATAGCGGCTTCACGCTTCCCTTCCTGATAAATCACACGGGTTCCACCCATGACAATACCGGCCTGTGCTGCCGTGGAGCACAGCAGAAAGGCCGCAACGGCAATTATTTTCTTCATCATGACTTACCATCAGGTAAAGGTTGAACAAACAGTAAAATAAAGCAGGGAATATCAGAGCCAGTACCCGTCGGGATAATTAGCAAAAACAACTATACCGTCACGAATATATTTCGTGACTTTATGACAATTATCACTTTAGCTATCTGCAATTAATCAGGACGCAGTGGACTGACTCTGAATAGCGCGCAATATGATTAGTTATAAATCATATTGAAATTAGCCGTACCGTTGGCATCGCCAGCCGTCACCGCACCGGTGGAGATATAGTCGGCGAAAAACTCGAGGTCGGCAGTGCCGGTGCCGGCAGTCGCGCCCGCAACGACATTTTTGGCTTTCGACACTTTGCCGAGGCTGACCGCCGTAGACTTGTCATCTTCATACAGCTTGATCGCCACGCCAGCGGCGCCGCCGGTGGTCGCCAACAGCGTGTTATCAGACTGATCGCGCGCGCCGTCAAACAGCACCGCAACATTTGTCACGCTGGCAGGGCAATCTTTTACTTTGATATGGAAAGGCGTTTTGGTGGTTTCAAAACCTGTGCTGGTAAAATAGGTGCTGGCCCATTTGCCCAGATCCACCGTCTGGCTGGTGGATGCGCTGTCGATATTGCAGGAGCTGTCGGTGATTGATCCATTGAAGATAACCTGTCCGCCGGTACCCTGGGTACCCGCGTTGGAGCCAGGGTTAACGTTAATGGTTGGCGTAGTAACAGAAATTGCAGCGCCAGAAACCAGCGCTCCCATGAGAATTGCCATAATACGAAGTTGCGTTTTCATTATTTATCTCATCGTTAACGAATATATTTTCCCGTCATCGGCAATAGCCCCATGGCTATCGCGAAACGGCTCGTCCGTTCCTCCCTGTAAATGATCATTGCGTTCCTTCCGCAGGATAATCGGCACACGTCCTTTAACTCCGCTTTATTTCGCCGAAAGGTGGCCATGAATAACAAGCAGAAGAAAAAGAGTTATTTTGATGTGCGAAATAAATATATTACCCGATGTAAAAAAAGGCAACCTGATGAAATGTTACATACAGGTTAATGACTATACTCGGCATAAAGTTATTTTTTGAAATGGCATTTCAATGTTAATTTACATATCTATACAAAAGAAAATTAAATACCTCTCAACAACAACACGTCCATTTTATTAACAAATTTAAAGATAATTGCTCAAAAAAGCGTCTTGTTTTATTGTGCTCAAACCCGGTGCCACTAAAAAATTAGGAATTTTCCTGGTATTAATCTTCATCATTTCTACACAAATTAAGGCAAAGCGCTCCTGAGCTGCGCTGTAATTTCTTGTTCTGGAAGTATTTTTATTTTCAAATGAAAGCCATTACTTCATTAACCCAAATGTATTGCCGTTATCCGCCACCGTAACCACTCCCTTTCACAGGGTTATTTTGACGCAAAAAAAATCCGCAACCCGAACGGATTGCGGACTGAGGATCAATCAGTAATGAGATGGGCTTCAGAACAGGCCCAGCGGCGCGGTGCCGTAGCTCACCAGCAGGTTTTTGGTTTGCTGATAGGCATCCAGCGCCATCTTATGCGTTTCCCGCCCGACGCCGGACTGTTTATAGCCGCCGAACGCCGCATGTGCCGGGTAGACATGATAACAGTTGGTCCATACGCGACCGGCCTGAATACCGCGCCCCATGCGATAGGCGAGATTGGTATCGCGCGTCCACACCCCAGCGCCGAGGCCAAACTGGGTCTCATTGGCGATAGCCAGCGCTTCCGCTTCGTCCTTAAAGGTGGTCACCCCGATCACCGGCCCAAAGATCTCCTCCTGGAAGGAGCGCATATCGTTGCGACCTTTAATCAGCGTGGGCTGAATATAAAAACCATTATCCAGCGCCGGCGCGATCGCCGCCCGCTCGCCGCCGGTGAGGATTTGTCCGCCCTCTTCCCGGGCAATCTGAATATAAGAGAGGATCTTGTCGAACTGCTGGCGGGAAGCCTGGGCGCCGATCATGGTGTCGGTATCTAACGGATCGCCGCGACGGATCTGCGCCACCTTCTCCATGACCCGCGCCATAAAGGGCTCATAGATGGATTCATGGATCAGCGCCCGCGACGGGCAAGTACAGACCTCACCCTGGTTGAAGAAACCGAGCACCAGCCCCTCCACCGCCTTCTCAATAAACTCCTCTTCACCCTCCATCACGTCGGCGAAGTAAATATTGGGCGATTTGCCCCCCAGCTCGACGGTGCAGGGGATAATATTCTCCGCCGCGCAGGCGAGAATATGTCGCCCGACCGGCGTGGAGCCGGTAAACGCCAGCTTGGCGATACGCTTGCTGGTGGCCAGCGCCTCGCCCGCCTCTTTGCCGAAGCCCTGCACCACGTTCAGCACCCCCGCCGGGAACAGATCGCCGATCAGCTCCAGCAGCAGGGTAATACTCAGCGGCGTCTGTTCCGCCGGCTTGAGCACCACGCAGTTCCCCGCCGCCAGGGCCGGGGCCAGCTTCCACGCGGCCATCAGCAGCGGGAAGTTCCACGGGATAATCTGACCGACCACCCCCAGCGGTTCATGGAAATGGTAAGCCACCGTTGTTTCGTCAATTTCGGCAGTGCTTCCCTCCTGGGCGCGCAGGCAGCCGGCGAAGTAGCGAAAGTGATCCACCGCCAGCGGCAGGTCGGCATTCAGCGTTTCGCGGATCGGTTTGCCGTTGTCCCAGCTCTCCGCCACCGCCAGATATTCCAGATGCTGTTCAATACGGTCGGCGACCTGCAGCAGCAGCCTGGAGCGCTGTTGCACTGAGGTTTTGCCCCACGCCGGCGCCGCACGGTGGGCGGCGTCGAGGGCGAAGTCAATATCTCTGGCGTCCGACCGGGGAAACTGCGCAATGTTGCTGCCGTCTACCGGGGAGGTATTCATAAAGAATTCACCGCTCAGCGGCTCGACAAATTTACCGTCAATAAAGTTGCCGTAAGCGGATTTCAATGAAACCAGGGCGCCGGGCTGGCCAGGGTGTGCATAACGCATCGCAAATCTCCTTCTGTAGGGTTGAGACGCAGCGGCATATTGATTTTTTAAACTTGCCGCCGAACGCTTCTCACTTTGCAGGGGTTATGCCAGTTTTTCATTTTCTCTAAATATCTTCATTTATTAACAGGTTGCATTCACTGACTGGGCAGATGGTCAGCCACTGTCGCACGGGTTTCCACTTATGTGTTGCAAATCGCAACACCAAATAAACCAAATGGCTACAATATTGCAACACAGCAACATCGACCCAGAGGTGCCCTGTGCCAGGCAATCCCTTTCTTCTCGCCCCAGAGGTTAACGCCAATCCCCTGCTGAGCGATTCATGGTCTCGCTGCCAGCGCTACGGTCTGGATCCCGCCACCGAGGATTTTCCCCGCCTCGACGCCGGCGAGCTGGCGGACCGGCTCGCCAGCCACCGCAGCCTGCAGCAGCTGGCGCAGCCGGTGGTGGAAGCCCTGTCGCGCCAGGTGGCGGACCTGCAGTCGGTGGTGATCCTCTCCGACCCCGGCGGTCTGGTGCTCCATACCGTCGGCGATACCCAGGCGATGCAGAAGGCTCAGCGCGTCGCGCTGGCGCCGGGCAATCTGTGGAGCGAAAGCGGACGCGGGACCAACGCCATCGGCACCGCGCTGGCGATTGACGACGGCTGCGAAATCGATGGGCGTCAGCACTTTCTCACCCGCAACCAGAATTTGTACTGCGCGGCGATGCCGCTCCAGCGGCCGGACGGAAGCATCGCCGGCGTGCTGGATATCTCCGGCCCGGCGGATTTTCCCCACCAGCACACCTTTGGCTGGGTGAAAGCGGCGGCAAAGCAGATTGAGTATCTGTGGGTGAAGCAGAGCCTGCATCCTGAGCAGTGGCTGATGAGCCTCCACCGGCAGGTGGACAAGCTCGACAGTGTGGAGGAACTGCTGCTGGTCTTTTCCGACAACGTCCTTACCGCCGGCAACCGGCTGGCGATGCGCGAGTTCGGCCTGAGCGCGGCACAGTTTGGCCAGCTCACCTTTGCGTCGCTTTTTCCGACGCTGACGCAAACGGCGGTCAGCGTTCCCCTGCCCCTGACCACCCCGCAGGGTCGCTATCACTATCGCCTGCGCGAGCCCACCCGCCGCCGGGTGGCGGTGAGCGCCCCGCCGGCCATGCAGCTCCCCTTCACCAGCCCGCGGGAAGGCGAAAAGCTGCTCCGGCTGCTTAACGCCGGCATCGCGCTCTGTATTGAGGGGGAAACCGGCAGCGGCAAAGAGTATGTCAGCCGCACGCTGCACCAGCACAGCCGCTGGCGCAGCGGTAAATTCGTCGCCATTAACTGCGCCGCCATTCCGGAATCGCTGATCGAGTCCGAGCTTTTCGGCTACCAGCCAGGGGCGTTTACCGGCGCCAGCAAAAACGGCTATATCGGCAAAATCCGCGAGGCCGAGGGCGGGGTGCTGTTTCTTGATGAGATCGGCGATATGCCGCTGGCGCTGCAGACCCGCCTTCTGCGAGTACTGCAGGAGAAAGAGGTCGCCCCGCTCGGCGCCAGCCGCAGCGTGCCGGTGAACTTCGCCCTGATCTGCGCCACGCACCGCAACCTGACCCAGCGGGTCAGCGCCGGCGAATTTCGCGAAGATCTGCTGTGGCGCCTGCGGGAGTACGCCCTGGCGCTGCCTCCGCTACGCGAGTGGCCGGCGCTGGAAACCTTTATCGCCACCCTGTGGCGCGACCTGGGCGGCGCTTCGCGCCGGGTGACGCTGTCCACCGCGCTGCTGACCCACCTCAGCCAGCTGCCGTGGCCGGGAAACGTGCGCCAGCTGCAGAGCGTCCTGAAGGTGATGCTGGCTCTGGCCGATGAGGGCGACACGCTGACGCCCGATGCGCTGCCGGACGCATACCGCGCTGCGCCTGCGCCGCTGCCGCGCGGGGGGTTACAGGCCCATGACGAGCAGTTGATTGTCGATACCCTCGCCAGGGTCAACGGCAACGTCAGCCGGGCGGCGCAGATGCTGGGCATCGCCCGCAGCACGCTATACCGCCGCGCCGCCCGTGCCGGACGGCCACGCCGCTGAGGCGATGGCCTAAAGCGCGCCGGCCGCGGACGCTACGCCAGACCCAGCCCCGCCCGCAGGGCATCGATCGTCACCCGCGTTTTTTGCGGCAGCCACGGCCCTTCCGGCCACACCGCGTGGATGGCGAAACGCACACGGTCGCTGGGCGCCAGAACCTGCTGCAGCGTCCCGTCGGCGAGCGCCTGCGCCACCAGCCAGTCCGGCAGCCAGGCGATGCCCATTCCCTGCTGCGCCGCCGCGGCGATGGCTGCAAAGTCATCCTGCACCAGCCACGCCTCCGGGGTGAAGCGCACTTCGCCCTGCTGCGGGTCGTAAAGTTGCCATTTTTGCAGCTGACCGTTATGCAGATAGCCGAGGGTGCGGTGCTCGCTCAGCCCGGCGATGGTCTGCGGCGCCGGCTGGCGACGCAGGTACTCCGCCGCCGCACACAGCACCATGCCATGCTCCCCCAGCGCCCGCGCCCGTAGCGACCCGGTATCGGCCAGGCTCCCGATACGCACCGCGAGATCAAACCCCTCTTCCAGCAGATTGACCTGCCGGTCGCTGTAGTGGAGCTCGAGCTTCAGCAATGGATAGCGCTGGCTCAGGCGGAACAGCAGCGGCGCCACGCAGCGCTGGCCAAACAGCACCGGCAGCGAAATCCGCAGCCGTCCCTGCACCTCGCCTTTGCCGCGCTGCAGCGCTTCTTCGGCCTCGCGAATGCGTCCCAGCGCCTCCCGACACTGGTGATAAAATTGCTCTCCCTCTTCCGTCAGCAGTTGCCTGCGGGTGGTGCGCTGGAATAACGCCACGCCGAGACGCGCTTCCAGCCGGGCAATGGTTTTTCCCACCGCCGAACGCGTCACGTGGAGGATCGTCGCCGCGCTGGCAAAGTTACCGCTCTCGACCACAGTGACAAACACGGGGATCGCGTTCAGATCGTCGCGCACAGATTGGTTCCTTACGGGATACAATAGAGGAAAATAATGTCACTCCAGAGAGAAAAAAGACAGTGTTAGTCTCTGCTTCTATCCTTCACTTGAGGCACTCATCATGGCTAACGTTCTGGTATTAAAGTCCAGTATTAATGGCGAAACTTCCCTGACCAATCAGCTGATTAACGAATTTATCGCAGCGCGCCAGGCGGCGGGCCGCCACGATCGGATCCGCGAACACGATCTCAGCGCTATGGCGCTGCCGACGCTGGATGGCGCGCTGTTTGCCGCCCTGCGCGGGGCGGCGGATCCGCGGCCGGCCATCCGCGCGGCGGTAGCGCTCTCCGACCAGTTTATCGCCGAGTTAAAAGCCAGCGACCTGCTGGTGATCGGTGCCCCGATGTATAACCTCAACGTCCCGACCGATCTGAAGAAATGGTTCGACCTCGTGGCGCGGGCGCGGGAAACCTTTCGCTACACCGACAGCTGGCCGCAGGGGCTGGTCGAGGGCGTCCGGGCGGTGGTCGTCAGCAGCCGCGGCGGTGTTCACCAGGGAGAAACCACCGACGCCGTCACCCCCTATCTGCGCGCGGTGCTGGGGCTGATGGGGATCCATGAGGTGGAATTTATCTATGCCGAAGGGCTGGATAACCGCCCGCACGGTCGCGACGCCGGGATCGCCAGCGCCCGGGCGCAGATAGCCGATCTCGCCGTTCCGGCCTGAGTCGCGGGGAAAAAGGGGCTGGCGCTGGCGGCTTTTTTATTTTAGAGTTATCTAAATTTAGAAAAAGCTAAAATACATGACCACACCCGAAGACCTGCAGGCCCGCGCCGGCGAAGCCGCCGCGCTGATGAAAGCGATGAGCAATCCTCACCGCTTGCTGATCCTGTGCATGCTATGCGACGCGCCGCGGGCCAGCGCCGGTGAACTGGCCCGCGCTACCGGCCTGAGCCCTTCCGCCACCTCGCAGCACCTCGCGCGGATGCGTGACGAGGGGCTGATCGACAGCGAACGCGACGCTCAGCGCATCCACTATTTCATCACCCATCCTGCGGTACAGCAGGTGATCAACACGCTGAAAACGCTCTATTGCCCGTGAGGATCCTATGACCATCGCCACCTTAACCCCTGCCGAAGCCCGGGTGCAGATTGCCCAGGGCGCCAGACTGATAGATATCCGCGATGCGGATGAATACGCGCGCGAACATATTCCCGATGCCGAGCTGGTGCCGCTCGCCACCCTGAACGGCGGCGCGACCCTAAACGCCCGGGCCGGCGAGCGCGTGATCTTCCACTGCCAGGCCGGCTCCCGGACGCAGAACAACGCTATTCGTCTGGCCGCCGCCGCCGCGCCGGCGCAGGTCAGCCTGCTGGCGGGGGGGATTCAGGCATGGAAAGCCGCGGGGCTCCCGGTTGAGGAAGATAAATCGCAACCGCTGCCGCTGATGCGCCAGGTGCAAATCGCCGCTGGCGCTCTGATCTTACTGGGGGTGCTGCTGGGCTATACCGTGAACGGCGGCTTTTTCCTGCTCAGCGGCGCGGTCGGCGCCGGGCTCACTTTCGCCGGGATAACCGGCTTTTGCGGCATGGCGCGCCTGCTGGCGATCATGCCGTGGAACCGGCGCCAGGGGAGTTAAAACGCACTCCAGATAAGCCAGGCAATGCCGCCGAAAAGCAGCCATTTGACGACGTAATAGACCGTCTTATTCCATTTTTTCAGCCGCTTGCCGACAATGCGGATCTGGTAGATATAGCGAAACGCCCGGTTAATTCCGCCAGTGCGATCGCTGGCGTCGTTGGGCGCCGAGGCGGCGCTCATCAGATTGCGCCCCAGCCAGTGGTTGACCTTCTGCGCCCAGCGGTAGCGCATCGGCCGTTCAATATCACAGAACAGAATCAGCCGATTCTCACCGCTGGTATTTTCCGCATAGTGGATATAGGTCTCGTCAAACAGCACACCTTCCCCGTCGCGCCAGCTGTAGCGCTGACCATCCACCTCGATAAAGCAGCGGTCATCGTTCGGCGTCGCGAGGCCAAGATGAAAGCGCAGGGAACCGGCGTAGGGGTCGCGATGGCGCGGTAGACGGCTGCCGTCCGGCAGGGTGGCGAACATGGCCGCTTTCACCGACGGAATATCCCGCAGCAGCGCGGTAGTTTGTGGGCAAAGCTGGCTGGCGGAGGGATGGGCATCCTCATACCATTTCAGATAAAAGCGTTTCCAGCCGGTTTTAAAAAATGAGTTAAATCCGGCATCGTTATATTTATCGGCCGCTTTAATCTGCTCCAGCTGCTGGAGGCGGATGCCTTCCTCGCGAATAACCAGCCAGTTTTGTTGCAATATCGCCAGCTCGGGAAACATCTCCGGGCGCAGATAAGGCGTATTCGGCACGCGGGAAAATAAATACATAAATCCATTCAACGGCGCGGTAAATGTGGAATGGTCGGAGAGCTGTCGCCAGAAACGATAGCGCACCCGTCCGCGGTAATGGACATACAGCACAGCAATAACAATGATCAACAGAATGATATACTTCATGGTGTCTTTCCTGACCTGATTGATGGTAACCCTACCCTCGCCGTCCCCCTTGTCAGCAGCGGTATGGCGCCAGCAAAACATTAACAACATTAATACATATACCTCCAAATTGTTTTAACAAAAAAGAGCACACCCGGTGTTCAGTGCGCGGGCGTTGAGCTATGGTTTAGGTTCATCCGTGGTATTAACAGTGAGGAGTGAATGATGTTTTCTGTCGGCGATCTGGTACAACCGCGTGCGGGCGGGCCAAAACTGAAAGTGGTCGAAGTGCAGGGCGAGGATCTGGTGGTGGTTCAGGCCGCGCAGGAGCAGGGAGAACGCTATACGCTGAAGTCAGACGAGGTGACGTCCTATCAGGAAGAGGGGGACTTCGGCGTCTGCTGAAGCCCCTCGCTGCAGGTCATAAGGCCAGGCCGGACGGTGGGTCTCTCCGCCGTCGCGGCGCTGGCCGCATCGGTTTTAAATTAAAAAGCTGTCCAGCGATTTCCCCTCGGCGACCGCCTGGGCAATCGGCTTCGGCATTCTTCCCTGGCCGGTCCAGGTTTTCTCGGCGCCGGTATGATCGGTATAACGATATTTCGCCGGGCGCGGTTTGCGCTTTTTACCGCCCGCCATCGGCGGCTGAATATCGGCCACCAGCTCGTCAGGAGAAATACCGTCGGCGCGCATCAGCTCAAGCCAGGTATTCACTTTTTCCTGATATTCCGCCTGCTGCTGCGCCGCCAGCTGCTGTTGCGTACGTATTTCTTCAGTGACGATCCTGAGCTTTTCCAGCATCTCTTCAAGCACGTCAATGGAGAATTCACGGGACAGCGCGCGCAGTGAACGGATATTATTCAGTTTGTGTAACATTGAAGACATAAAATTAAAAAATTCCAAATAGCAAATTAAAAGACACAACGCGGCAAGTGTAATAGAAACGTTTATTTATTTCCAGCCTTCGGTTATCCAGATAAATATATTATGCAGAGAGTAAACCTTTTCCACCTACTTTATATCAGGAAATCCCCGGTTCTTTTTCGCCAGCGCAGGCCAATAAGACCCTGAATAAATAAAAACGGCGAATGGTGAGATAGGGAAATATATCAAGAAGGCGATATTACCTTTATGGTCAGCGGGTTATCCTCTTATCGTCGGTGAATGCGCAGGCCCTCTCCGCGCGGCCAAATGAATAGTTACTCAGTCATTCAGAATAAAACGCCACATATCTTTTTAGAATTTTTCACCACAAAAACCGGCATAATGGCATAAAAACATCTAAACATGACCCTCATCACAGGCTAACGCGATTTTGCGCCACAGCGGGCGGTCAGATACCGACCCCCTGGTCAGATATCATGGCGTAAAACAACACAACCATTTGAAATTAAAAGAATTTAATAAAACCAGCACTAAAAGTAGCGTAACGGGCAAAAAACAGACCCTCGCAGAGTATTTTATCGACAAAAAGGCAATAAATAAAAATTTATAGCTAGTTGCCACTTTTAATACAGAGATATACTCTACGCACATCAAAACAGGCAGCCCAAAAACGCTATACCAACGCGCATTTTTCGGCGTTATTGACTTCATTTTCGAGGAGCACTCCGATGTTCTCTGCGCACTCCCGCTTGCGGCATGCGGTTGCAGACACCTTTGCGATGGTGGTTTACTGCACCGTCGTCAACATGATGATCGAAATTTTTCTCTCTGGTATGACGTTTGAGCAGTCGTTATCGTCGCGCCTGGTGGCGATCCCGGTCAACATTATTATTGCTGTCCCTTACGGGATATATCGCGACTTCGCGATGCGTCAGGCCCGGCGCATCACTCCGGCCGGCTGGATGAAAAATATGGCCGACGTGCTGGCCTACGTGACCTTTCAGTCGCCGGTTTATGTCGCCATTCTGTGGAGCGTGGGTGCGGACTGGCACCAGATTGTCGCTGCGGTGAGCTCGAACCTGGCGGTTTCAATGATGATGGGCGCCGCTTACGGCTACTTCCTCGACTATTGCCGCCGCCTGTTCCGCGTGGCGCCCTACCAGCAGGCAAAAGCCTGACCGACACGTTAACAGCGACTGGCTCTGCCAGTCGCTTCCTCCCGCCAGCCAACTTCTCCCGGGTCTTTATCCAGCGAATTAATTCGTCGACATGGCCGGCTGGGCTTCGCCAAACAGTCCATTAAGAAAACGCTCAAGCGCCATGCGTGAGCTAAAGCCGTGCGGAATACCATAATGCTGCTGCGCATCCCCGGCTAAATACAGCGGAAACTGTTCATAATGGTCGCAGGTTTTGATATCTGAAGCCGGTTCAGCCAGCATATTGCTGCGCTCTTTTAACGCTGGATGAATAACTAACGCTGTTCGCCCCATGCGCGCTTCGCGGTTCACATAAACATAATTATCGCCGCGGCGATAGCCGTACGCTTTTTGCGTCACAACATCCATGGTGAAGCCGGCTTTTTCAAGAACACGCGCCACCTCATCGGGTCTTAAATACATACTGATTCCTCGTTATCTTTTACCGCACATTGACCTTACCTTATTCATTAAGGGCAGTGCTTTCGGAATATTCCAGAAACCACAGCAGTAAGCATAATTCAAAATCTTGTCCTACACTTACTCACTCGATGGAATTAAGGGAGATAACGATGGCTAACCATGTGAACCGCAACAATTTTGACGAGAACGCCGAAGATATTCATAACGATGTCAGCCAATTAGCGGACACGCTGGAAGAGGTGCTGAAATCGTGGGGCAGTGACGCGAAAGAGGAAGCGGAAGCGGCGCGTGCCAAAGCGCAGTCGCTGTTAAAAGAGACCCGCGCCCGCCTTAATGGCCACAACCGGGTGCAGCAGGCGGCGCTGGATGCGCGCCAGGCAGCGTGCGATGCGCTGGGCTGCGCCGACACCTACGTGCGCAATAAACCGTGGCACAGCGTGGGCGCCGCCGCCGCCGTCGGGGTATTTATTGGCGTATTGCTCAATTTACGTCGATAATAGTTATAGCGTTTGCTGCCGCCGCGCGATAAGCGCGCGGAAGCCCGCCTGCTTCACGGAAAGCAATGAAGATAACAAATACGCGTCAGCCCCTGCGCGCCTCTGGCCGCAGGGGTTTTTTATACGCCAGCGGGCGTGACGCCGCCGACGCCGATCGCCTCCCTCAGCCGCCGGGCCAGCGCGCCAGCCATTGCCGGCGAGCGAATATTGGTAAAACTCATCAGTAATCCCCCCTCGCCGGTATGGCGCATCCGCCAGTCGCTCAACGCCTGTACCGCCAGCCCGTCCGCCACCGCCCGTTGGGCCAGCAGGCGATCGTCGCCGTTGACCGGCATGACCAGCTGAATCCCCCCTTGCTGCGGCGTGACCTGAAAGCCCTGCGCCTGCAGAGCCGACTCCAGCCACTCCCTGCGCTGGCTGTAGCTGGCGCGCATTTTTTTCAGATGACGCCAGAAATGGCCCTGCTGGATAAAATCCGCCAGCGTCTGCTGCCACAGGGTGGGAACGGTGCAGGGCAGGCGCTCCACGGTCTGGTGAAAACGCGCCGCCAGCGCGGTCGGCACCACCAGCCAGGCGGTGCGCAGCGCCGGAAACATCGACTTACTGAAGGTGCCCGCGTAGATGACCCGCTGTGGCGCATCAAGGCTTTTCAGCGGCGGCAGCGGTTTGCCGCGATAGCGAAACTCGCTATCGTAATCATCCTCAATGATCCAGGCGTCACGCTCCGCGGCCCATGCCAACAGCTGGCGACGCCGGGGCAGCGAGAGCGCCACTCCCAGCGGACTCTGATGCGCCGGGGTGAGCAGGGCAAACCGCGCCTGCGGGTGATGGCGTTGGCCCCAGGCGATATCCATCCCTTCGTCGTCCACCGGGATCGCATCCACCACCAGTTGCCCGGCCTCAACCACCGGGCGGATAAAGGGATATCCCGGATCCTCCATCCACATATGCTGCCCCGGCTGCGCCAGGGTACGCAGGATCAGGTTCATGGCGGTGGCATAGTTGCCGGCGATCAGGACCTGCTCCGGCTGGCAGTCGATACTGCGCGACAAGCGCAGATAGTCGACGATCGCCTGACGCAGAAGCGGGTCGCCGCCGGGATCGCCGGGCGCCAGATCGAACCGCGACTGCGTCCGCAGCCGGCGCCCCATCACCCGCGCCCACAGCCCGCGCGGAAAGAGATCCAGCGCCGGGAGCCCCATCTGAAACGGCAACGGCTCCGCCGGCGCGGCAGGTTGCGCTGGCGGCACAGGCGCCAGCTGGCGCGGACTGAGCCGCTCGCTGACAAAGGTTCCCGCCTGCCCGCGCCGCTCGAGCCAGCCCTGGGCGACCAGTTCGCCCCAGGCGTTTTCGATGGTCGCCCGGGAGACGCCCTGCTCCTGGGCAAACACCCGGCTGGCGGGCAGACGGCTGCCCGGAGCCAGTTCGCCACGTTCAATGGCGGATTTCAGCTGGCGGGCGATGCGTTGATAGAGAGGGAGGTGGCTGGCTTCCATTATGGTCTGCTTTTTTCATCACAATATGGCTATCTTTTGCAGTCCATTATAGTGCTATTTTGGCTGCCGTCTTAGAGAGGAGAACACCATGAGCCAATTACGTCAGCCATTCAGTGAACTGAGCCCGGAAGTCTATAAAGGGCTGGTGCAGGCCAGCCTCGCGCTGGAGAAAAGCGAGCTGGGCAGCGCCCTGGTGGAGCTGGTCTATTTACGCGTGTCGCAGATCAACGGCTGCGCCTTCTGCCTTGAGAAGCACAGCCAGGCGCTGCGCAAAGGCGGCATGGCGCAGAGCAAGCTGGATGCCCTGGCCGGCTGGCGGGTGAGCGACCATTTTACCCCTGGCGAACGCGCGGCGCTTGCCTGGGCCGAGTCGGTCACCGACATCGCCGCCAGCCATGCGGAAGATGAGGTTTACCTGCCGCTGCGCGAACATTTTACCCCACGTCAGATAAGCGATCTCACCTTCGCCATCAGCCTGATGAACGCCTTTAACCGCCTCGCCGTCGCCATGCGTCTGTAGTTTCGCGTAGCCTTCCCCCTCCTCCGCCTGGCCACCCCGGCGGGGGAATTCTTTGCTAAAAACGCTATATATTGAGTGGTTGAAGTTTTAAATAACTACATCTAGTATTTCCTTATCGAATGGCCCACAACGTTCGACGCTACGTTTAGCGCCGTGCTGTTATCTTAAATGGAAATACGAATCATGCGCATTACTATTTACACTCGAAATGACTGCGTGCAGTGCCATGCCACCCGACGAGCCATGGAGAGCCGGGGGCTGGCCTTTGAAATGGTCAACGTCGACCAGCAACCGGATGCCGCCGACACCCTGCGCGAGCAGGGGTTTCGCCAGCTGCCGGTGGTGATCGCCGGCGACCTGCGCTGGAGCGGCTTCCGCCCGGATATGATCAATCGCCTGCGCCCCTCCGTCGCGGCGGCCAGCGCATGAGCTTCATCGTCTACTTCTCCAGCCGTTCGGAGAACACCCATCGCTTTGTGCAGCGCCTGGGGCTGCCGGCGGTGCGCATCCCGCTGAACGAGCGTGAACCTCTGCAGGTAGACGAGCCCTATATTCTCATCGTTCCCAGCTATGGCGGCGGCGGTACCGCCGGCGCCGTGCCGCGTCAGGCGATCCGCTTTTTAAACGACGTACATAACCGTCGGCTGATCCGCGGGGTGATTGCCGCCGGCAATCGCAACTTTGGCGACGCCTGGGGGCGCGCCGGGGATGTCATCGCGCAGAAATGCGCCGTGCCCTATCTCTACCGCTTCGAGCTGATGGGAACCCCCGACGATATCGATAACGTGCGTAAAGGAGTCAGCGAATTTTGGCAACGACAACCGCAGAACGTATAACCGCCGCCGTGGATTTTCACGCCCTCAATGCGATGCTGAATTTGTACGACAGCGAGGGCCGCATCCCGTTTGAGAAAGATCGCCAGGCGGTTGAGGCTTTTATGGCGACCCAGGTTCAGCCCAACACCCTCGCCTTTGCCAGCCAGGAGGATAAACTCAGCTGGCTCGTCCGCGAGGGCTATTACGATCCCCAGCTGCTGGCCGGCTATGATCGCGGGTTTGTGCTGGCGCTGTTCGCCCATGCCCGGCGCGCCGCGTTTCGCTTCCAGACCTTCCTCGGCGCCTGGAAGTTCTATACCAGCTACGCGCTGAAGAGCTTTGACGGCAAGCACTACCTCGAGGATTTCGCGGAACGCAGCGTTATGGTGGCCCTGACGCTGGCCCGGGGCGATGAACAGCAGGCGCGGCAGCTGACGGAGGAGATACTCAGCGGCCGCTTCCAGCCGGCTACGCCCACCTTCCTTAACGCCGGCAAACAGCAGCGCGGGGAGCTGATCTCCTGCTTCCTGCTGCGCATTGAAGATAATATGGAGTCCATCGGCCGGGCGGTGAACTCGGCGCTGCAGTTGTCGAAGCGCGGCGGCGGCGTGGCCTTTTTACTCTCCAATCTGCGCGAGGCCGGGGCGCCGATCAAGCGCATCGAAAATCAGTCCTCCGGCGTGGTGCCGGTGATGAAGATGCTGGAGGACGCCTTCTCCTATGCCAACCAGCTCGGCGCCCGCCAGGGGGCGGGGGCGGTCTGGCTGCACGCTCACCATCCCGATATTTTGCGCTTCCTTGATACCCGGCGTGAAAATGCCGATGAGAAAATCCGCATCAAAACCCTGTCGCTGGGGGTGGTGATCCCTGACATCACCTTCCAGCTGGCGAAAGAAGACGCGCAGATGGCGCTCTTCTCGCCGTATGATGTCGAACGGCTGTACGGCAAGCCCTTCGCCGACTGCGCCATCGGCGACCTCTATCCACAGCTGGTAGCCGACGATCGGGTTCGCAAACGCTGGATCCGCGCCCGCGACCTGTTCCAGCGCCTGGCGGAGATCCAGTTTGAATCCGGCTACCCGTACATCATGTTTGAAGACACGGTGAACCGCGCCAGTCCGGTGGCCGGGCGGGTCACCATGAGCAATCTGTGTTCCGAGATCCTGCAGGTCAGTACGCCGTCCGCCTATAATGAAGATCTCAGCTATGCCCATATCGGGGAAGATATCTCCTGCAACCTCGGCTCGCTGAACATCGCCCACACCATGGACTCGCCGGATTTCGGCCTCACTATCGCCACCGCGGTGCGCGCCCTGACCGCCGTGTCCGACATGAGCCACATTCAGTCGGTCCCCTCCGTGGCGGCCGGCAACGCCGCCTCCCACGCCATCGGCCTGGGGCAGATGAATCTTCACGGCTATCTGGCGCGGGAAGGCATTGCCTACGGCAGCCCGGAGGGGCTGGACTTCACCAATATCTACTTCTACACCGTGACCTGGCACGCGCTGCATACCTCGATGCTGTTGGCCCGCGAGCGCGGCCAGCGCTTCGCCGGCTTCGGGCAGTCGCGCTACGCCAGCGGGGAATACTTCGACAAATATCTGCAGGAGTCGTGGCAGCCGAAAACCGAACGGGTCCGTGCGCTGTTCGCCCGCGCCGGCATCTCCCTGCCCGACCGGGAAAGCTGGCGCCAGCTGCGCGACGACGTCATGCGCTATGGCATTTACAACCGCTATCTGCAGGCGGTGCCGCCCACCGGCTCGATCTCGTACATCAACCATGCTACCTCCAGCATTCACCCGATCGTCTCGAAGATTGAGATCCGCAAAGAGGGGAAAACCGGACGGGTGTACTACCCCGCGCCGTTTATGAATAACGATAATCTGGCCCTCTACCAGGATGCGTACGAGATAGGCCCCCGGAAGATCATCGACACCTACGCCGAGGCGACGCGCCACGTCGATCAGGGGCTGTCGCTGACCCTGTTCTTCCCGGATACCGCCACCACCCGCGATATCAACAAGGCGCAAATCTACGCATGGAAGAAAGGCATTAAGACGCTGTACTACATCCGACTGCGCCAGCTGGCGCTGGAAGGCACTGAAATTGAAGGCTGCGTATCCTGCGCGCTGTAAGGAGAACAGGATGACCCATTTAACGCGCGTCAGCGCGATCAACTGGAACCGCATCGATGACGATAAAGATCTGGAGGTGTGGAATCGTCTCACCAGCAACTTCTGGCTGCCGGAGAAAGTGCCGCTGTCGAACGACATTCCCGCCTGGCAAACCCTCAGCGCGGCGGAGCAGCAGTTGACCATTCGCGTTTTTACCGGGCTGACCCTGCTCGACACCATTCAGAACACCATCGGCGCGCCGGCGCTGATGGCGGACGCTCTGACCCCGCATGAGGAGGCGGTGCTGTCGAACATCAGCTTTATGGAAGCGGTTCATGCCCGCTCTTACAGCTCCATCTTTTCCACGCTGTGCCACAGCAAAGAGGTGGATGCCGCCTTCGCCTGGAGCGAAAGCTGCGAACCCCTGCAGCGCAAAGCGCAGCTGATGCTGGGCTACTATCAGGCCGACGAGCCGCTGAAGAAAAAAATCGCCAGCGTGTTCCTCGAATCCTTTCTCTTCTATTCCGGCTTCTGGCTGCCGATGCACTTCTCCAGTAGGGGAAAGCTGACCAATACCGCGGATCTGATCCGCCTGATCATTCGCGATGAAGCGGTGCATGGCTATTACATCGGCTACAAGTATCAGAAAGGGCTGGAGATCGTCAGCCCCGGTAAGCGCGAAGAATTAAAAAACTTCGCCCTCGATCTGCTGATGGATCTGTACGACAACGAGCTGGCCTACAGCCGGGAACTTTACGGCGAGAGCGGCTGGTTCGACGACGTCAGCGCCTTCCTGTGCTACAACGCCAACAAAGCGCTAATGAACCTCGGCTACGAGGCGCTGTTCCCGGCGGAGATGGCGGCGGTTAACCCGGCGATCCTCGCGGCGCTGTCACCCAACGCCGATGAAAACCACGACTTTTTCTCCGGCTCCGGCTCCTCCTACGTGATAGGAAAAATGGAAGAGACCGCCGACGACGACTGGGACTTTTAACCGTACTTTCACCAGGAATATCGCCCGCATATTCCTGGTGATCAATTTCACAGAATCGCGATTAATCCACCAAATATTCTCTCCATGGTCTAACCGTCATCACTTCGTCATATTTAGCAGAAAACCGGTCCATTTCAGTCTAATTATCCAAAGATAATCAAAAAATATTACCCACAACAAATTACCGCTCAGCCCTTATATCACGGGGGCTGTGCCGCCATGTCCCTCACTCCATTTTGCCGAGAGTTCGCCATTGAGGGTTGTCACAGAATCTGAGTATGTTAGGGTGTAAAAAGATCATTATCACCATTGGGTACCATATCGCAATAAACAAATAACAGGAACTTCTCTATTGCATGGCAATTAAATTAGAAATTAAAAATCTTTATAAGATATTTGGCGAGCACCCTCACCGTGCTTTCAAATATATTGAGAAAGGACTCAACAAAGCGCAAATACTGGAAAAAACGGGGCTGTCGCTTGGCGTCAAAGACGCCAGTCTGGCCATTGAAGAAGGCGAGATATTCGTCATCATGGGGCTCTCCGGCTCGGGGAAATCCACCATGGTTCGCCTTCTCAATCGCCTGATTGAACCCACCCGCGGCCAGGTGCTGATTGACGGGGTCGATATCGCCAAAATGTCGGACGCCGAGCTGCGCGAGGTGCGTCGTAAAAAAATTGCGATGGTTTTTCAGTCGTTTGCGCTGATGCCGCACATGAGCGTGCTCGACAATACGGCGTTTGGCATGGCGCTTGCCGGCGTCCCGACCGCTGAGCGAGAGCAAAAAGCGCGGGAAGCGCTGCGTCAGGTGGGGCTGGAGAATTATGCCCACGCCTGGCCGGATGAACTCTCCGGCGGGATGCGTCAGCGCGTCGGTTTAGCCCGCGCCCTGGCGATTAATCCCGATATTCTGTTAATGGATGAAGCCTTCTCCGCGCTCGATCCGCTCATTCGCACCGAAATGCAGGATGAGCTGATCAAATTACAGGCTAAGCATCAGCGTACCATTGTCTTTATTTCCCATGACCTTGATGAAGCCATGCGAATTGGCGACCGTATCGCCATTATGCAAAATGGCGAAGTGGTTCAGGTCGGCACTCCGGATGAAATATTGAATAATCCGGCCAATGATTATGTCCGCACCTTCTTCCGCGGCGTCGATATTAGCCAGGTCTTCAGCGCGAAAGATATTGCCCGTCGTAGCCCGGTCGGCCTGATTCGTAAAACGCCAGGTTTTGGCCCCCGCTCTGCGCTGAAATTATTACAGGATGAAGACCGCGAATATGGTTATGTCATTGAGCGCGGTAATCGCTTTGTCGGGATTGTCTCGATCGATTCTCTGAAAACCGCGCTCAGCGCCGGCCAGGGGATCGAGGCGGCGCTGATTGACGCCCCGCTGGCGGTGGAGGCGCAAACGCCGCTCAGCGATCTGCTCTCCCACGTCGGCCACGCCCCGTGCGCCGTCCCGGTGGTGGATGAAGAACAACAATATATTGGCATCATTTCCAAACGAATGTTGCTCCAGGCTTTAGATCGCGAGGGGGTGAATCATGGCTGATCAAACCAATCCGTGGGACAGCGCCCCGGCAACCGACAGCGCCGCTCAGGCTGCAGACGCCTGGGGTGGCGCCTCAACTGCCGCGCCGACTAATGGCGGCGGCGCCGACTGGCTGCACAGCGCCCCGGCGCCGCAGCCGGAACAGTTCAATATCATGGATCCGTTCCATAAGACCCTGATCCCGCTCGACAGCTGGGTGACCCACGCCATCGACTGGATCGTGCTGCACTTCCGCCCGCTGTTCCAGGGGATCCGCGTGCCGATCGACTACATCCTCAGCGCCTTCCAGCAGCTGCTGTTGGGGATGCCGGCGCCGGTGGCGATTATCGTCTTCGCGCTGATCGCCTGGCAGATCTCCAGCCTCGGCATGGGGGTCGCCACCCTGGTCTCGCTGATTGCCATCGGCGCCATCGGCGCGTGGTCGCAGGCGATGGTCACCCTGGCGCTGGTCCTCACCGCCCTGCTGTTCTGCATGATCATCGGCCTGCCGTTGGGGATCTGGCTGGCGCGCAGTCCGCGAGCGGCGAAAATTATCCGCCCGCTGCTGGATGCCATGCAGACCACGCCGGCCTTCGTCTACCTGGTGCCGATCGTGATGCTGTTCGGCATCGGCAACGTGCCCGGCGTGGTGGTGACGATTATCTTCGCCCTGCCGCCGATCGTCCGTCTGACCATCCTCGGGATAAACCAGGTGCCTGCGGATCTGATCGAAGCGTCGCGCTCGTTTGGCGCCAGCCCGCGCCAGCTGTTGTTTAAAGTTCAGCTGCCGCTGGCGATGCCCACCATTATGGCCGGGGTTAACCAGACCCTGATGCTGGCCCTGTCGATGGTGGTGATCGCCTCAATGATCGCCGTCGGCGGTCTTGGCCAGATGGTGCTGCGCGGCATTGGCCGCCTGGATATGGGCCTGGCCACCGTCGGCGGCGTGGGGATCGTGATCCTGGCGATTATTCTTGACCGCCTCACCCAGGCCGTCGGCCGCGACGCCCGCAGTCGCGGCAACCGCCGCTGGTACACCACCGGCCCGCTGGGGCTTCTCACTCGCCCTTTCTGTCGATAGATCGATAACAGCGCCGCTCCCCGGCACCAGCCGATGCCGGGGGGCCGCCCTTCCCGTTAAACAATAAGAGGAACCACCATGCGACATAGCACGATGATGGCCACCGCCGCCTTTGCCACCCTGATCGCCACCAGCGCCTTCGCCGCCGACCTGCCGGGCAAAGGAATTACCGTCAAGCCGGCGCAGAGCACTATCTCCGAAGAGAGCTTCCAGACCCTGCTGGTCAGCCGCGCGCTGGAGAAGCTTGGCTACACCGTCGAAAAACCGAGCGAAGTGGACTATAACGTTGCCTATACCTCGATTGCCGCCGGGGATACTACCTTTATCGCCACCAACTGGCAGCCGCTGCACGATGACATGTACGCCGCGGCGGGCGGTGATAACAAATTTTACCGCAAGGGGGTGTACGTCTCAGGCGCCGCCCAGGGCTATCTGATCGATAAAAAAACCGCCGAGCAGTACCACATCACCTCTATCGATCAGCTCAAAGATCCGCAGATCGCCAAACTGTTTGATACTAACAACGACGGTAAAGCGGACCTCACCGGCTGCACCCCGGGCTGGGGCTGCGAAGCGGTGATTAACCACCAGATTGACGCCTATGGCCTGAGCAAAACCGTTACCCATAACCAGGGCAACTACGCGGCGATGATGGCCGACACCATCGCCCGCTATAAAGAGGGTAAACCGGTGCTCTACTACACCTGGACGCCGTACTGGGTTAGCGACGTGCTGAAGCCTGGCAAAGACGTCGTCTGGCTGCAGGTGCCGTTCTCCTCCCTGCCGGGCGAGCAGAAAAACATCGATACCAAACTGGCCAACGGCGCCAACTATGGCTTCCCGGTCAACACCATGCACATTGTCGCCAACAAAGCCTGGGCGGAGAAAAATCCGGCCGCCGCCACTCTGTTTAGCGTCATGAAGCTGCCGATCGCCGACATCAACGCCGAGAATGCGATGATGCACGAAGGCCATGCTTCCGAAGCCGACATTAACGGTCATGTTGATGGTTGGATCAAAGCCCACCAGCCGCTGTTCGACAGCTGGGTGAAAGCCGCGCTCGCCGCGCAGCAGTAACCCGCCCCCGGATAAGGCCCGGCGCCTTATCCGGGCCCCTTCCCCGCCTTTCATCCCGTCAGGGTCATGGAAAAGCGGATTGCGGGCATTTTCATAGTGTTAAGGCGCGTCGCGCTCTGTTAAGGTGGGGACATCGGTCAATTTGCCACCTTCACATGGATCCAGCGATAAGTTATTCATATGGAAAACCCCGCGCCCTTAACCTGTGCCTTATCTGAACGTGTCGCTACCGTCGGCGAAGGCATTAAAGACAGTCTCCCCATCGTCATTAGCTACCTTCCGGTGGCATTCGCCTTCGGACTGAACGCCACCCGGCTGGGTTTCACCCCGCTGGAAAGCCTGTTTTTCTCCTGCATTATTTACGCCGGCGCCAGCCAGTTTGTGATCACCGCCATGCTGGCCGCCGGCAGTTCGCTGTGGGTCGCCGCCCTGACGGTGATGGCGATGGACGTCCGCCACGTGCTGTATGGCCCCTCGCTGCGCAGCCGCATTCATACCGCGCTGGACAAAAAGAAGACCGCCCTCTGGGCCTTCGGCCTGACCGATGAGGTTTTCGCCGCCGCCACCGCCAGGCTGGTTCGCGACAACCGACGCTGGAGCGAAAACTGGATGCTCGGTCTCGCATTTACCTCGTGGGCATCGTGGGTGTGCGGCACGCTGGCCGGCGCCTGGTCCGGCAACGGCCTGCTGGTGGATTATCCGGCGGTGGAAGCCGCGCTCGGCTTTATGCTGCCGGCGCTGTTTATGAGCTTCCTGCTGGCCTCTTTCCAGCGCCAGCAATCGCTGTGCGTCACGGCGGCGCTGGCGGGCGCGCTGGGCGGCATTCTGTTATTTTCCATTCCGGCGGCGATCCTCGCCGGAATTGTCTGCGGGTGTCTGACGGCGCTGGTCCAGGCCATGCTGAAGGGGATGCCGGATGAACAGTGAGGTCCTTCTGCTCGGAGTGATTGTCGGCGGCGTGAACTATCTGTTTCGTTATCTTCCCCTGCGTCTGCGCGCGGGTCATGCCCGGCCTGCCCGTCGTGGCCCGGTCAGCGTGCTGCTGGATACCATCGGCATCGCCTCGATTTGCGCGCTGCTGGTGGTCTCCAGCGTGCCGGAGATCCTCGCCGATGCCCATCGCCTGGCGCCGACGCTGATCGGCTTCCTGGTGCTGGGGGGCGCCTTCTGGAAAACCCGCAGCATTATTATCCCGACCCTGCTGTCGGCGTTGGCCTACGGTCTGGCCTGGAAAATCGCCAGCGGGCTCTAAGCTTTGCGTATCAATTTTGGTCAATAATTCATTTGATTTATTTGTCACAATAGTTATTATATCGGCTGTAATTAATGAGGTCATACCCAAATGGATAGTTCGTTTACTCCCATTGAGCAAATGCTCAAGTTCCGCGCCAGCCGCCATGAAGATTTCCCGTTCCAGGAGATTCTGTTAACTCGTCTTTGCATGCATATGCAAGGTAAGCTGCTGGAAAATCGCAATAAAATGCTCAAAGCGCAGGGAATTAACGAGACATTATTTATGGCGCTGATTACGCTGGAGTCGCAGGAAAACCACAGCATTCAGCCGTCCGAGCTGAGCTGTGCGCTGGGCTCGTCGCGTACCAACGCCACCCGTATCGCTGATGAACTGGAAAAACGCGGCTGGATTGAACGCCGCGAGAGCGATAACGATCGACGCTGTCTGCATCTGCAGCTGACCGAAAAGGGCCATCAGTTTTTGCGTGAAGTCCTGCCGCCGCAGCATAACTGCCTGCACCAGCTGTGGTCTTCACTCAGCACCAGCGAAAAAGATCAGCTCGAACACATTACCCGCAAACTCCTGAGCCGCCTTGACCAAATGGAAGAAGAAGGCGTGCTGGCGGACTCTCTACGCTAAGGGCGGCGTCGCTCAGCCCATTTTTACGTTGCAAGGAAAACAGCCAGGCCAGCAGATCTCTGCTGGCCTTTCTGATAAACAGGTCGGCTCAGCCGATGTGAAATAATAAGATCGTGGAGAATAACATGAGCGCAAATGCGGAGAGCCAAACCCCGCAGCAACCAGGCAGCAAAAAAGGGAAGCGTAAAGGCGCCCTTCTGTTGCTGACATTGCTCTTCATTATTATTGCCGTGGCATATGGGATTTACTGGTTTCTGGTACTGCGTCACTACGAAGAGACCGACGATGCCTACGTGGCAGGGAACCAGGTGCAAATTATGGCCCAGGTCTCGGGCAGCGTGACCAAAGTCTGGGCAGACAACACGGACTATGTGCAGAAAGGCGATCCGCTGGTCACTCTCGATCAGACCGATGCCCAACAGGCGTTTGAGAAAGCCAAAACGCAGCTGGCCGCCAGCGTGCGTCAAACCCGTCAGCAGATGATCAACAGCAAGCAGCTGCAGGCGAATATTGACGTCAAAAAGACCGCCCTCGCCCAGGCGCAGGCTGACCTGAACCGCCGCATCCCGCTGGGCGCCGCGAACCTCATCGGCCGCGAAGAGCTGCAGCACGCCCGCGACACCGTCGCCAGCGCGCAGGCCGAGCTTGACGTGGCAATCCAGCAGTACAACGCCAACCAGGCGATCGTGCTGGGAACCAAACTGGAACAGCAGCCGGCGGTGCTGCAGGCGGCGACCGAAGTGCGTAACGCCTGGCTGGCCCTGCAGCGTACGCAGATCGTCAGCCCGATTAGCGGCTACGTTTCCCGCCGCTCGGTACAGCCTGGGGCGCAGATCGGCACCACCACGCCGCTGATGGCGGTGGTTCCGGCGACCAACCTGTGGATCGACGCTAACTTTAAAGAGACCCAGCTGGCGCATATGCGCATCGGCCAGCCGGCCACCGTAATCAGCGACATCTATGGCGATGACGTGAAATACACCGGCAAGGTGGTTGGTCTGGATATGGGTACCGGGAGCGCCTTCTCCCTGCTGCCGGCGCAGAACGCCACCGGCAACTGGATCAAAGTGGTACAGCGCTTGCCGGTCCGCATCGAACTGGATGAAAAACAGCTGGCGGAACACCCGCTGCGCATCGGCCTCTCGACGCTGGTGGAAGTTAACACCACCGATCGCGATGGCGAAATGCTGGCAAGCCAGGTGCGGAGCTCCCCGGTCTACGAGAGCAATGCCCGTGAAATCGCTCTCGATCCGGTCAATAAACTGATAGACGAGATCATTCAGGCCAACGCCGGATAATTCGGGGTGAGTGTAATGCAACAGCAAAAACCGCTGGAAGGCGCGCAACTGGTCATCATGACCATTGCGCTGTCGCTCGCGACGTTCATGCAGGTGCTGGATTCCACTATCGCCAACGTGGCGATCCCGACCATCGCCGGTAACCTTGGCTCATCGCTGAGCCAGGGGACCTGGGTCATCACCTCGTTCGGGGTCGCTAACGCCATCTCCATTCCGATCACCGGGTGGCTGGCCAAGCGCGTGGGCGAGGTGAAGCTGTTCCTGTGGTCCACCACCGCTTTCGCCATCGCCTCCTGGGCCTGCGGCGTCTCCAACAGCCTGACGATGCTGATCTTCTTCCGCGTCATTCAGGGGATTGTTGCCGGGCCGCTGATCCCGTTGTCGCAAAGTCTGTTGCTCAGCAACTATCCGCCGGCGAAACGCTCTATCGCCCTGGCGCTGTGGTCGATGACGGTGATCGTCGCCCCCATCTGCGGCCCGATCCTCGGCGGCTATATCAGCGATAACTACCACTGGGGATGGATCTTCTTTATCAACGTGCCCATTGGCGTGGCGGTGGTGCTGATGACCCTGCAGACCCTGCGCAACCGGGAAACCAAAACCGAACAGCGGCGTATCGACGGCGTCGGCCTGGCGCTGCTGATCATCGGTATCGGTAGCCTGCAGGTGATGCTGGACCGGGGTAAAGAGCTGGACTGGTTCTCCTCCAATGAAATTATCATTCTGACCATCGTGGCGGTGGTGGCGATAAGCTTCCTGATCGTCTGGGAGCTGACCGACGATAACCCGATTGTCGATCTGTCGCTGTTTAAGTCGCGCAACTTCACCATCGGCTGCCTCTGTATCAGCCTGGCCTACATGCTCTACTTCGGGGCCATCGTGCTGCTGCCGCAGCTGTTGCAGGAGGTCTACGGCTACACCGCGACCTGGGCCGGCCTGGCGTCAGCGCCGGTGGGGGTGATCCCGGTCATTCTGTCGCCGATTATCGGCCGCTTTGCGCATAAGCTCGATATGAGACGGCTGGTCACCTTCAGCTTTATCATGTACGCCGTCTGCTTCTACTGGCGCGCCTGGACCTTCGAACCGGGGATGGATTTTGGCGCCTCGGCGTGGCCGCAGTTTATCCAGGGCTTCGCGGTAGCCTGCTTCTTCATGCCGTTGACCACCATCACCCTCTCCGGCCTGCCGCCGGAACGGCTGGCGGCGGCGTCGAGCTTGTCGAACTTCACCCGTACTCTTGCCGGCTCCATCGGGACCTCGATCACCACCACCCTGTGGACCAACCGCGAGGCGCTGCACCATGCGCAGCTCACCGAATCGGTGACGCCGTTCAACCCCAACGCGCAGCAGATCTACGATCAGCTGCAGGGGATGGGAATGACGCAGCAGCAGGCGTCCGGCTGGATAGCGCAGCAGATAACCAACCAGGGGCTGATTATCTCCGCCAACGAAATCTTCTGGATCTCAGCGGCCATTTTCATCCTGCTGTTGGGACTGGTGTGGTTCGCCAGACCCCCGTTCAGCGCCGGCGGCGGCGGCGGCGGCGCGCACTAAGCCTCACATTAAGGGACCTGCGGGTCCCTTTTTTACGGCGTCAGGTTGTCCAGTTCTCGCTAGTTTCTGTCTCGTTTGCGAAAGCCCGCCAGCCGGCGCTCGGGCAGGATAGAGGCTGACTATTAAGGAGAACACTATGCTGAGCCATCCTGCTGAAAAGTACCGTCCCTATCCGCCGATTACCCTGCCCGACCGCCGCTGGCCGGACCGGCAAATCAGCCACGCCCCGCGCTGGCTGTCGACCGACCTGCGCGACGGCAACCAGGCGCTGGCGGAGCCCATGGACAGCGCCCGCAAACTGCAGTTCTGGGATCTGCTGCTGGAGTGCGGCTTTAAAGAGATTGAGGTCGCCTTCCCTTCCGCCTCGCAAACCGATTTCAACTTTGTCCGCCAGCTGATTGACGAACAGCGCATCCCGGAGGAGGTCACCATCCAGGTGCTGACCCAGGCGCGGGACCCGCTGATCCTGCGCACCTTTGAAGCGCTGCGCGGCGCCCGCCGGGCCACCGTCCACCTCTACAACGCCACCGCGCCGCTGTTCCGCGAACTGGTTTTCGGCATGGACAAGGCCGAGGTGATCGCCCTCGCGACCCGCGCCACCCGGCTTATCCGCCAGCAGTGCGAACAACAGCCGGAGACCCGCTGGCAATATGAATATTCGCCTGAAACGTTCTGCTTCACCGAACCGGAGTTTGCGCTTGAGATTTGCGAAGCGGTGGCGGACGTCTGGCAGCCCTGCGCCGAGCGACCGATGATCGTCAATCTGCCGGCGACGGTGGAGGTCAACACCCCCAACGTCTATGCCGATCAGATCGAGTACTTTTGCCGCCATTTCTCCCGCCGCGGCGAGGTCTGCATCAGCGTGCATCCTCACAATGACCGCGGTACCGGCGTCGCCAGCGCCGAGCTGGCGGTGATGGCCGGCGCCGACCGGGTGGAAGGCTGCCTGTTCGGCAACGGCGAACGCACCGGCAACGTCTGCCTGGTGACGCTGGCGATGAACCTCTACAGCCAGGGCGTCGACCCTGAGCTTCGCTTCGAGCAGATGAACCGGGTGGTGGAAGTGGTGGAAAACTGCAATCAGATCCCCGTGCACCCGCGCCACCCGTGGGCGGGAAGTCTGGCCTACACTGCCTTCTCCGGTTCCCATCAGGATGCGATCAAAAAAGGGTTTGATGCCCGTCAGCCTGGCGACCCATGGCGGATGCCCTACCTGCCCATTGACCCGCAGGATATTGGCTGCAGCTATGAGGCGGTGATCCGCGTCAACAGCCAGTCGGGGAAAAGCGGCAGCGCCTGGCTTATCGAACAAAATCATGGTCTGAAGCTGCCCCGCGGGCTGCAGCAGGACTTCAGCCAGCACGTTCAGCAGGCCACCGATAGCGACGGCAAAGAGATGACCCACCATGCGCTGTGGCAGCTGTTCCGCACGCGCTACGGGCTGCAGGCGCAGCCTGCGCTGACGCTGGTCGATTATCAGAGCGCCAGCCAGCAGGATGGCCAGCTGTCCCTGCAGGCGACGCTGCGTCACCACGGCGAAACCCGACGCCTGCAGGGCCAGGGCAACGGCCTGCTCTCTGCCGCCGCCAGCGGCCTCAGCGCGCTGTTTCGGCAGCCGTTTATGATCAAGGACTATCATGAGCATACCCTCGGCGCGCGCAGCGACAGCCGGTCGGTGGCCTATATCCGCTGCGTTTTTCCGCAAGGAGAAAGCTACTGGGGCGTGGGTATCGATAATGACGTGGCGCGCGCCTCGCTGCAGGCGCTGTGCAATGCGCTCAGCGCCGCCGATCAGGCCGGTGGACGAAAATAGTCGCTGGGGGCGACGCCCATCACCCGACGAAACATGGCGCTGAAGGCGCTGTGGCTGCCGTAGCCCAGCTCCAGCGCCACCCGCAGGACGGAGTGGCCCTGCGCCAGGCGAATCAACGCTTCCATTAGCTTCGCCCGGCGCACCCACTCGCGCCACGTCAGGCTAGTCTGCTGCTGAAAATGGCGGTTCAGGGTTCGCTCGCTCATGCTGCACGCCTTCGCCGCCTGACTGCTGCTCCAGACGTCGCCCGGCGCCTCGCGCACCTGCTGGCACAGCCGGCGCAGCGTTTCGCTTTGCGGCTCCGGCAGGCCAAACGGCAGGATCGCCATCCCGCGGATCTCATCGAGGATCAGCTCATAAATCCGTTCGTCGCGGCTGGCGGGGGCATAGCGCTCGGCCAGCGCCAGGGAAGAGACGATCAGTTCCCGCAGCAGCGGCGTGATCTGTACGATCTGGCAGCCCGCCGGAAGATCGGCGCGCGCCAGCGGATCGATAAACAACGTGCGCGCCGCGACGTTGCCGGTCATGCGCAGCGCGTGGGGCGTTCCCGCCGGCAGCCAGACGCCGCGCCCGGGCGGCACCACCCAGTAGCCTGCCGGCGTCGCCACCCGCACCACGCCGCTTAAAATATGCAGCAGCTGGGCGCAGTCATGCTGATGCCAGTCTTCCTGGTCACCGTGAGCGTAATCATGGGCAAAGGGCACCAGCGGGCGGTGCTGAAAGGAGAAGGTGGTGGTGGTCGTCATGGCGGCGTCGGGAGAGCGGCCCGGCGACAGGCGTCGGGCCGCGGCGGAAGCACTAGATGTGCAGTTCCTGCAGTTTTTCTTTCGGCAACGCCAGTTCGTCGTTGCTGTTGATGCGCACATCGCGCTCAATGATATGACGAGCGATCTCCTGCGCCTCTTCCAGCGAGTGCATGGTATAGGTCCCGCACTGGTAGACGTTCAGCTCCGGGATCTGGTTCTGATCTTGCACCTTCAGCACGTCGGCCATCGCCGCTTTCCAGGCGTCGGCGACGCGCTGCTCGTCCGGCGTACCAATCAGGCTCATATAGAACCCGGTGCGGCAGCCCATCGGCGAAATGTCGATAATTTCCACGCCATTCCCGTTCAGATGATCGCGCATAAAGCCGGCGAACAGGTGCTCCAGGGTATGGATACCGCGCTCCGGCATCACTTCCTGGTTCGGCACGCAGAAGCGCAGATCGAATACGGTGATTTCATCGCCATGCGGCGTGTTCATTTTCTTCGCGACACGCACCGCTGGGGCTTCCATTCGGGTATGGTCGACTGTGAAACTATCTAACAACGGCATTCGTCACCTCCGGGAGTGAATTTTTTTAAAATAAAATGAACTCTTTGTTCAGCCGCGAGTCTCAGTATATGAAAGACGCGCATTTATTATCATCATCATCCCTGAATCAGAGATGAAAGTTTGGCCACAGTGATGTGGCCTTTTTCTTTTCCAGCGCTACGCGTGCCGCGCCAACAGAGCCTCAAACGGCTCGCTGTCTTCCGCTTCTACTTTCTTCTGTCGCGCCACCGACGCGTCGCGCTCGGCGATGAAATCTTCTTCGCTCAGGATCTCCAGCGGCTCTTCACGCAGCTGGGTCCGGTAACGATCGGCCAGCGCACGGCCGGTTCCGCCAATCCCTTCTTCAATCATAGAACGCAGAATGCGGGCTGAGAAGGTTAATTCCGGATCGTCAAAACAGGCCAGCAGCTCATCGCAGACCTGTTGATAGGCCTCGCCGCCGTGAATGCTGTCCAGCGTCTGCGCCACGCGGCGTAAATCGCGGAACAGATCTTTACCTACCTGCGCCAGCGGGAACTGCGCGCTTTCGCAGCCGATGCCCAACGTTAAGCCCGGCTTACGGCCTTCCAGAATCACCCGATTCCAGTTGGTGCGAGTGCACAGCAGCTCATCGCTGCTCATCTCCGGCGCGTCGGCCAGCGCGCACCAAACCATAAACAGATCGAGGAAACGCACCTGCTGGGCGTCAACGCCGATCGGCGAGAACGGGTTGATATCCAGCGAACGCACTTCAATGTACTCAATGCCGCCGCGCAGCAGCGCATCGGACGGGGTTTCGCCCCGACGGGTGACGCGTTTCGGGCGGATCGGCGCATAGAGTTCGTTTTCAATCTGCAGGATATTGCTATTGATCTGCAGATACTTACCGTCTTTTTCCAGCCCGATTTTGGCGTACTCTTCCGACGGCGTTTTAATCGCGCGCTTCAATCCTGCCACATACTCGTGCAGATCGTTAAACGTAATTCCGAGATTGCTTTGCGACTTATTGGTATAACCGAGGTCGCTGAGGCGCAGCGAGGTGGCGTACGGCAGGTAGTACATGCCGTTGCCCGTCTCCTCAAAGGGCAGCGTCGTCGGCTTTCCTTGCAGGAATGAAGAGCAAATCGCCGGCGAGGCGCCGAACAGATACGGGATCACCCAGCCAAAGCGATAGTAGTTACGAATCGTGCGGAAATAGCCTGCCGAAATGGCCTCTTTCCCGCTTTCAGCGTCTTCCACACCGCACTTCGCCTGCCAGAACGTCATCGGCAGCGAGAAGTTATAGTGCACGCCGGAGATAGTCTGCATCAGCGCGCCGTAGCGGTTCTTCAGCCCCTCGCGATACAGCGTTTTCAGGCGTCCCACGTTAGAGGTGCCGTACTGCGCCAGCTCAATATCCTGACCGGGGGCGATATAGCAGGGCATGCTCAGCGGCCACATCCGCTCGTCACCAAGCTGACGCGCGGTATAGCGATGGACATCGCGCATAAAGGTCAGCATATGCTCAATATCGCCGTCCACCGGCGTAATAAACTCGAGTAAAGCTTCGGCAAAATCGGTGGTAATCCATTTATGCGTCAGCGCTGAGCCTAACGCCAGAGGGTGACCGGTCGTCGCCAGCGTACCGTCTGCGTTCACGCGCAGCGTCTCCCGCTCCAGACCACGTTGAATACCCTGCAGGGCCTGCGGATGTTTTTCCAGCCAGGCCAGCGCCTGTGATACGTCCGGGATCAATTTGACCTCCCGCCTGTCGAAATCGTTTGAATAAGCATAATTGTAATGGATGAACTATCAGTCCAATTAGTGCCACCACGTCATGCCCTGAAGCGTCGCTGCCGCAATGACGATATAGCGCAGCGCCTTTCCAAGGCATAAGAAAAAGAGTACCGGTCCCCAGGAAATGCGCATCCATCCCGCCAGCAAACACAGTAAATCGCCGACAACCGGCGCCCAGCTTAGCAACAGCGTCACCGCGCCGTAGCGCTTAAGCCAGCCGGCCGCCCGCTCCTGCCAGCGCGAGGTTTTACGCAGCGGAAACAGGCGCCCCAGAATAACGTTAGTTACCCCTCCAAGGCTATTGCCGATTGTTGCTATTAATACTAACCACCACGGATGACTAACCCCCGTAAGGAGCATCGCAACCAGCACAACCTCCGAATTGCCGGGAAGCAGCGTGGCGCTTAAAAAGCTACTGGCAAACAGCGAGAGGAGTGACAGCGCGTCGCTCACAGCAAACGCACGTCTACAGCGTCCATTCCCGCGCGCTTCGCCGCCTGCAGACCAAAGTCGGCATCTTCGAAGACCACGCATTTTTCCGGCGCGACGCCCATGCGCTCGGCGCACAGCAGGAAGGTATCGGGCGCGGGTTTATGGTTGACCACATGATCGGCCGCCACCACCGCGGAGAAGTAATGACGCAGGCCCAGGTGCGCCAGCAGCGCTTCGGCGACGGCGCTTTCACTACCGGTGCCGACCGACATCGGGCGACGGCCGTGCCACGCTTTGACCACCTCGATCAGCGGCAACGGGCGTACGCTATCCAGCAGCATCGCCTTAACGGCCAGGGTTTTTTCCTGCGCCAGGCGATGTGGATCGAGATCCGCCTGGTTGAGTTCAATAATCGCCTGGGCAATCCGCCAGGTCGGTGAGCCATTGAGGGCGACCATCGCCTGTTCGTCGAAACGCATACCGTAGCGGCCCAGCACCTCGTTCCATGCCTGACGGTGGGTCGGCTCGGTATCTAGGATGGTGCCATCCATATCAAAGATCAGTCCTGCGTAACCTTCGTACATCGTCTTCTCACCAACCGGTTAATGAATGGTTACTGTAACGCAAAAGCCGGTCGTTGTCGCGGCCAGCGGCGCAGACGACAAAGGCGCCCACAGGCGCCTTCAGGCATCAGACCGGATAGCCGGCCTTATTTAATACGCAGATCGTTTTCGACCATTCGCACGCCCTGCACACGACGGGTGACTTCCACCGCCCGTTTAGCGCTTTCCGCGGAGGAGACAAATCCACTCAGCTGGACGCGGCCTTTAAAGGTCTGGACGCTGATTTCAGAGGATTTGATGTCTTTATCGTTAAAGAGCGCCGTTTTCACCTTAGTGGTCACCACGGTATCGTCAATGTAACCGCCGGTACTTTCTTTGGTGGACGAACCGGCGCAGCCAGCGAGGACCGTCGCCACCAGCAGCGTCGCGCAAAAAGCAGGTATTGCTTTGAACCATTTCATGGATTTCTCTCCTTGCATTTATCTCAGCCTGATAACGCTGATATACAAGGATAAATTATAGTGGAAAGCGCGGCTTGCCAATAAAAAAGTCGGATGAAACTGGGATGGAAAACGCGGTTATCGGGATGGCGAGGGAAGCGTGAAGAGGGTGCCGTTGCTTACGCAACGTTATCCGCCCTGGTGCTGGCGATAATTTCGCAGACCATGAAACAACATTTTCGCTGTTGCTAAGGAGAAGGCTGTTGCTAAGGAGAATATGGTGCATCCGGGAGGATTCGAACCTCCGACCGCTCGGTTCGTAGCCGAGTACTCTATCCAGCTGAGCTACGGATGCATCGGGAAAGCGATTGTACTGCGGGGTTACTCTCCTGGCGCTGACGATAAATTCGCAGACCATGAAACAACGTTTTCGCTGTTACTAAGGAGAATATGGTGCATCCGGGAGGATTACTCGGCTGCGCCTCGCCCTTCGGGCCGTTGCTTACGCAACGTTATCCTCCCTGGTACTGACGAAAATTTCGCAGACCATGAAACAACATTTTCGCTGTTGCTAAGGAGAATATGGTGCATCCGGGAGGATTCGAACCTCCGACCGCTCGGTTCGTAGCCGAGTACTCTATCCAGCTGAGCTACGGATGCATCGGGAAACTTGCTTTACTAC
>NZ_JBKIUU010000012.1:0-119800 GCF_046603115.1 Klebsiella sp. 1SOBk5mer | reverse complement strand
TACCCCGGATAGCGGCGCGTAGCGCCTTATCCGGGCTACCCGACGGTCTGGAACCGTAGCCCTGCTAAGCGTAGCGCGAGCAGGGAATATCCCGGATGGCGGCGCGTAGCGCCTTATCCGGGCTACCCGACGGTCCGGAATTGTAGCCCTGCTAAGCGCAGCGCGAGCAGGGAATACCCCGGATAGCGGCGCGTAGCGCCTTATCCGGGCTACCCGACGGTCTGGAACCGTAGCCCTGCTAGGCGTAGCGCGAGCAGGGAATACCCCGGATAGCGGCGCGTAGCGCCTTATCCGGGCTACCCGACGGTCTGGAACCGTAGCCCTGCTAAGCGTAGCGCGAGCAGGGAATACCCCGGATAGCGGCGCGTAGCGCCTTATCCGGGCTACCCGACGGTCCGGAATCGTAGCCCTGCTAAGCGTAGCGCGAGCAGGGAATACCCCGGATAGCGGCGCGTAGCGCCTTATCCGGGCTACCCGACGGTCTGGAACCGTAGCCCTGCTAAGCGTAGCGCGAGCAGGGAAGCCGGTATCTATGCTACAACTTCTTACGCAATAACCGCAGCGCGTTAGCCGTTACCAGTACGGTGGCGCCGGTATCCGCCAGCACCGCCAGCCACAGGCCGGTCAGGCCGAGTAGGGTGGTGACAAGGAAAATCCCCTTCAGCCCTAAGGCAATCGCGATGTTCTGGCGAATATTCGCGTGGGTCGCCCGCGCCAGGGAGATCATCTGCGCCAGGCCGGTCAGACGGTTGTGGGTCAGCGCGGCGTCGGCGGTCTCCAGCGCCACGTCGGTGCCGCTGCCCATGGCGATGCCGATGGTCGCCGCCTTCATCGCCGGGGCGTCGTTGATGCCGTCCCCGACCATCGCCAGCGGCGCATCGGCATTCAGCGCCATCACCGCTTCGACTTTGTCCGCCGGCAGCAGGCCGGCGCGGAATTCCAGACCCAGTTCGCTGGCGATGGCCGCCGCGGCGCGCGGGTTATCCCCGGTAAGGATCACCCCCTGCACCCCCAGCTGGTGTAAGGCATCCACTGCCTGACGCGCGTCGTCGCGCAGGGTGTCGCGCAGCGCCAGGATGCCGAGAAGCGTCTCGCCGCGCATGACCAGCACCACCGTTTGACCGGCGCTCTCCAGCTGCTGGATCTGCGCCTCATGCTCTGACGGGGCGGCTTTGCTGGCCGCGCAGATTACGATACGGCTGCCGTTGACCTCGGCTTCAATACCGGAGCCGGCCAGCGCCCGCTGGCCGCTGGCCTGCGGAATACTCAGCTGACGCCGCTGCGCTTCGCGGACGATAGCCTGCGCCAGCGGATGGCTGGAGCCTTGCTCAACCGCCGCCGCCAGCGCCAGCAGCGTGTTATCGTCATTCTCAGCCGTGGCGATGACCGTGGTCACCTGCGGCTGGCCGACGGTCAGGGTGCCGGTTTTGTCGAACGCCACCTGGCGCACCTGGCCCAGCTGTTCCAGCGCCGCGCCGCCTTTAATTAACGCTCCGCGTCGGGCGGCGACCGCCAGGCCGGAAGTGATGGCTGCCGGGGTGGAGATAACCAGCGCGCACGGGCAGCCGATCAGCAGCAGCGTCAGCCCTTTATAAATCCACGGCAGCCAGGCGCTGGCGAAGAGCAGGGGCGGGACAATGGCGACCAACAGGGCCACCACCATAATGGCCGGAGTGTAGATCCGGCTGAAGCGATCGATAAAACGCTCGATCGGCGCCCGACGCTCCTCCGCCTCTTCAATCAGCTTCAGGATGCGGTCGATGGCGCTGTCGCCCGGTTCGGAGATCACGGTCAGCTGCACCAGGCGGTCGACGCTGGTGGCGCCCGCCGCTACGCGTTCTCCGGCCAGGCGCTCCACCGGCACCGACTCGCCGGATAGAGCGCTTTCATCAAAGCTGGCAAATGGCGACAGCAGCTGACCATCCGCCGGCAGACGCCCGCCGGCGGCCACTTCGATCACATCCCCGGGGCGCAGATCGCGCTGGGCGACGGTTTCCCGCACGCCGTTGCGCAGGCGAATGGCGGTGTCGGGCTTCAGCGCCATCAGCGCGCTCACCCCCTGCCGCGCGCGGCTGGCGGCCCAGCCTTCGAGACGCTCGCCGATCAGGAACAGCAGCAGGACCATCGCCGCCTCTGCGGTGGCGCCGATAAACAGCGCCCCGATGGCGGCGACGCTCATCAGCGTTTCAATGGCGAACCAGCTCCCGCTCTTGATCAGGCGCAGCGCCTGGCGGGCAACCGGCCACAGGCCGACCAGGGTGGTGGCAATAAAGGCTAACTGACCGGCAGGGTGGTTGGCCTGCTCCAGCCCCCAGCTCAGGGCCATCATAATGATCAGCGTCAGCAACGGTAAATTGTCGCGCAGTCGCGAGCCTTGAGTTTTCTCTGACGCGGGGGCATCGGCATCGCGCAGCGTATAGCCTGCCTGACGTACCGCCTGCTCAACCTGAGCCCGAACGTCGCCCTCGGCGTTAACCAATAATTTTTCAGTGGCGAACAGCACCTGAACCTGACTGACGCCGGGCACCTGACGAACCGCCGTTTCCACCTTGCGGGCGCAGGCGGCGCAGTCCATGCCTGCAACCTGCCAGCTGTAGCGGGCGTCGCTGAGCGCTTCGGCGGCAGGCGCGGTCTCTGCGGCGCAGGCGTGGTCTGTGCAGCAGCTTTCCGCCGGGGCGGGCGCTGGCCGCATGGTGAATGACGAGAATTGTGGGACTTTTTTATCCTGCGCGTCTGGAGTCGACATGGCACCCTCCGGTAAATGATAATTTTCTCATTAGCCGTAGGATACACTCTGGAGTCGACTCCAGAGTCAAGGACTAAATTACAGGTACAGCGCGCGCACGATGAGGAAGTGGCCGGCAAAGTAAAACGCGGCGGCAATGGCGTTATCGGCGCGGAAACGGCGGCGATAGTGGCTCACCAGCCACACGGCATTGCTCAGCAGCAGCAGAGCGGCGCCGGCGAATCCGGACAGCGCGGTGTTGGTAGGGCGGGCAAACCACAGCTCACCGGCCAGCCAGACCATCACCAGCGTCATGCCGATAAAGGTCAGCACCGGCATTTTCATCTCTTCCAGCCGGCTCCAGATCACCGCCATCAGCAGGGCGCCGAATACCAGCAGCACCAGCGGCAGCGGCCAGAAGAACGACAGCGTCAGCTGGCTGGCGAACCAGATGGTATACAGCAGATGCGACAGGAAGAAGGCGCCCACCGCGTACATCATCCGCTGGCGCGGCAGCAGGGTCAGGGCGTCGCCGAGCAGGGAGGCGCACAGGCCGGCCAGCACCAGGTAGCTGATGGCATTGAACATCGGCGCCTGCCAGGCCAGCAACAGCAACAGAATCAGGGTGACAGGTTTAAATACCCAGCGTCGCCAGGCCGGCCCGCGATAGGATGCATCGACATAAAGCCATGCGGAGAAACAGACAGCAATAAATGACCAAAGCATAGTAAGTCCCTGTATCTGTTATCATAAGGAAAGTTACGGATGCGTGAAGCTACCACTCAGTGTAGTGGTTTGGCGCAGCAGATGACAATGTTATTCCAGTCGCAGTATGCTGATTCCTGATATTTTTTATGGGTAACCTTAATGAGTAAAATGCCGCTCTTTTTTGTTCTGGTCGTCGCGGTGATTGTGGTGGCGGCTTCGTTTCGCTATGTGCAGCAGCGCCGCGAAAAACTGGCGAACGACGCCGCGCCGGTGTTGCAAAAGCGGGTGATCGTCAGCAATAAGCGGGAAAAAGTGATTAACGATCGGCGTTCGCGGCAGCAGACGGTGACGCCTGCGGGCAGCGAGATGCGCTATGAAGCGAGCTTTCGCCCTGAGAACGGCGGGCTGGAGGTGGTGTTTCGCCTTGACGCGCCGCAGTATCATGCGCTGAGCGTCGGCGATCGCGGGATGTTGAGTTATAAGGGCACAGCGTTCGTGGCGTTCACGCCCGATCCCTGAGCCCTTGTCAGGACTATTTCTTCAGCGTCGCCTTCAGTTTTTTCTGCCAGGCGACGAGCTCAAACACGCCGAAGATAAAAATGCGGATTTGCTCAAAGCGGCCCAGCGGCGGGGCATCCTTCGGCTGCGTCGCCTTGAGCAGCGTCAGCTGCAGACCGTGCATCAGGATCATAAAAATCAGCGCGACGTTGACGAAGATATTCAGCGGCTTCGGGAAGGGCTGAAACAGATTCAATAACAGAAAGGCCCAGACGCACAGCATCAGCAGGCGGCCTAAATTAATCAGCATGGTTCTCTCCTTGGGCCTCACGTTGGTAAAGACGATACGCGACCTGTCCGGCCACTTTTTCACGATACAGATGCCAGTTCGCCGGTACCGGCGGTAAACCGTTTTCGACTTCGCTTTCGACGTACACCAGGGCCTCGTCGGCCAGCCAGCCCTGCGTTTCCAGCAGGCGCAGCGTCTCCTCCAGCAGCCCCTGACGGAACGGCGGGTCGACAAACACAATCTGATGCGGCGTGCCCGGTTGGCTCAGGAAGCTGAGGGTGTTAGTCGCGATCACCTTGCCGCGATCCGCTTTCAGGGTGGCCAGGTTTTTTTGCAACTGCTGAGCGACGCCGCGCTCCATCTCCAGTAGCGTGGTGCTGGCCGCATAGCGGGACAGCGCCTCAAGCCCCAGCGCGCCGCTGCCAGCAAAGCAGTCGAGGCAGTGCGCGTCAACGATGGACGGCGCCAGCCAGTTAAAAAGGGTTTCGCGAACCCGGTCAGTGGTCGGCCGCAGGCCCGGGCTCTCCGGCACCGGTAATTTACGGCCGCGCCATTGCCCGCCGATGATGCGGATCTGGCCGCTGCCCGCGTGGTTTGGTTTTTTCATCTCTCTGCTCAAGTCTCAACTTCCGGCCTGCTATTCTAGCGATCGACGGCGGTTGACGAAACCTTAATCCGGGGGCGGTGCTGCGAGTTAAGTTAAGTGATAGACTATCCAACTAATTTCATCATTTTTTCAGCTTCTGATGAAGCTGCGCCATGAATAAACAGCGAGGAGTGTGGTCGCAAATGGCAAAAGAGAAAAAACGTGGCTTCTTTTCCTGGCTGGGCTTTGGACAGAAAGAGCAGGCACAGGAAACCGAGACTGAACAAAAAGTAGAAGAACAACAAGCGGTTGCCCAGGAGACGCCGGCGGCGGAAACCCCTGCTGAGCCGAGCGCGCCGAAAGCGGACCCGGAGGCGTTTGCCGAAGAGGTCGTCGAAGTCACCGAGACGGTGGTCGAAAGCGAAAAGGCCCACCTCGCGGAGCCTGCCAGCGCGCAGGAAGAAGAGGCGGCGCCAGCGCCTGCTTTGGTTGAAGAGGCGCCGGTCGTCGCGCCGGAGCCTGCGGTCAGCGAACCGCTGAAGGCGGAGGAACAGCCGGCAGTGGTTGAGTCGCTGGTGGAGGACGTTATCGCCGAACCGGTGGCGGCGGAGGCCGTGGCTGAGCAGCCTGTAGAGGATGTCGTCGCCCAACCTCAGGAGACGGAAGCGCCGGAAGAGGACGCGCCGTTAAGCGATGAAGAGCTGGAAGCGCAGGCGCTGGCGGCCGAGGCGGCGGAAGAGGCGGCAGTGGTGGTGCCGGCGCCAGAGGAAGAGGCGCCGGTGGAAGCGCTGGTCCAGGAGCAGGAAAAACCGACGAAAGAAGGCTTTTTCGCCCGCCTTAAGCGTAGCCTGCTGAAAACCAAACAAAATCTCGGTTCCGGATTTATCAGCCTGTTCCGCGGTAAGAAGATTGACGACGATCTGTTTGAAGAGCTGGAAGAGCAGCTGCTGATCGCCGACGTCGGGGTGGAAACCACCCGCAAGATCATTACTCATCTCACCGAGGGCGCCAGCCGTAAGCAGCTGCGCGATGCGGAAGCGCTGTACGGCCTGCTGAAAGAAGAGATGGGCGATATCCTCGCCAAAGTGGATGAGCCGCTGAATGTTGAAGGCAAAACGCCATTTGTTATTCTGATGGTCGGCGTGAACGGGGTGGGGAAAACCACCACCATCGGTAAGCTGGCGCGTCAGTTTGAGCAGCAGGGCAAATCGGTGATGCTGGCGGCGGGGGATACCTTCCGTGCGGCGGCGGTGGAACAGCTGCAAGTCTGGGGCCAGCGTAACAATATCCCGGTGATCGCCCAGCACACCGGCGCCGATTCCGCCTCGGTGATTTTCGACGCCATTCAGGCGGCGAAGGCGCGCCATGTTGATGTGCTGATTGCCGATACCGCCGGGCGTCTGCAGAATAAATCGCACCTGATGGAAGAGCTGAAGAAGATCGTCCGGGTGATGAAAAAGCTGGACGTCGACGCGCCGCATGAGGTGATGTTAACCATCGACGCCAGCACCGGGCAGAATGCCATTAGCCAGGCCAAACTGTTCCATGAAGCGGTAGGTTTGACCGGGATCACCCTGACCAAGCTGGATGGCACCGCCAAAGGCGGCGTGATCTTCTCGGTGGCCGACCAGTTCGGCATTCCGATTCGCTATATTGGCGTCGGCGAGCGTATTGAGGATCTGCGTCCGTTTAATGCGGGCGACTTTATTGAGGCACTTTTTGCCCGAGAGGATTAAGAATGATTCGCTTTGAACAAGTCAGCAAAGCCTATCTCGGTGGGAGACAAGCGCTGCAGGGGGTGAACTTCCACCTGCAGCCGGGCGAGATGGCGTTTCTGACCGGCCACTCCGGCGCAGGGAAAAGTACCCTGCTGAAGCTTATCTGTGGTATCGAACGGCCCAGCGCCGGGAAAATCTTCTTCAGCGGTCATGAAATCAGCCGCCTGAAGAGCCGTGAGGTGCCGTTCCTGCGCCGCCAGATCGGCATGATTTTCCAGGACCACCATTTGCTGATGGATCGTACCGTGTATGACAACGTGGCGATCCCGCTGATTATCGCCGGCGCCAGCGGCGATGACATTCGTCGCCGGGTCTCGGCGGCGCTGGATAAGGTCGGGCTGCTGGACAAAGCGAAGAACTTTCCGATTCAGCTCTCCGGCGGCGAGCAGCAGCGCGTGGGGATCGCTCGCGCGGTGGTCAACAAGCCGGCGGTGCTGCTGGCGGATGAACCGACCGGTAACCTCGACGAGGCGCTCTCGGAGGGGATTTTACGTCTGTTTGAAGAGTTTAACCGCGTCGGGGTGACGGTACTGATGGCCACGCACGATCTGGGGCTTATCTCCAGCCGTCCGTACCGCGTGCTGACGCTCAGCGACGGCCATCTGCATGGAGGCATTCGGGGTGAATAAGCGCGACGCAATGAACCAAATCCGCCAGTTCGGCAGCAAGTTCGATCGCCTGCGCAACGCGGCGGGCGGCGGCGGCGGCGGGCGCAATGCGCCAAAACGGCCGAAAGCGGCGCCTAACCCGGCCTCGCGTAAGAGCAACGTGTTCAACGAGCAGGTGCGCTACGCCTGGCACGGCGCGCTCCAGGATTTAAAAAGCACGCCGCTGGCGACCTTCCTGACGGTGATGGTTATCGCCATCTCGTTGACCCTGCCAAGCGTCTGCTACATGGTCTACAAAAACGTCAGCAGCGCGGCGTCACAGTACTATCCCTCGCCGCAGATCACCGTGTATCTGGAAAAAACGCTGGATGACGATGCCGCGGCGCGGGTGGTCGGCCAGCTGCAGGCGGAGCAGGGCGTCGACAAGGTGAACTATTTGTCACGTGACGAGGCATTGGGTGAATTCCGTAACTGGTCCGGCTTTGGCGGCGCCCTGGATATGCTGGAAGAGAACCCGCTGCCGGCGGTCGCCATCGTGGTGCCGAAGCTGGATTTCCAGAGCACGGAAGCGCTGAACACCCTGCGCGAGCGGGTATCGCGGATCCAGGGGGTCGATGAAGTACGGATGGACGACAGCTGGTTTGCCCGCCTCTCCTCGCTCACCGGGCTGGTGGGCCGCGTGTCGGCGATGATCGGCGTGCTGATGGTGGCGGCGGTGTTCCTGGTGATCGGCAACAGCGTGCGCCTGAGCATCTTCGCCCGCCGCGATACCATTAACGTGCAGAAACTGATCGGCGCCACCGACGGCTTTATCCTGCGTCCGTTCCTCTACGGCGGGGCGATGCTGGGCTTCTCCGGCGCGTTTTTATCGCTGATCCTGTCGGAGATTCTGGTGATGCGCCTCTCGTCGGCAGTGACCGAGGTGGCGAAGGTGTTCGGCACCCAGTTTGAGCTGAGCGGCTTAGGCTTTGACGAGTGTCTGCTGATGCTGATCGTCTGCTCGATGATCGGGTGGGTGGCCGCCTGGCTGGCGACAGTGCAACATTTACGTCACTTTACTCCCGATTAAAAAAAGCGTGATATAATCTTTCCCTGCTGCAATGAGTTCCTGTTCGCAGGGAAAGATACCGCAAGCTTGTTCTCCTTTTCCTGCCCTCACTTTTTCATCGTGGTGTCACATTTTGTGCGTAATTTATTCACACCGTTGCAGGGAACTTGTGGATAAAATCACTGTCTGATACTAATGTGAGTGATATTCTCGTTGCTCATGAATGCTGGCATGCTTGTTGCCTGATGGGGACAAGACCACGTCAGAAGATATCAATTGAGAGGATTTGAATGACCAAAGAAATGCAAACTTTAGCTTTAGCCCCCGTTGGTAACCTGGAATCGTACATCCGGGCCGCTAACACTTGGCCGATGCTGTCGGCTGATGAAGAGCGGGAGCTTGCTGAAAAGCTGCATTACCAGGGCGATCTGGAAGCAGCGAAAAAGCTGATTCTGTCTCACCTGCGCTTTGTTGTTCACATTGCTCGTAACTACTCGGGCTATGGCCTGCCGCAGGCGGATCTGATCCAGGAAGGCAATATCGGCCTGATGAAAGCCGTGCGTCGCTTCAACCCGGAAGTGGGTGTGCGCCTGGTCTCCTTCGCCGTGCACTGGATTAAAGCCGAAATTCACGAATACGTGCTGCGCAACTGGCGTATCGTGAAGGTCGCTACCACCAAAGCACAGCGTAAGCTGTTCTTTAACCTGCGTAAAACCAAACAGCGTCTGGGTTGGTTCAACCAGGATGAAGTGGAAATGGTGGCCCGTGAGCTGGGCGTGTCGAGCAAAGACGTCCGCGAGATGGAATCCCGTATGGCGGCCCAGGACATGACGTTCGACATGTCGTCGGACGATGAATCCGACAGCCAGCCGATGGCGCCGGTTCTTTATCTGCAGGACAAAACGTCAAACTTTGCCGACGGCATCGAAGACGACAACTGGGAAGAGCAGGCGGCGAATAAGCTGACTGACGCGATGCAGGGCCTGGACGAGCGTAGCCAGGATATCATCCGCGCCCGCTGGCTGGACGAAGACAACAAGTCCACGCTGCAGGAGCTGGCTGACCGCTACGGCGTCTCCGCAGAGCGCGTGCGTCAGCTGGAAAAGAACGCCATGAAAAAACTGCGTGCCGCGATCGAAGCCTGATACGCCACCCCTGCCTGACGCCAGGCACCCCGATAACGCCCCGCCTCAGGTTGGGGCGTTTTGTTTTTCTACGCCATCCATGGGCAGCAGCACCTCTGGACAGTGCGTCCGCAGGCACCCTATCAGCACGCTGAACGCCGGCGCCATCTGCTCCTCGGGCTGGCTGGCAAATCCCATCAATAATCCTTTCTTACGCGCCGCCGTCAGGTAGTAGCGCGAGAGCGGCCGCACCAGAATGTGGCGCGCATTGGCCTCGCGGGCGATCGCCACATCGTCCGCCTCCTCCGGTAAATTTAGGATCAAATGCAGTCCGGCATTATCGCTGAAGTCCGACAGGGCGTCGTGCATACAGTGCCGCTGAATCAGCTCGGTTAAAAAGGCGCGACGACGGCTGTAGAGCAGCCGCATGCGGCGGATATGCGCCGAGTAGTGACCAGCGGTAATAAACTCCGCCAGCGCCATCTGGATCAGCGAATGGCCGCCGCGATAAAGCTCGGCGTGGGCGTGCTTCAGATCGCTGACCAGCGGGCGGGGGATCACCACATAGCCCAGGCGCAGGCCGGGATAGAGCGTCTTGCTGAAGGTGCCGATATAGACCACCGGCGCATCGGCCACCAGCCCCTGCAGGGCGGGGATGGGCTGCCCGGAAAAGCGAAACTCGCTGTCATAATCATCTTCGACGATCCAGCTGCCCTGCTGGCGGGCGAGCGCCAGCAGCCGCTGACGGCGTTCAAGGCTCATCACCGCACCCAGCGGATACTGGTGAGAGGGGGTGACGAAGATGAGCCGCGGCGCATCGTCAACCGTTTCTGGCGGGCACAGCCCATTGGCATCGACGGTGATGGGGGCCGCCCGGACGTCGTTCATCGCCAGCACATGGCGAATGCCCCAGTAGGAAGGCTCCTCCACCCACGCCAGATCGCCGTTGTCGCACAGCATGCGAGTGACCAGGTCAATCGCCTGGTGGATCCCCTCGGTGATAAGAATTTGATCTGCCTGACAGTGGACGCCGCGCGATACCCGCAGATAATCCACCAGCGCCTGCTGTAGCTCCGGGGTACCGCCGTTGCAGCTGTAGCTGAGCCGCTCCGGCTTTGGCCGACGGCTGATGCGGGCCTGGATCTTGCTGAACAGCGGATGGGGAAAGGCGTTAACGTCCGGTACGCCGGGAATAAACGCTCCCCACTGGCGTGGGCTGGCGCTGACCTGGCCGAGCAGGTGCTGGCCGCGGCGTGAAAGGTGCGCCGTCGAAGTCGCGATACTGCTGTTTTCCCGCTTCCCCTTAGCGGTCAATGAACTTTCAGGCGCGGTTTGGGCAACGAATGTTCCGCTTCCCCGACGGGAAACCACATATCCTTCCGCCAGTAATTGTTCATAAGTTGTTAATATGGTGTTTCTTGATACGCCGAGTTCTCCCGCCAGGTCCCGCGACGGCGGCAGGCGGCTTTGCGGCGCCAGCGAACCGTCAAGGATCGCGCGGCGAAGCGCGTTGTATAAGCGTTTGTGCAGAAGAGGGTCGCGCTCTTCCTGCAGACGGACCAGCACCAGGTCACCCACCAGCGAACGCAATTGGATCCCTCATATATTCAAAATTGGTACTCGATTATAGGGCCAACTCCTGTGTAAATAAACGACATCGTTTCTAATTTGTTGCGATAACGTGACATACACGACAGGAGATTCGCAGGTGAAAAGCTCAGAACTGAATCAACGTCGCCAGCAGGCGACGCCGCGCGGCGTAGGCGTAATGTGTAACTACTTTGTCGAGAAGGCGGAGAACGCCACGCTGTGGGATATCGAAGGCAATGAGGTGATCGATTTCGCCGCCGGTATCGCCGTGTTAAATACCGGTCACCGTCATCCGAAGGTGGTTGCCGCGGTCGCTGACCAGCTGCAGGCGTTCACCCACACCGCCTATCAGATTGTGCCGTACGAAAGCTATGTCACGCTGGCGGAACGTATCAACGATCTGGCGCCGATTGACGGGCCGGCAAAAACGGCCTTCTTCACCACCGGCGCGGAAGCGGTCGAGAACGCGGTGAAAATTGCCCGCGCTTACACCGGCCGTCCGGGGCTGATTACTTTCGGCGGCGGCTTCCACGGCCGTACCTTTATGACCATGGCGCTCACCGGTAAGGTCGCGCCCTACAAAATCGGCTTCGGCCCCTTCCCGGGCTCGGTGTATCACGGTGTCTACCCGAATGCGGCGCACGGCGTCTCCACCGCGGATGCGCTGAAAAGCCTGGAGCGCATTTTCAAAGCGGATATTGCGCCGGATCAGGTCGCGGCCATCATCCTCGAGCCGATCCAGGGAGAAGGCGGCTTTAACGTCGCGCCAGCCGATTTCATGCAGGCGTTGCGCGATCTGTGCGATACCCACGGCATTCTGCTGATCGCCGATGAAGTGCAGACCGGTTTCGCCCGTACCGGCAAGCTGTTCGCCATGCAGCACTATGATGTGAAACCGGATCTGATGACGATGGCGAAAAGCCTCGCCGGCGGTTTCCCGCTGTCGGGCGTCGTTGGTCGCGCCGAGGTGATGGATGCCCCAGCGCCAGGCGGCCTGGGCGGAACCTATGCCGGTAACCCGCTGGCGGTAGCCGCGGCGCACGCGGTGCTGGATGTGATTGCTGAAGAGCAGCTGTGCCAGCGTGCTGAACAGCTGGGTAGCCATCTGCAGGAAGTGCTCAACCAGGCGCGCGCCACCTGTCCGGCGATTGTCGATGTCCGCGGTCGGGGGTCGATGGTGGCGGTGGAGTTTAACGATCCGCAAACTGGCGAGCCGTCGCCGGAGTTTACCCGCCAGGTGCAACAGAAAGCGCAGGAGAACGGCCTGCTGCTGCTGAGCTGCGGCGTCTACGGCAACGTGATCCGCTTCCTCTATCCGTTGACGATTCCGGACGCCCAGTTCTCGAAAGCGCTGGATATTCTGGCGCGCGTACTGAAGAGCTAACGTCTCCCCGGTGGGCTGCGGCGGCAGGGAAGCCGAACAGAAACAGGAAGCCGCAGCCGGCTGTTCATGCTCAGCGTGAGTGGTTTATCACCCTGATATCACCTTTTTTCCGGCGGAGAAAACCGCCGGAGTAAAACGGAAAGTATTATGTCTGAAAACTCCACCTTTTCTCCCGCCCTCACCGGCCGGGAACGTACGGCTGTCCCTGCAAAATCTCTGAGCTTCGTCGAAGGGGTATCGATGATTGTCGGTACCAATATCGGCGCGGGTGTCCTCTCCATCGCCTATGCGTCAAGCAAAGCAGGCTTCTTACCGCTGCTGTTCTGGCTGGTGCTGGTGGGCAGCCTGACCACGGTGACCATGCTCTATGTCGCGGAATCTACGCTCCGCACGCGTAAACATCTGCAGCTCAGCGGATTATCAAAGCGCTACGTCGGCGGCTTTGGCGCGCTGATGATGTTCCTCTCCGTCTGCGTCAACAGCGTCGGCGCATTGACGGCTTATATGACCGGCAGCGGCAAGCTGCTCTACTCCCTGTTTGGCATTTCGCCGGCGCTGGGCAGCGTGCTGTTTTTCGTCCCGGCGGCAGGGGTGCTTTATCTGGGGCTGAAGGCGATCGGCCGCGGCGAGAAATTTATCAGCATCGGTATGGTGGTGATGATCTCGGTGCTGGTGATTGCCACGCTGCTGAAAGAGACCACCCGCGTGGGCTATCTGCTCGACGGCAACTGGCTGTATATGGTTCCGGTCTTCAACGTCGTGGCGTTCTGCTTCTCGGCACAGTATATCGTCCCGGAAATGGCGCGAGGCTTCGCCGACAAACCGGAAAAATTGCCTAAAGCCATTATGGTCGGTATGGCGCTGACCTTTACCCTGCTGGCGCTGGTGCCGCTGTCGGTGATCTCGCTTAATGGCCTGGACAATATTTCGGATGTGGCCACCATCTCCTGGGGCAGGGCGCTTGGCGAATGGGCCTTCTTCTCCGCCAACCTGTTTGCGCTGTGCGCGATGTTGACCTCCTACTGGGGACTGGGCGGCAGCTTCCTGACCAATATCTTCGATCAGTTCCGCCTGGGGAATGATGAACAGCCTGCCCGCCGCTTGATGGTGCTGCTGGTGGTGGCGATCCCGCCGTTCGTGCTGGCCTACAGCGGTATGGTCTCTTTCGTCAACGCGCTCTATTTTGCCGGGGTGTTCAGCGGCGTTATTTTATCGATTATGCCGATCCTGATGCTCAAGGGCGCCCGCCAACGTGGCGACCTGACGCCGGGCTGGACCTGTCCGGCCTGGATGACCCATCCGCTTATCCAATGCTTCATTGTGTTGTTGTATCTTTGCAGCGCCGTCTACGCGGTAGCGTCCGCGGTAGGCTACCTGCCCGCTGGCTGGTAATCAGGGCCTGTTTTGCACCGCGTCCGGTTCATGCTGGCGCGGTTTTTTTATTTGTCACTTATCTGTTACATAGCCCGCAATTTAGTCGTTTCAAATTCCTCAGAATGACGGTATGTTTAGCATAGTGTGCTGCAAAAGCGCGAGCAGCCCCCGGTTGGTTAGCTATCATATGCTTTTCCTATCGATATAAACAAAATAATGCGCTAACAAACAACATCACAACAAATGCAAAAACCATAATAATGGGGAGCCTCAGGATGAATATGAAGGGTAAAGCGTTACTGGCAGGATGTATTGCCTTAGTTATGAGCAGCGCGGCGCTGGCGGAAGATATCAAAATCGCGGTAGTCGGGGCGATGTCCGGCCCGGTGGCCCAGTACGGCGATCAGGAGTTTACCGGCGCCGAGCAGGCGGTAGCGGATATCAACGCGAAGGGCGGCATTAAGGGCAATAAGCTGCAGATCGTAAAATATGATGACGCTTGCGACCCGAAACAGGCGGTAGCGGTCGCCAACAAAGTGGTCAACGACGGAATCAAATACGTTATCGGCCACCTGTGCTCCTCTTCCACTCAGCCGGCGTCTGACATCTATGAAGACGAAGGCATTCTGATGATCACCCCCGCTGCGACCGCGCCGGAGCTGACCGCGCGCGGCTATAAGCTGATCCTGCGCACCACCGGTCTGGACTCCGACCAGGGACCAACCGCGGCGAAATACATTCTCGACAAAGTGAAGCCGCAGCGTATCGCAGTCGTGCATGACAAACAGCAGTACGGCGAAGGTTTGGCCCGTGCGGTGCAGGATGGCTTGAAAAAAGGCGGGGCGAACGTGGTCTTCTTCGACGGGATCACCGCTGGTGAGAAAGATTTCTCCACTCTGGTGGCGCGCCTGAAGAAAGAGAATATCGACTTCGTCTACTACGGCGGTTACCACCCGGAAATGGGCCAGATCCTGCGTCAGGCCCGGGCTGCCGGTCTGAAAACCCAGTTTATGGGCCCGGAAGGCGTAGCGAACGTCTCCCTGTCTAACATCGCCGGCGAGTCGGCGGAAGGCCTGCTGGTGACCAAGCCGAAGAACTACGACCAGGTGCCGGCGAACAAACCGATCGTGGATGCGATCAAGGCGAAGAAACAGGATCCGAGCGGCGCCTTCGTCTGGACCACCTACGCGGCGCTGCAGTCGCTGCAGGCGGGCCTGAATCAGTCTGACGATCCGGCGGAAATCGCTAAATACCTGAAAGGCGCGACGGTAGACACCGTGATGGGCCCGCTGTCGTGGGATCAGAAAGGCGACCTGAAAGGCTTCGAGTTCGGTGTCTTTACCTGGCATGCTAACGGTACGGCGACCGACGCCAAATAATTTAACCGGCGCCTTTCACGCTGCAAATGCGTTGTCTGCGCCCCTCAACCCCGGTCACTTACTGATGTAAGCTCCCGGGGATGTCGGGTCTTGACGCCTTTTTGCAACGCGAAATGCTGGGTTAAATGGGTGGTGGCGCCTTTCACGCTGCAAATGCGTTGTCTGCGCCCCTCAACCCCGGTCACTTACTGATGTAAGCTCCCGGGGATTTCGGGTCTTGACGCCTTTTTGCAACGCGAAATGCTGGGTTAAATGGGTAGGGCGCCTTTCACGCTGCAAATGCGTTGTCTGCCCCCGCTCGCGCTGCGCTTACCAGGGCTATAGTTGCCAGGTAGCCCGGCTAAGCGAAGCGCCGCCGGGTTCTTCCTTGGCCATGCTCCGCTTATTGGGGCTACGGCTTAATGCTTTTCCCAACCGGTCTGCTGGGCGCTAAAGCCGAGTGCCTGCATAAAGGCCGCCATCACGCCGCGGTCTTCCACCCCGCGGTCGGCGATGCGCCAGCTATTGATCGCCGGGTTATCACGCAATGTCTCTTCCACTAAATATTGCCCGACGCCGCGGCGGCGGGTCACTTCACGCACGCACAGATCGCTGAGCTCACCTTCGACGCCGCGCAGGGTAACGCGCACAGCGCCCAACAGGCGCTCGTTAAAGCGGGCGGCATAGAGACGATGGTTTTCATCCAGGGTCAGCGTCGACAGATCCTGCGACGGCCAGATTTTCCCCAGATCAATGCGATCCTGATCGCTGAAGTGCTGTAAACGGATAATAGTCAGTTTCATGGGCGGCAAGTCCAGTGCAAAACAGAGGCGCCAGTGTACCCAAAATTGCTGTCTGGCGGAGCGCTGTTTTTTGCGTATACATCAGGGGATTCGTTTTCCTGGCGTTGTTGGGGTAGCGCAATCCGTCATGGATCGAAAAATAAGCAGGATTTTAACCTAATGTGCAGCGTTTTATTCCGCCTTATGTATCGTTATTTTATGCTGCCGCATGGACTTTTTTTTGTTTATCTTCAGCAAAATACAGAATATTATCTTTGCTTAATCGACTGAAAAATAGAGATTTTAATCTGTTTTTTAGTGAAAAGCTGCGCTAAACCATTAAACTCAATGGTAAAAATGGCGTTGTTTAATAAAAGCACAGAATGCTTTTTAACCATAAAAATACAAAACATTTACACCACATCACGAACGGGGTTCTGCAGCATGAAAAGGAACGCGAAAACCATCGTCGCGGGCATTGTCGCATTAGCGATGTCGCACGCGGCGATGGCCAAGGATATTAAGGTCGCCGTGGTCGGCGCGATGTCGGGTCCGGTGGCCCAGTGGGGCGACATGGAGTTCAACGGCGCGCGTCAGGCGATTAAAGACATCAACGCCAGCGGCGGTATTAAGGGCGACAAGCTGGTGGCCGTCGAATATGACGACGCCTGCGATCCGAAGCAAGCGGTCGCGGTGGCCAACAAAATCGTCAACGACGGTATTCAGTACGTTATCGGCCACCTGTGCTCCTCTTCCACCCAGCCGGCTTCCGATATCTATGAGGATGAAGGCATCCTGATGATCTCCCCGGGAGCGACCAACCCGGAGCTGACCCAGCGCGGCTATCAGTACATCATGCGTACCGCCGGCCTCGACTCCTCGCAGGGGCCGACCGCGGCGAAATATATCGTCGAGAAAGTCAAACCGCAGCGTATCGCCATCATTCATGACAAGCAGCAGTACGGCGAAGGGCTGGCGCGTTCGGTGCAGGACAACCTGAAAAAAGCCGGGGCCAACATCGTCTTCTTTGACGGTATCACCGCGGGCGAGAAAGATTTCTCCGCGCTGCTGGCGCGCCTGAAGAAAGAGAACATCGACTTCGTCTACTACGGCGGTTACTACCCGGAAATGGGCCAAATGCTGCGCCAGGCGCGCTCCGTGGGGCTGAAAACCGTGTTTATGGGGCCGGAAGGGGTCGGCAACGCCTCGCTGTCCAATATCGCGGGCGCCGCGGCGGAAGGGATGCTGGTGACGATGCCAAAACGCTACGATCAGGACCCTGCCAACAGCGCCATCGTCAACGCGCTGAAAGCGGAGAAGAAAGATCCGAGCGGGCCGTATGTCTGGATCACTTACGCCGCGGTTCAGTCGCTGGCGCAGGCGATGGACAGAACCGGCAGCCAGCAGCCGCTGGATTTAATCAAAGATTTGAAAGCGCACGGGGCGAAAACCGTGATTGGGCCGCTGACCTGGGATGAAAAAGGCGATCTGAAGGGATTTGAGTTTGGTGTCTTCCAGTGGCACGCCGACGGCTCTTCGAGCGCGGCGAAATAAGCGCTGAAGATGAGTTATCCCTCCGCCCGCGAGCCGCGGGCGGTTTGAAAAAGGTTACCTTATGTCCGAGCAGTTTCTCTATTTTCTGCAGCAGATGTTTAACGGCGTCACGCTGGGCAGTACCTACGCGCTGATCGCCATCGGCTATACGATGGTGTACGGCATTATAGGCATGATCAACTTCGCCCATGGCGAGGTCTACATGATTGGCAGCTATGTCTCCTTCATGATCATCGCCGCGCTGATGATGATGGGTATCGACACCAGCTGGCTGCTGGTCGCCGCCGGCTTCGTGGGCGCCATTGTGATTGCCAGCGCCTACGGCTGGAGCATTGAGCGCGTGGCCTATCGGCCGGTGCGTAATTCCAAGCGTCTGATTGCGCTGATCTCCGCTATCGGGATGTCTATCTTCCTGCAGAACTACGTCAGCCTGACCCAGGGCTCCCGCGACGTGGCGCTGCCGAGCCTGTTTAACGGCCAGTGGGTCGTCGGCCACAGCGACAGCTTCTCCGCGACGATCACCACCATGCAGCTGGTGATCTGGGTGGTGACCTTTATCGCCATGCTGGCCCTGACGCTGTTCATTCGCTACTCGCGGATGGGGCGCGCCTGCCGCGCCTGTGCCGAAGACCTGAAAATGGCGAGCCTGCTCGGCATTAACACCGATCGCGTCATTGCCCTGACCTTTGTCATCGGCGCAGCGATGGCGGCGGTGGCGGGCGTGCTGCTGGGTCAGTTCTACGGCGTGATTAACCCCTACATCGGCTTTATGGCCGGGATGAAGGCCTTCACCGCCGCCGTGCTCGGCGGTATCGGCAGTATCCCCGGCGCGATGATCGGCGGCCTGATCCTGGGTATTGCCGAGGCGCTCTCTTCTGCCTATCTCAGCACCGAATATAAGGATGTGGTTTCCTTTGCGCTGCTGATTCTGGTGCTGTTAGTGATGCCGACCGGCATTCTGGGCCGCCCGGAGGTGGAAAAAGTATGAAACCGATGCAAATTGCAATGGCGCTGCTCTCTGCTGCGATGTTCTTCATTCTGGCGGGCGTCTTTATGGGCGTGCAGCTGGAGCTGAACGGCACCAAACTGGTGGTGGATACCGCCGCCGATATTCGCTGGCAGTGGATCTTCATCGGCACCGCGGTGGTCTTTTTCTTCCAGCTGCTGCGGCCGCTGTTCCAGAAAGCGGTTAAGAACGTCTCCGGGCCGAAGTTTATTATGCCGGCGATTGACGGCTCGACGGTGAAGCAGAAGTTGTTCCTGATAGCCCTGCTGGTGATTGCCGTGGCCTGGCCGTTTATGGTGTCGCGCGGTACGGTGGATATCGCCACCCTGACGATGATCTATATCATTCTCGGCCTTGGGCTGAACGTGGTGGTCGGCCTTTCCGGCCTGCTGGTCCTGGGCTACGGCGGGTTCTACGCCATCGGCGCGTATACCTTCGCGCTGCTGAACCACTATTACGGTCTCGGCTTCTGGACCTGTCTGCCGCTGGCCGGCCTGGTCTCCGCGGCGGCTGGCTTCCTGCTTGGCTTCCCGGTGCTGCGTCTGCGCGGCGACTACCTGGCGATCGTGACCTTAGGCTTCGGCGAGATCGTGCGTATTCTGCTGCTCAACAATACCGAAATCACCGGCGGGCCAAACGGCATCAGCCAGATCCCGAAACCGACCTTCTTTGGCCTCGAATTCAGCCGCAGCGCCCGCGAAGGCGGCTGGGATACCTTCAGCAACTTCTTCGGCGTCAAATACGATCCCTCCGACCGGGTCATTTTCCTCTATCTGGTGGCGCTGCTGCTGGTGGTGCTGAGCCTGTTCGTTATCAACCGCCTGCTGCGGATGCCGCTGGGGCGGGCGTGGGAAGCGCTGCGTGAAGATGAGATCGCCTGTCGTTCGCTGGGCCTGAGCCCGACGCGCATCAAGCTGACCGCCTTTACCATCAGCGCCGCGTTTGCCGGCTTCGCCGGGACGCTGTTCGCCGCGCGCCAGGGCTTCGTCAGCCCGGAATCCTTTACCTTCGCCGAGTCCGCCTTTGTACTGGCGATCGTCGTGCTGGGCGGGATGGGCTCGCAGTTTGCGGTGATCCTGGCGGCTATTCTGCTGGTGGTGTCGCGTGAGCTGATGCGTGACTTTAACGAATACAGCATGTTAATGCTCGGCGGTCTGATGGTGCTGATGATGATCTGGCGTCCGCAGGGGCTTCTGCCAATGACGCGCGTGCAGTTGAAGCTGAAAAACGGTCAGGCGAAAGGAGAGCAGGCATGAGTCAGCCATTATTATCCGTCAGCGGCCTGATGATGCGTTTCGGCGGTCTGCTGGCCGTCAACAATGTGTCGCTGGAGCTCAAAGAGCGCGAGATCGTCTCGCTGATCGGCCCCAACGGCGCTGGGAAGACCACCGTCTTTAACTGCCTGACCGGTTTTTACAAGCCCACCGGCGGCACCATTCTGCTGCGCGACCAGCATCTGGAAGGGCTGCCAGGCCAGCAGATTGCCCGGATGGGCGTGGTGCGGACCTTCCAGCACGTGCGCCTGTTCCGCGAAATGACGGTCATTGAAAACCTGCTGGTGGCGCAACATCAGCAGCTGAAAACCGGGCTCTTCTCCGGCCTGCTGAAAACGCCGGCCTTCCGTCGGGCGCAGAGCGAAGCGCTGGACCGCGCGGCCACCTGGCTTGAGCGTATCGGCCTGCTGGAGCACGCTAACCGGCAGGCCAGCAACCTGGCCTATGGCGACCAGCGCCGGCTGGAGATTGCCCGCTGCATGGTGACCCAGCCGGAAATTCTAATGCTCGATGAACCGGCGGCGGGGCTGAACCCGAAAGAGACCAAAGAGCTGGACGAGCTTATCGCCGAGCTGCGTAACCATCACAACACCACCATCCTGCTTATCGAACACGATATGAAGCTGGTGATGGGCATTTCCGATCGCATCTACGTCGTGAACCAGGGGACACCGCTGGCCAACGGGACGCCGGAAGAGATTCGTAATAACCCGGACGTGATCCGCGCATACCTTGGTGAGGCATAAGATGGAAAACGCGATGTTAACTTTTGACAACGTCAGCGCCCACTACGGCAAGATTCAGGCGCTGCACAACGTCAGCCTGCATATCAAACAGGGCGAGATCGTCACGCTTATCGGCGCCAACGGCGCGGGGAAAACCACCCTGCTCGGCACGCTGTGCGGCGATCCGCGCGCCTCCAGCGGGCGTATTGTCTTTGACGGTAAGGATATTACCGACTGGCAGACGGCGAAGATCATGCGCGAGGCGGTGGCGATCGTCCCGGAAGGGCGGCGCGTCTTTTCGCGAATGACGGTGGAAGAGAACCTGGCGATGGGCGGTTTTTTTGCCGCCCGCGATCAGTTCCAGACCCGCATCAAATGGGTGTATGAGCTGTTTCCGCGTCTGCACGAGCGCCGTATCCAGCGCGCCGGCACCATGTCCGGCGGCGAACAGCAGATGCTGGCCATCGGCCGCGCCCTGATGAGCCAGCCGCGTCTGCTGCTGCTGGATGAACCGTCGCTGGGGCTGGCGCCGATCATCATTCAGCAGATCTTCGATACCATCGAGCAGCTGCGCGAGCAGGGGATGACTATCTTCCTGGTTGAGCAGAACGCCAACCAGGCGCTGAAGCTGGCCGATCGCGGCTACGTGCTGGAGAACGGCCACGTGGTGCTGGAGGATACCGGCGACGCGCTGCTGGCCAACGAGGCGGTGCGCAGCGCCTATCTCGGCGGTTAATTCATCGCAACCCGGCGTCGTTCACTTCGCCGGTTTGTAGCCCGGGCGAGGCGCTTGCGCCGACCCCGGGAGCCGATCGCACAACTATTATCCGTGTCTCAGCTCCCACTTTACTTCCCCCGTCCTTTCATCGGCTTGTCATCTCTCTGACCCGTTACTATCTTTTTTTTGTAATAAAAAAGTTATTTTTCTGTAATTCGAACATGTCATGTTACCCCGCGAGCATAAAACGCGTGAAATCGCGCATCCGGCACAACAAGAGAGATAACCGATGATATCGTTACGACATACAGCTTTAGGACTGGCGCTGAGCCTGGCTTTTGCCGGTCAGGCCCTGGCGGTTACCACCATCCCGTTCTGGCACTCAATGGAAGGCGAACTGGGTAAAGAAGTGGATTCTCTGACGCAACGCTTTAACGCGGCCAATCCTGATTACAAAATCGTTCCGGTATACAAGGGCAACTATGAACAGAGCCTGAGCGCCGGTATCGCCGCCTTCCGTACCGGCAACGCGCCGGCGATCCTGCAGGTGTATGAAGTGGGTACCGCCACCATGATGGCGTCAAAAGCCATTAAGCCGGTCTACCAGGTGTTCAGCGAGGCGGGCATCACGTTTGATGAATCGCAGTTTGTGCCAACGGTCGCCGGGTATTACACCGATTCGAAAACCGGCCATCTGCTCTCCCAGCCGTTTAACAGCTCCACGCCGGTGCTGTACTACAACAAAGACGCCTTCAAAAAAGCCGGTTTAGATCCAGAGCAGCCGCCGAAGACCTGGCAGGATCTGGCGGCCTACACCGCGAAGCTGAAAGCCGCCGGAATGAAGTGCGGCTACGCCAGCGGCTGGCAGGGCTGGATCCAGATTGAGAACTTCAGCGCCTGGCACGGCCTGCCGGTGGCGACGAAAAACAATGGCTTTGACGGCACCGACGCGGTTCTTGAGTTCAACAAGCCGGAGCAGGTGAAGCATATCGCGCTGCTCGAAGAGATGAACAAGAAGGGCGATTTCAGCTACTTCGGGCGTAAAGACGAGTCCACCGAAAAGTTCTATAACGGCGACTGCGCCATTACCACTGCCTCGTCCGGCTCGCTGGCCGATATCCGCCAGTACGCCAAATTTAACTACGGCGTCGGCATGATGCCCTACGATGCCGACGTGAAAGGCGCGCCGCAGAACGCCATCATCGGCGGGGCCAGCCTGTGGGTGATGCAGGGTAAAGACAAAGAGACCTACACCGGCGTGGCGAAGTTCCTCGACTTCCTGACCAAACCGGAAAATGCCGCCGAATGGCACCAGAAAACCGGCTATCTGCCGATCACCACCGCGGCCTACGATCTGACCCGCCAGCAGGGCTTCTATGATAAGAACCCGGGCGCCGATATCGCCACGCGCCAGATGCTGAACAAGCCGCCGTTGCCGTTCACCAAAGGCCTGCGTCTGGGCAACATGCCGCAAATCCGCACCATCGTCGATGAAGAGCTGGAGAGCGTGTGGACCGGCAAGAAAACCCCGCAACAGGCGCTGGATTCCGCCGTTCAGCGTGGGAATCAGCTGCTGCGCCGCTTCGAACAAGCGACCAAATCGTAATCTGTAACTTGCCCGGTGGCGCTGCGCTTACCGGGCCTACGATGTGCCTTATGTAGGCCGGGTAGGGCGTAGCCGCCACCCGGCATTGTTCAGGAACCCAATCTCAATGTCATCATCCCGTCCGGTATTCCGCTCGCGCTGGCTGCCCTATGTCCTGGTCGCGCCGCAGCTGATTATCACGCTGATTTTCTTTATCTGGCCCGCGGGCGAAGCGCTGTGGTATTCGCTGCAGAGCGTCGATCCGTTTGGCCTGTCCAGCCAGTTTGTCGGCCTGGATAACTTCGTGGCGCTGTTCCATGACCCGTACTATCTGGACTCGTTCTGGACCACTATCAAATTCAGCGCCCTGGTGACCGTCAGCGGCCTGCTTATTTCGCTCTTTTTCGCTGCGCTGGTCGACTACGTGGTACGCGGCAGCCGCTTCTATCAGACCCTGATGCTGCTGCCGTATGCCGTGGCTCCCGCGGTGGCGGCGGTGCTGTGGATCTTCCTCTTTAACCCCGGGCGCGGGCTGATCACCCATTTCCTCGGCGAGCTGGGCTACGACTGGAACCACGCGCAGAACAGCGGCCAGGCGATGTTCCTGGTGGTCTTCGCCTCGGTATGGAAGCAGATAAGCTACAACTTCCTGTTTTTCTTCGCCGCGCTGCAGTCGATCCCGCGTTCGCTGGTTGAGGCTGCCGCTATCGACGGCGCCGGGCCAATCCGCCGCTTCTTCAGGCTGGCGCTGCCGCTGATTGCGCCGGTGAGTTTCTTCCTGCTGGTGGTCAACCTGGTTTACGCCTTCTTCGACACCTTCCCGGTGATCGATGCCGCCACCGCCGGCGGCCCGGTGCAGGCGACTACCACCCTGATTTACAAAATCTATCGCGAAGGTTTCGCCGGGCTCGATCTTTCCGCTTCCGCCGCGCAGTCGGTGGTGCTGATGTTCCTCGTCATTATCCTGACGGTGGTGCAGTTCCGTTACGTTGAAAGTAAGGTGCGTTACCAATGATTGAGAACCGTCGCGGGCTGACGATTTTCAGCCACACCATGCTGATTCTGGGCATCGCCGTCATTTTATTCCCGCTGTACGTCGCCTTCGTGGCGGCGACGCTGGATAACCAATCTGTGTTCGAAACGCCGATGACGCTGATCCCCGGCGGACATCTGCTGGAGAACATGAAGACCATCTGGGTGAACGGCGTTGGCGTCAACAGCGCGCCGTTCTGGCTGATGATGCTCAACAGTTTCATCATGGCGTTCGCCATTACGGTGGGCAAAATCGTCGTGTCGATGCTGTCGGCGTTCGCCATCGTCTGGTTCCGCTTTCCGCTGCGTAACCTGTTCTTCTGGATGATTTTTATCACGCTAATGCTGCCGGTCGAGGTGCGTATTTTCCCGACGGTGGAAGTGATCGCCAATCTCAACATGCTCGACAGCTACGCCGGGCTTACGCTGCCGCTAATGGCCTCAGCCACCGCCACCTTCCTGTTCCGCCAGTTCTTTATGACCCTGCCGGACGAGCTGATTGAAGCGGCTCGTATCGATGGCGCTTCGCCGATGCGCTTCTTTCGCGACATCGTGCTGCCGCTGTCGAAAACCAACCTCGCGGCGCTGTTCGTCATCACTTTTATCTACGGCTGGAACCAGTATCTGTGGCCGTTGCTGATTATTCAGGATGTGAATCTTGGCACCGCCGTCGCCGGCATCAAAGGCATGATCGCCACCGGCGAAGGTACTACCCAGTGGAATCAGGTGATGGCGGCGATGCTGCTGACCCTGATCCCGCCGGTTGTCATCGTTTTAGCCATGCAGCGCGCATTTGTGCGTGGCCTGGTCGATAGTGAGAAATAAAATGGCTGGTTTAAAACTACAGGCAGTAAGCAAAAGCTGGGATGGCAAAACCCAGGTGATTCAACCGCTGACGCTGGACGTGGCGGACGGGGAATTTATCGTCATGGTCGGCCCGTCGGGCTGCGGGAAATCAACGCTGCTGCGGATGGTCGCCGGACTGGAGCGGGTGACCAGCGGCGATATCTGGATCGACCGCAAGCGGGTCACCGAGATGGAGCCGAAGGATCGCGGCATCGCCATGGTGTTCCAGAACTATGCCCTTTATCCGCATATGAGCGTGGAAGAGAACATGGCGTGGGGGCTGAAGATCCGCGGCATGGGTAAGGGATTGATCGCCGAGCGGGTGCAGGAGGCGGCGCGTATTCTTGAGCTCGACGGCCTGCTCAAGCGCCGTCCGCGCGAGCTCTCCGGCGGCCAGCGCCAGCGCGTGGCGATGGGCCGCGCCATCGTGCGTGACCCGGCGGTATTCCTCTTCGACGAACCGTTGTCAAACCTCGACGCCAAGCTGCGCGTGCAGATGCGTCTTGAGCTGCAACAGCTGCATCGCCGCCTGAAAACCACCTCGCTGTACGTTACCCATGACCAGGTGGAGGCGATGACCCTCGCCCAGCGGGTGATGGTGATGAATAAAGGCGTTGCCGAGCAGATCGGCACCCCGGTGGAAGTGTATGAGAAGCCGGCCAGCCGCTTTGTGGCGAGCTTTATCGGCAGCCCGGCCATGAACCTGCTGGAAGGGCGCATCAGCGATGACGGCGGTCGCTTTGAGCTGGCGGGCGGCATCCAGCTGCCGACGAATCATGAGCACCGGCGCCACGCCGGGCGTAAAATGACCCTCGGTATCCGCCCGGAGCATTTTATCTTAAGCTCGCAGGCGCAAGGCGGCATTCCGCTGCTGATGGACTCCCTGGAAATTTTAGGCGCCGATAACCTTGCCCACGGGCGCTGGGGCGAACAGAAGCTGGTGGTCAGACTGCCGCACCAGCAGCGCCCGGCGGCAGGCAGCACGCTATGGCTGCATCTGCCTTTGGAACATCTGCACCTCTTTGATGGTGAAACAGGACAACGCGCATGAGTAACTGGCCTTATCCCCGTATCGTCGCCCATCGCGGCGGCGGTAAACTGGCGCCGGAGAACACCCTGGCGGCTATCGACGTCGGCGCTCGCTACGGGCACACGATGATTGAATTTGACGCCAAGCTGTCAAAGGACGGGCAGATCTTTCTGCTGCATGACGATAATCTCGAACGCACCAGCAACGGCTGGGGCGTGGCGGGGGAGCTGCCATGGGACGATCTGCTGAAGGTGGATGCCGGTAGCTGGTTCAGCCGTGAATTTAAGGGCGAGCCGCTGCCACTGCTCTCCCAGGTGGCGGAGCGCTGCCGCCGTCACGGCATGATGGCGAATATCGAAATTAAACCGACCACCGGCCTTGGGCCGCTGACCGGCAACGTGGTGGCCCTGGCGGCGCGGGAGCTGTGGGCGGGAATGGCCGCGCCGCTGCTGTCGTCGTTTGAAATCGATGCCCTGGAAGCGGCGCAGGAAGCCGCCCCCGAGCTACCGCGTGGGCTGCTGCTGGATGAGTGGCGTGAGGACTGGCGGGAGTTGACCACCCGGCTGGGCTGCGTCTCCATTCACCTTAACCACAAGCTGCTGGACGCCGGGCGGGTGGCAAGCCTGAAACAGGCCGGCCTGCATATCCTGGTGTATACCGTTAACAAACCCCAGCGCGCCGCCGAGCTGCTGCGCTGGGGCGTAGACTGCATCTGCACCGATGCTATTGACGTCATCGGGCCCCATTTCCAGCCTTAATAACCGCTGCGCGGCGGCTGGCCTTTACGGGTTGGTCTGCCGCAGCATCCCTCCGTTGTTGTTCGGCAGCACCTGCTGCGGCGGATTGAGATTCCCGCCCTGCGCCGCGCGCTGCTGATTGGTCTGCAGCTGGTTTTGCAAATGCTGCTGCTGGGAGCGAGTCTGATTGTTCAGATTCTGCTTCAGCATGCTCTGTTGCTGCTGTTGCTGCACCTTCATCTCATTTTGCATGCGCTGCTGGCTGGGGACCACGTAACCCGGCTGGTTGGGGTTGTTATCAATATTGATTGGCTGGGCTAAAACGCCGAGCGGCATCAGCGCCGCCAGAAATAACATCGCTTTCATGGTTTTCTCCTCCCGTGCGTGGGATCACTTAAGTGTACCTCGAATCCGCCATAACAATGATTTTTTAGGAGTTATCAACCAGGCTTAAGCGGGGAATGAAACCTACCTATCAGGAGTAAGACAATGATAAAAACAACAATCTGGCGTCAGGTGGTCATCGCTGCGTTGCTGGCGGGCGGTAGTTTTACCGTCGCCGCCAGTCCACCGCCGCCGCCGCCGGTCTCTTATGGCGTAGAGGAGGATGTATTCCACCCGGTGCGCGCCCGGCAGGGCATGGTGGCCTCGGTGGATGCGCTGGCCACCCGCGTCGGGGTGGATATTCTGCGCCAGGGCGGCAACGCCGTCGATGCGGCGGTGGCGGTTGGCTACGCGCTGGCGGTCACTCATCCGCAGGCGGGGAATATCGGCGGCGGCGGTTTTATGATGCTGCGGACGAAAGACGGCAAGACTACGGCGATCGATTTCCGCGAAATGGCGCCAGAGCAGGCCACCCGCGACATGTTCCTCGACGACCAGGGTAACCCGGACAGTAAAAAATCGCTCACCTCGCATCTGGCCTCTGGCACGCCAGGCAGCGTGGCGGGCTTCTCTCTTGCCCTGGAAAAATACGGCACCATGCCGCTGAACAAAGTGATCCGCCCGGCAATCAAGCTGGCGGAAGAGGGCTTTATTGTTAACGATGCGCTGGCGGACGATCTGAAGACCTACGGCAGCGAAGTGATCCCGCAGCACGAAAACAGTAAAGCGATCTTCTGGAAGAACGGCGAGCCGCTGAAGAAGGGCGACCGGCTGGTACAGAAGAACCTGGGGAAAAGCCTCGAGCTGATTGCCGAGCACGGTCCGGATGCCTTCTATAAAGGCGCTATTGCCGACCAGATCGCGGACGAGATGAAAAAGCACGGCGGGCTTATCACCAAAGCCGACCTCGCTAACTATAAGGCCGTGGAGCGCACGCCGATTAGCGGCGAATATCGCGGGTATGAGATCTACTCTATGCCGCCGCCCTCCTCCGGCGGGATCCACATCGTGCAGATCCTCAATATCCTCGAAAACTTCGATCTGCAGAAATATGGCTTTGGCAGCGCCGACGCTATGCAGGTGATGGCGGAGGCGGAGAAACACGCCTATGCCGACCGCTCTGAATATCTCGGCGACCCTGATTTCGTCAAAGTGCCGTGGCAGGCGCTGACCAGCAAAGCCTACGCCAAAGCGATTGCCGCCGAGATCGACGTCAATAAGGCGAAGCCTTCCAGCCAGATCCGCCCGGGCAAGCTGGCGCCCTATGAAAGCAACCAGACCACCCACTTCTCGGTGGTCGATAAAGACGGCAATGCGGTGGCGGTGACCTATACGTTGAATACCACCTTCGGCACCGGCATTGTGGCGGGGGACTCCGGCATTCTGCTGAATAACCAGATGGATGATTTCTCGGCGAAGCCCGGCGTACCTAACGTCTATGGCCTGGTGGGCGGCGACGCCAATGCGGTGGAGCCGAAAAAACGCCCGCTGTCGTCGATGTCGCCGACCATTGTGGTGAAAGACGGCAAAACCTGGCTGGTGACCGGCAGCCCGGGCGGCAGCCGGATCATCACCACGGTGCTGCAGATGGTGGTCAATACCATCGATTTCGGGATGAACGTCGCAGAAGCCACCAACGCCCCGCGCTTCCATCATCAATGGCTGCCGGATGAGCTGCGGGTGGAGAAAGGCTTTAGCCCGGATACCCTGAAGCTGCTGGAGGCGAAAGGGCAGAAAGTGGCGCTGAAAGAGGCGATGGGCAGCACTCAGAGCATTATGGTGGGGCCGGACGGGATGCTGTATGGCGCCTCCGACCCGCGTTCGCCGGATGATTTAACGGCGGGGTATTGATATGTTGCCCGGTGGCGCTGCTGCGCTTACCGGGCCAACCACTGCACGAACGCAGGTCGGGTAAGGCGAAGCCGCCACCCGGCAACATGCTACTTCATTCTCGCCATATAATATGCATCCACATATTCACCGTTGCGCAGCGCGTAACGCTTGCCGGTGCCTTCGATCTCAAATCCGTGTTTTTTGTACACCGCAATCGCCGGCTTGTTATCAGCGAACACCGTCAGCTCAATGCGGTCAACGCGCAGCCAGTTATCGCACAGATCGATCATCTCGCGCATCAGCGCGCTGCCGATACCGCGCCCCTGATGGCCGGCGGCAACCGCCATGCCAAAGGTCGCCACGTGGCTGCGACGAGGGCGCGGTTCGACATGGAGCGACAGATGCCCGGTAACCCGATCGTCCAGCGTCGCCACCAGATGGAAGGTATGGGGTTTGGGCTGTAGCTTCTCCTGCCAGGCTTCCATGGCGGGGTAAGGGATCTGTAGCGTGTCATGATAGACCTCCGGGTGCGCCATCAGCATACGTAAAGGTTCAGCATCGCGCGGTTCGGCATGGCGTATCACTATGTCACTCATTCCCTTGTCCTCTTTTTGGTGGTTGATTCTCCTTCACCATCTCTGACGGCAGCCGGGGAGTCAATGCCGTTTTTCGCAAAAAAAAGATAGACAAGTGCGAATGAGAATGATTATTATTGTCCTGCATTCAGGAAGACCCTTGCGGAAAGCCTGAAAGCACGACATTGCTCACATTGCTTCCAGTATTACTTTAGCCAGCCGGGTGCTGGCTTTTTTTTTGCTGCTACCTCAGGCGCTTTGCGGCCTGGCGGACATCACGCCGTCTTCCGCAACCAGGCCGATGAGATGACTTTTGCTTTCCGCCGCGGCCAGCACCTCGGCGCTGCCGGTGAACTGGCCGCCCTTTTTAATCGCCAGCGAGCGATAGGCGAGAGTGCCATCCAGATTGCCGTGTTCCTCAATGGTGATGCTGTCGCCGCGGCACTGGCCCTGAACCTTGCCATCAATAATCAGCTCACGGCAGCTGATGTTGCCCTCGACCTGACCTTCACGCATCACCTTAATCAGATGTTCTTTCGCCTCAATGTTGCCGGTAAGCTGGCCGTGAATATAGACATGGCCGCTGGCGACAATATTGCCGACGAAATGCACCCCGCTGGCGATGACTGTAGTCTCTTGTTTTTTGCTGGCGACCGCCTGGGATTCTGGGTTGTTTGCCGGAGGCGTGGCCACTTCTGACGTCTGAGGTTCCGTTTTATTTTTCTTAATAAACATCGCGTTAATTTTGTTCCGTTGGCTATGGAGGAGAAAGGCGACCAGTGCGCAGGCGGCCGCCAGGCGCGCCGGCACGATCGCATCGACAGACCAGGCGATCAGCGCGAGAAGCCAGAAAAAAAGGGCGCCGTTTAAGGCGAGATACTGTTTGTCCATTCGTAGCGGCTGGCTACTCCGTTAGTCATCAGCAACGTCCTGGTTTGCCCTCCACTTATCCGCAGTTTCGCCATTGAGATCAAGAGATTTAACCGAAAAATGTCGATTTAATCTGTTGTTAATCAATGAGTTGTTAATTATTACGTATGGATGGTACGCGACCTATTTTTTTGACGAATCTTCACGGAAAACGGACTGAGAGGATGAAGTCATGTCCCGGCTTGCGCTATGGTTGAAGGTAGCTTATTAACTAAGGACAGCGTTATGACTCTGCACTGCGCATTTATTGGCTTCGGCAAAAGCACCACCCGCTACCATCTTCCTTACGTGTTACACCGCCAGGACCGCTGGCAGGTGGCGCACATCTATCGCCGTCGGGCGAAGCCCGAGGAGCAGGCGCCGCAGTATTCCCACATCCATTTCACCAGCGATCTCGATGAAGTATTAAACGACCCGCAGGTCAGGCTGGTGGTGGTCTGCACCCATGCCGACAGCCATTTTGACTATGCGAAAAAGGCGCTGGAGGCGGGGAAAAACGTGCTGGTGGAAAAGCCGTTCACCCCGACGCTGGAGGAAGCCAAGACCCTGTTTGCGCTGGCGAACAGCAAAGGCCTGACGGTGACGCCCTACCAGAACCGCCGCTTCGACTCCTGCTTCCTGACCACTAAAAAGGTGATTGAGAGCGGCAAACTTGGCGAACTGGTGGAGATCGAAAGCCATTTTGACAACTACCGCCCGCTGGCGGAGACCAACCCCGGCGGCCCGCAAAACGGCGAGTTCTATGGCCTTGGCGTGCATACCCTGGACCAGATTATTTCCCTGTTCGGCCGCCCGGACCATGTCGCTTACGATCTGCGCTCGCTGCGCAACAAAGCTAACCCGGATGATACCTTTGAGGCCCAGCTGTTCTACGGCGATCTGAAGGCCATCGTTAAGACCAGCCACCTGGTGCAGATCGACTACCCGAAATTCATCGTCCACGGCCATAAAGGCTCGTTTGTGAAATATGGTATCGACCAGCAGGAGACCAGCCTGAAAGCCAATATCATGCCGGGCGAGCCGGGCTTTGGCGCGGACGACAGCGTCGGCGAGCTGGTGTATGTCAACGAGGCAGGGGAGACGGTGCGCGAAGCGGTCCCGCTGGAGAGCGGCGACTATGGTCGGGTCTACGACGCGCTGTACGACACCCTCGTCAACGGCCAGCCAAATTACATCAAGGAATCTGACGTTCTTACCAATATGGAGATCCTGCAGCGCGGCTTTGAGCAGCCCTCACCGGCCACCATTACTCTGGTGAAATAAGCCGAGTCGGCTCCTCGGCGCTTGTTCATATTTTTTGAACAGAGGAGTCAATTTTCACCCTCTATGATCGTCGGCGAAATGGGTCCACACTGACTCCATCGAAAACATATGGGGGTGCAACATGATCTACTTACGCAAAGCGAACGAACGTGGCCACGCTAACCATGGCTGGCTGGATTCCTGGCATACTTTCTCTTTCGCCAACTACTACGACCCGAATTTTATGGGCTTCTCCGCCCTGCGGGTGATTAACGACGACGTCATCGACGCCGGTCAGGGCTTCGGTACCCACCCGCATAAAGATATGGAGATTCTGACCTATGTGCTGGAAGGGGCGGTGGAGCACCAGGACAGCATGGGCAACAAAGAGCAGGTGCCGGCGGGCGAGTTCCAGATCATGAGCGCGGGTACCGGGGTGCGTCACTCTGAGTACAACCCGAGCAAAACCGATCGTCTGCGTCTGTACCAGATCTGGATTATTCCGGAAGAAACCGGCATTATCCCGCGCTACGAGCAGCGCCGCTTCGACGCCGCCCAGGGCAAACAGCTGGTGCTGTCGCCGGATGCACGGGATGGCTCGCTGAAGGTCTATCAGGATATGGAGCTGTATCGCTGGGCGCTGCTGAAAGATGAGCAGTCGGTTCACCAGATTGCCGCGGAACGTCGCGTCTGGATCCAGGTCGTCAAAGGCGAAGTGACCATCAACGGTACCAAAGCCACTACCAGCGATGGTTTGGCTATCTGGGACGAGCAGGCGATTTCGGTTCATGCCGACAGCGATAGCGAAATCCTGCTGTTCGATCTGCCGCCGGTTTGATCGTTATCTGAGGTCGTCTATACCCAAAATAATTTGAGTTGCAGAAAGGCGGCGACGCAGAGAATCCCCAGGAGCTTACTTAAGTAAGTGACTGGGGGTGAGCGAGGAAAGCCAACGCGCATGCAACTCGAAGTATGATAGGTATAAATAAATTGCGTAGCCTTCCCTCATGTTAGGGAAGGTTGCGCTTTGTCCGTGATAAACTGAGAAAATGTTCCCCGTTGATCACAGTCAGGACGATGAAAAAGAAAAGACCCGTACTTCAGGATGTAGCCGATCTTGTCGGCGTGACCAAAATGACGGTCAGTCGCTATTTACGCAACCCGGAGCAGGTCTCCGAAGCGCTGCGTGGCAAGATTGCCGTTGCCCTCGATGAACTGGGTTATATTCCCAATCGCGCCCCTGACATTCTCTCCAACGCCACCAGCCGCGCCATTGGCGTGCTGCTGCCATCGTTAACCAACCAGGTGTTCTCGGAAGTGCTGCGCGGGATTGAAAGCGTCACTGACGCCTTCGGCTATCAAACCATGCTGGCGCACTACGGCTACAAGCCGGAAATGGAAGAGAAACGCCTCGAATCGATGCTCTCCTGGAACATTGACGGCCTGATCCTCACCGAACGCACCCATACGCCCCGCACCCTGAAGATGATTGAAGTCGCTGGCATTCCGGTGGTGGAGCTAATGGACAGCCAGTCGCCGTGCCTCGATATCGCGGTCGGTTTCGATAACTTCGAAGCGGCGCGGCAGATGACGGCGGCGATTATCGCCCGCGGCCACCGCCACGTTGCTTATCTCGGCGCGCGTCTTGATGAACGTACTATCATCAAACAGAAGGGGTACGAGCAGGCGATGCTCGATGCGGGCATGACGCCCTACAGCGTGATGGTGGAGCAGTCCTCGTCCTATTCATCCGGGATTGAGCTGATGCGCCAGGCGCGCCGCGAATACCCGCAGCTTGACGGCATCTTTTGCACCAACGATGACCTCGCGGTCGGCGCGGCCTTTGAGTGCCAGCGCCTGGGGCTGAAGATCCCGGACGACATGGCGATAGCCGGTTTCCACGGCCACGATATCGGCCAGGTGATGGAGCCGCGGCTGGCCAGCGTCCTGACCCCGCGCGAGCGGATGGGGCGCATTGGCGCCGAACGTCTGCTGGCGCGCATTCGTGGCGAAGCGATTACCCCTAAGATGTTAGATTTAGGTTTCACATTGTCACCGGGCGGATCAATTTAAACTGACAAGTTTGAAGTAGATCACACATATTCACATCTGGCACGAATGGATATTGCTTCTCCACAGGTCCGGCATGACAATGTTACCGATAACAGTTACCCGTAACAATTAACCGATACGCCGCCTTCGCGCTCAATGAGTCAGCCCCGGCGCGGCGTACCTGTCCGGTGGGAGGATGCTTTGAGCACGACTAATCATGATCACCATGTCTACGTTCTGATGGGCGTTTCCGGCAGCGGGAAATCCGCTGTCGCCAGCGAAGTGGCGCATCAGCTGCATGCCGCGTTTCTCGACGGCGACTTTCTGCATCCGCGCAGCAATATCACCAAGATGGCCTCCGGTGAGCCGCTCAACGATGACGACCGTACCCCGTGGCTGCAGGCGCTAAATGACGCCGCGTTTGCCATGCAGCGTACCAATAAGGTGTCGCTGATCGTCTGTTCGGCGCTGAAGAAGAGCTATCGCGACATTCTGCGCAAGGGCAACCCGAACCTCTCCTTCATCTACCTGAAAGGCGACTTCGAGGTGATCGAAAACCGTCTGAAGGCGCGTAAAGGGCACTTCTTCAAAACCCAAATGTTGGTGACGCAGTTTGAAACGCTGCAGGAACCAGGCGCCGACGAGAGCGATGTGCTTATCGTCGATATCGACCAGCCGCTGGAAGGCGTGGTGGCCAGCACCATTGAGGTGATCAACAAAGGCAGTCACTAGTGAGTACTTTAACGCTTGTTTTAACAGCAGTCGGCTCGGTATTGCTGCTGCTGTTTTTAGTCATGAAGGCGCGGATGCACGCCTTCGTGGCTTTGATGGTGGTTTCTATTGGCGCAGGTCTCTTCTCCGGCATGCCGCTGGATAAAATCGCGGCGACGATGGAGAAGGGGATGGGCGGTACGCTGGGCTTCCTGGCGATCGTCGTCGCGCTGGGCGCGATGTTCGGGAAGATCCTGCATGAAACGGGGGCGGTCGATCAGATTGCCGTCAAGATGCTCAAATCCTTCGGCCACAATCGCGCGCACTATGCGATTGGTCTCGCCGGCCTCATCTGCGCGCTGCCGTTGTTTTTCGAAGTGGCGATCGTGCTGCTGATCAGCGTCGCCTTCTCGATGGCGCGCCATACCGGCACTAACCTCGTGAAGCTGGTGATCCCGCTGTTTGCCGGGGTGGCCGCCGCCGCCGCGTTCCTGCTGCCGGGACCGGCGCCGATGCTGCTGGCGTCGCAAATGCACGCCGACTTTGGCTGGATGATCCTGATTGGCCTGTGCGCGGCCATTCCGGGAATGATTATCGCCGGGCCGCTGTGGGGCAACTTCATCAGCCGCTACGTTGAGCTGCATATTCCTGACGACGTGACGGAGCCGCATCTCGGCGAAGGCAAAATGCCCTCCTTCGGCTTCAGCCTGTCGCTGATCCTGCTGCCGCTGGTGCTGGTAGGCCTGAAAACCATCGCCGCGCGCTTTGTGCCGGTGGGGTCGACCGCTTACGAATGGTTTGAATTTATCGGTCACCCATTCACCGCGATCCTGGTGGCCTGCCTGGTGGCGATCTACGGCCTGGCGGTACGTCAGGGGATGGCGAAAGACCGGGTGATGGAGATCTGCGGTCATGCGCTGCAGCCGGCGGGCATTATCCTGCTGGTGATCGGGGCAGGCGGCGTCTTCAAGCAGGTGCTGGTTGACTCCGGCGTCGGCCCGGCGCTGGGTGAAGCTCTGACCGGTATGGGGCTGCCGATCGCCATTACCTGCTTCGTGCTGGCGGCGGCGGTGCGTATCATCCAGGGCTCCGCCACCGTGGCGTGCCTGACGGCGGTCGGCCTGGTGATGCCGGTGATTGAGCAGCTGAACTACAGCGGCGCGCAGATGGCGGCATTGTCTATCTGTATCGCCGGCGGCTCGATTGTCGTGAGCCATGTGAACGACGCCGGCTTCTGGCTGTTCGGTAAATTTACCGGCGCCACCGAAGCCCAGACGCTGAAAACCTGGACGATGATGGAAACCATCCTCGGCACCACCGGGGCGATTGTCGGCATGATTGCCTTCCAGCTGCTGAGCTAAGTCTGTTCGCCACCCGCTCGCGGGTGGCCAAAAGCCAGGGTAACGCCGTTTACCCTGGCTTCCCGGCGATAAGCCGCGCTTTTTCCCTCTTTTCTCTTCCCGCTCCTCGCCCTTATTAGCGCTACGACGATGCTCGTATCCTTCGGCAAGCCTTGCTGCACCTGGGTTTGTTGCCTCTTTTTGGCAAGGGGAAAATCAGCGGATTTCGCGCTTAATCCATAATCAGGATCAATAAAATCGCGACGGAAAATGTTCCATTCCCTGGGTGATTTCCCCGATAATCATTGCGCTTTGACGACGACCAGCGACGGTGGACAATGTGCAAGATAAGTTGCTTTTCTGATTGTTCAGCAATCATTGATTAATTTCACTTGCGACTTTAGCTGCATTTTGTAAGGTGAGGGATAATCCAGTTGGAAACTGGTCAGGCACAAACAGCACACACCTCGCAGGAATACGTTATGAAAAATGTTGGTTTTATCGGCTGGCGCGGAATGGTCGGCTCTGTTCTCATGCAACGCATGGTTGAAGAGCGCGATTTCGACGCCATTCGCCCGGTGTTCTTCTCTACCTCCCAGCTGGGACAGCCAGCGCCGTCTTTCGGCGGTAGCACCGGTGGCACGCTTCAGGATGCGTTCGATCTGGACGCGCTGAAGGCACTGGACATTATTGTCACGTGCCAGGGCGGCGATTACACCAACGAGATTTACCCGAAGCTGCGCGAAAGCGGCTGGCAGGGTTACTGGATTGACGCCGCCTCTTCGCTGCGCATGAAGGACGATGCGATCATTATCCTCGACCCGGTTAACCAGGACGTGATCACCGCCGGCCTGAACAATGGCGTAAAAACCTTTGTCGGCGGCAACTGTACCGTCAGCCTGATGCTGATGTCCCTCGGCGGCCTGTTTGCCCAGGATTTGGTGGAGTGGGTCAGCGTGGCGACATACCAGGCGGCTTCCGGCGGCGGCGCGCGTCATATGCGCGAACTGCTGAGCCAGATGGGCCAGCTGCACAACCACGTCGCGGCAGAGCTGGCGGACCCGGCTTCCGCCATTCTGGATATCGAGCGCAAAGTGACGTCGCTGACCCGCAGCGGCGAGCTGCCGGTGGATAACTTCGGCGTACCGCTGGCGGGCAGCCTGATCCCGTGGATCGACAAACAGCTGGATAACGGCCAGAGCCGCGAAGAGTGGAAAGGCCAGGCGGAGACCAACAAGATCCTCGCCACCTCGTCCGTTATCCCGGTAGACGGCCTGTGCGTCCGCGTCGGCGCGCTGCGCTGCCACAGCCAGGCGTTCACCATCAAGCTGAAAAAAGATATCTCTATCCCGACCGTTGAGGAGCTGCTGGCCGCGCACAACCCGTGGGCCAAAGTGGTACCGAACGATCGCGACATTACCATGCGCGAGCTGACCCCAGCCGCGGTGACTGGCACCCTGACCACCCCGGTAGGTCGCCTGCGTAAACTGAATATGGGGCCGGAGTATCTGTCGGCCTTTACCGTTGGCGACCAGCTGCTGTGGGGCGCCGCGGAGCCGCTGCGCCGGATGCTTCGCCAGCTGGCGTAAGCGCAGGATGAACAGAAAGGGGGTCTTCGAGCCCCCTTTTTTTTTGCGTAATACAAGGAGTAAACGCGGATGTTAGATTTTTCCCCACGGAGGTAACTCAGCCTTGGCTATGCTTTAAGTAAGGAATTCCTTACCTGAAGGTGGGACGGAGCAGAAGGATGCAGAAAGCGCTGCGCCGTTCAGGTCAAAAAAAGTCGCCAGTTACAGGAATGAGCGACACTTACAACAGGATGAAAGCATGTCTAATCATATCGATAGAGACGTGATTAATGCGCTAATCGCCGGTCATTTCGCGGACCCTTTTTCCGTGCTCGGCATGCACCGTACCGACGCCGGGCTGGAAGTGCGCGCATTATTACCCGATGCCACCGATGTGTGGGTTATTGAACCGAAAACCGGACGCAAAGTCGGCAAGCTCGAATGCCTCGACTCGCGTGGTTTCTTCAGCGGCGTTCTGCCGCGGCGTAAAAACGCCTTTCGCTATCAGCTGGCCGTCACCTGGCACGGGCAGCAGAATCTGATTGATGACCCTTATCGCTTTGGTCCGCTGCTGCAGGATCTTGACGTCTGGCTGCTGTCGGAAGGGACCCACCTGCGCCCTTACGAAACGCTGGGCGCGCACGCCGCCACCATGGACGGCGTCACCGGCACCCGTTTCTCGGTATGGGCGCCGAACGCCCGTCGCGTCTCAGTGGTGGGGCAGTTTAACTACTGGGACGGCCGGCGCCACCCGATGCGATTCCGCAAAGAGTCCGGCATCTGGGAACTGTTCGTCCCGGGCGCGCACAATGGCCAGCTGTATAAATTCGAGCTGATTGACGCCCACGGCCATCTGCGGGTCAAAGCTGACCCTTACGCCTTTGAATCGCAAATGCGTCCGGAAAGCGCCTCGCTTATCTGTGACCTGCCGCCTAAAGTCGAACAGCCGGCGGACCGCAAAGCGGCGAACCAGTTCGATGCCCCTGTCTCTATCTATGAAGTGCATCTTGGCTCATGGCGTCGCCATACCGACAATAATTTCTGGCTGAGCTACCGCGAGCTGGCCGACCAGCTGGTGCCCTACGCGAAATGGATGGGCTTCACCCATCTCGAGCTGCTGCCGGTTAACGAGCACCCGTTCGACGGCAGCTGGGGCTATCAACCCACCGGCCTCTATGCGCCGACCCGCCGGTTCGGCACCCGCGATGATTTCCGTTACTTTATCAACGCCGCGCACGCCGCCGGGCTAAACGTCATTCTGGACTGGGTGCCTGGCCACTTCCCGGCGGATGATTTTGCCCTTGCCTCTTTCGATGGCACCGCCCTGTATGAGCACAGCGATCCGCGCGAGGGGTATCACCAGGACTGGAATACCCTGATCTACAACTACGGACGCCGCGAAGTCAGCAACTTCCTGGTGGGAAATGCGCTGTACTGGATCGAACGCTTCGGCATCGATGCTCTGCGCGTCGACGCGGTGGCCTCGATGATCTATCGCGACTATAGCCGCAAGGCGGGGGAGTGGATCCCCAACGAGTACGGTGGCCGGGAAAATCTGGAAGCCATTGAGTTTCTGCGCAACACCAACCGCATCCTTGGCGAACAGACGCCGGGCGCGGTCACCATGGCGGAAGAGTCCACCGATTTCGCCGGGGTAACCCGTCCGCCAGCCGGCGGCGGCCTCGGTTTCTGGTTCAAATGGAACCTCGGCTGGATGCACGACACCCTGGATTACATGAAACTCGATCCGGTGCACCGCCGCTTCCATCACGACAAAATGACCTTCGGCATGCTCTACAACTACACCGAGAACTTTGTGCTGCCGCTCTCCCACGATGAAGTGGTGCACGGCAAAAAATCGATTCTCGACCGCATGCCGGGGGACGCCTGGCAGAAGTTCGCCAACCTGCGCGCCTACTACGGCTGGCTGTTCGCCTTCCCGGGGAAAAAGCTGCTGTTTATGGGCAATGAGTTCGCCCAGGGCCGCGAGTGGAACCACGACGGCAGCCTCGACTGGCATCTGCTGGAGGGCGGCGACAACTGGCACCACGGCGTCCAGCGGCTGGTGCGCGACCTGAACCATACCTATCGCCACCATAAGGCGCTGCACGAGCTGGACTTTGACCCGTACGGCTTCGAATGGCTGGTGGTGGACGACCACGAGCGCTCAGTGTTTGTCTTTGTGCGCCGCGACCGGGCGGGGAACGAGATTATCGTCGCCAGCAACTTCACGCCGGTGCCGCGCCACGACTACCGCTTCGGCATCAACCAGCCGGGCCGCTGGCGCGAGGCGTTGAATACCGACTCAATGCACTATCACGGCAGCAACCAGGGCAACGGCGGGGTGGTGGAAAGCGATGCCATCCCCAGCCACGGTCGCGAACATTCGCTGTCCCTGACCCTGCCGCCGCTGGCGACGATCTGGCTGGTCCGGGAGGCGCAATGACCAACCTCGCGGCAGGCAAGCCTGCGCCGTTGGGCGCCAGCTATGACGGCAAGGGGGTGAACTTCGCCCTCTTCTCCGCCCACGCGGAGCGGGTGGAGCTGTGCGTGTTCGACGAGCAGGGCAACGAGCAACGCTTCGATCTCCCGGCGCGCAGCGGCGACATCTGGCACGGCTGGCTGGCTGCCGTCGGGCCGGGCCTGCGCTACGGCTACCGGGTGCATGGCCCCTGGGATCCGGCGCAGGGACACCGCTTTAACCCGGCCAAGCTGCTGCTCGATCCCTGCGCTCACCGGGTTGAGGGCGATCTGCCGGACGACGAGCGCCTGCACGGCGGAATGTGGCAGCCGGATCATCGCGATAGCGCCGCGATAGCGCCAAAATCGCAGGTAGTGGATCTGCGTTACGACTGGCTGGGCGATAAATCGCCGCGTACCCCATGGGGGGAAACGGTGCTTTATGAAGCGCACGTGAAAGGGCTCACCCTGCTTAATCCGCAGCTGCCGGAAGCCATTCGCGGAACGTATAAGGCGCTGGGCCACCCGGTGATGATCGCTTACTTCAAATCGCTGGGCATCAGCGCCCTTGAACTGTTGCCAGTGGCGCAGTTCGCCAGCGAGCCGCGACTGCAGCGGATGGGGTTGAGCAACTACTGGGGCTACAACCCGCTGGCCTGGTTCGCGCTGGATCCGCGCTATGCCAGCGACCCGACGCGCGCCCTGGATGAGTTTCGCGATGCGGTTAAGGCGCTGCACGCCGCCGGTATCGAGGTGATTCTGGATATCGTGCTCAACCATAGCGCGGAAATCGATCTTGAAGGTCCCACCGTCTCCCTGCGCGGAATCGACAACCGTAGCTATTATTGGGTAAGGGAAGATGGCGATTATCACAACTGGACCGGGTGCGGGAATACGCTCAATCTCAGCCACCCGGGGGTAGTGGAACTGGCGCGCCAGTGTTTGCGCTTCTGGGTGGATGAGTGCCATGTCGACGGTTTTCGCTTCGATCTCGCCTCAGTGATGGGGCGGACGCCGGAATTCCGCCAGGATGCGCCGCTGTTCGAGGCTATCCGCCACGACAGCGTGCTGTCGCAGGTGAAACTGATCGCCGAACCCTGGGATATCGGCCCGGGGGGCTACCAGGTGGGCAATTTTCCCCCGCAGTTCGCCGAGTGGAACGACCATTTTCGCGATAGCGCCCGCCGCTTCTGGCTGCAGCAAAACGTCTCCCTGGGGGATTTCGCGCAACGCTTCGCGGCCTCCAGCGATCTCTTTGCCCGTGATGGCAAGCCGCCATCGGCGACGGTCAATCTGGTGACGGCCCACGATGGCTTCACGCTGCGCGACTGCGTTTGTTTCAATCAGAAACACAATGAGGCGAACGGGGAGGAGAATCGCGATGGGACTAACAATAACTACAGCAACAATCATGGTATAGAAGGATTAGAAGCTAATTTTGCGGTGATTGAACGGCGACGCGCCAGCGTGCATGCGCTGCTGACGACGCTGCTGCTGGCTCAGGGGACGCCGATGCTGCTGGCGGGCGATGAGCAGGGCCACAGCCAGCACGGCAACAATAATGCCTACTGTCAGGACAACGCCCTGACCTGGCTCGACTGGCGCCAGGCGAACCCGGGATTAACCGCCTTTACCGCGGCGCTGATCCACCTGCGCCGGCGCATTCCGGCGCTCACCCGCAACCGCTGGTGGCAGGAGGGGGATGGCAGCGTCCGCTGGCTTAATCGCCATGCCCAGCCGCTGACTGCCGGGGAGTGGCAGCAGGGGGCAGCGTGTATGCAGATCCAGTTGTCGGATCGCTGGCTGCTCACGCTGAACGCCACCGCAGAGGTGGTCGATATGGTTTTACCCGAGGGGGAATGGCGCGCCGTTCCTCCATTCGCCGGAGAGGATAATCCGGTCATCATGGCTGTCTGGCATGGGCCCGCGCACGGAGTGTGCGTATTTCAAAGGTCGTAAGCCCTGAAGCTTCCGGTTGAACCCGTGGCGGCGGCGCGGCGGGATGAGCAGGAAAGCGGGGGTGTAAAAAGGAGTTAATCATGGTTAGGCTTGAAAAAAACGATCCGCTGATGCTGGCGCGTCAATTACCTATCAAATCCGTGGCGTTGATCCTCGCGGGCGGCCGTGGCACCCGGCTTAAGGATCTCACCATTAAGCGTGCGAAACCTGCCGTTCACTTCGGCGGCAAGTTCCGTATTATCGATTTCGCATTATCTAACTGCATTAACTCAGGGATCCGCCGCATCGGCGTTATTACCCAGTATCAGTCGCATACGCTGGTGCAGCACATTCAGCGCGGCTGGTCGTTCTTCAGCGAAGAGATGAACGAGTTTGTCGATCTGCTGCCGGCCCAACAGCGCGTACACGGCGAAAACTGGTATCGCGGCACGGCGGACGCGGTGACGCAGAACCTGGACATCATCAGCCGCTACAAGGCCGAGTACGTGGTGATCCTCGCGGGCGACCATATTTATAAGCAGGACTACTCGCGCATGCTGATCGACCATGTCGAAAAAGGGGCGCGTTGCACCGTGGCCTGCATGCCGGTGCCCATTGAAGAGGCATCCGCCTTCGGCGTCATGGCGGTCGACGAAAACGAAAAAATCATTGAGTTTGTCGAGAAACCCGCCAACCCGCCGGCGATGCCGACCGACCCGACCAAATCGCTGGCCAGCATGGGCATTTATGTCTTCGACGCCGCCTATCTTTATGAGCTGCTGGAGGAAGACGATCGCAACGAGAACTCCAGCCATGATTTCGGCAAAGACATCATTCCGAAGATCACCGAAGCTGGCATGGCTTATGCACATCCTTTCCCGCTCTCCTGCGTGCAGTCCGACCCGAACGCCGAGCCGTACTGGCGCGACGTGGGGACGCTGGAGGCCTACTGGAAGGCCAACCTCGATCTGGCGTCAGTCACGCCGGAGCTGGATATGTACGACCAGAACTGGCCGATCCGTACCCATATGGAATCGCTGCCGCCGGCGAAGTTCGTGCAGGACCGTTCCGGAAGCCACGGCATGACCCTGAACTCGCTGGTCTCCGGGGGCTGCATTATCTCCGGGTCGGTGGTGGTGCAGTCGGTGCTGTTCCCGCGCGTGCGGGTGAACTCATTCTGTAACATTGATTCGGCAGTCTTGTTGCCAGATGTCTGGGTGGGGCGCTCATGCCGCCTGCGTCGCTGCGTGATTGACCGCGCCTGCGTCATCCCGGAAGGTATGGTGATTGGTGAGAACGCGGAAGAGGATGCACGCCGCTTCTATCGCTCAGAGGAAGGTATCGTGCTGGTGACCCGCGACATGCTGCGGAAATTGGGGCACAAACAGGAGCGCTAATGCAGGTCTTACATGTATGTTCTGAGATGTTCCCGCTGTTAAAGACGGGCGGTCTGGCGGACGTCATCGGCGCGCTGCCGGCGGCGCAAATCGCGGAGGGTATCGATACGCGCGTGCTGTTGCCGGCGTTTCCCGATATCCGCCGCGGCGTGGTGGATGCCCAGGTGGTGACCCGCCGGGATACGTTCGCCGGGCGGATCACGCTGCTGTACGGCCACTTTAACGGCGTGGGGATCTATCTGATAGACGCCCCGCATCTCTATGACCGGCCGGGGAGCCCTTACCACGATACCAACCAGCACGCTTATACCGACAACGTTCTGCGCTTTGCGCTGCTGGGCTGGGTGGGAAGCGAAATGGCCAGCGGACTGGATCCGTTCTGGCGCCCGGATGTGGTCCATGCCCACGACTGGCACGCCGGCCTGACGCCGGCCTACCTGGCGGCGCGCGGGCGTCCGGCTAAATCGGTCTTTACCGTGCACAACCTGGCGTACCAGGGGATGTTTTACTCCTGGCATATGAATGATATCGAGCTGCCGTGGTCGTTTTACAACATGCATGGCCTCGAGTTTAACGGCCAGATCTCGTTTCTGAAGGCCGGCCTTTACTACGCCGACCATATTACGGCGGTGAGCCCGACCTACGCGCGCGAGATCACCGAGCCGCAGTACGCCTACGGCATGGAGGGGCTGCTGCGTCAGCGCCATCATGAAGGGCGGCTGTCGGGAATTCTCAACGGCGTTGACGACGGTATCTGGAGCCCGCAAAACGACCTCCTGCTGCCGATGCGCTACGATCGCGACACGCTGGAGGAGAAGGCGGAAAACAAGCGTCAGCTGCAGATCGCCATGGGCCTGAAGGTCGATGATAAAGCGCCGCTGTTTGCCGTCGTCAGCCGTCTCACCAGCCAGAAAGGGCTCGATCTGGTGCTTGAAGCGCTGCCGGGCCTGCTCGAGCAGGGCGGCCAGCTGGCGCTGCTGGGCGCCGGTGATCCGGTGCTGCAGGAAGGGTTCCTCGCCGCCGCTGCCGAACACCCGGGCAAGGTGGGGGTGCAGATTGGCTATCATGAGGCCTTCTCCCACCGCATTATGGGGGGCGCCGACGTCATTCTGGTCCCGAGCCGCTTTGAACCCTGCGGCCTGACCCAGCTGTACGGTCTGAAGTACGGTACGCTGCCGCTGGTGCGCCGCACCGGCGGGCTGGCGGACACGGTCTCTGACAGTTCGCTGGAGAACCTTGCCGATGGTCTGGCGACAGGTTTTGTCTTTGAGGACAGCAATGCGCTGTCATTGCTGCGCGCTATACGTCGCGCCTTTGTCCTCTGGTCGCGCCCATCGCTCTGGCGCTATGTGCAGCGTCAGGCGATGAATATGGATTTTAGCTGGCAGGTTGCCGCGAACTCCTATCGCGAACTTTATCAACGCTTGATGTAATCACTGGAGTCATTGTTATGAATGTACCCTTTAGCTATGCATCACCGACGCTGAGCGTTGAGGCGTTAAAACATTCTATTGCCTATAAGCTGATGTTTATCATCGGTAAAGATCCGGCCATCGCTAACAAGCATGAATGGCTTAACGCCACGCTGTTTGCCGTTCGCGATCGCATGGTGGAGCGCTGGCTGCGCTCCAACCGCGCGCAGCTCTCGCAGGAAGTGCGCCAGGTATACTATCTGTCGATGGAGTTCCTGATCGGCCGTACCCTCTCGAATGCCCTGTTGTCGCTCGGCATCTATGACGATGTGAGCAGCGCGCTGGCGGAGATGGGGCTCGATCTCGAAGAGCTGATCGATGAAGAGAACGACCCCGGGCTTGGCAACGGCGGTCTGGGCCGCCTGGCGGCCTGCTTCCTTGACTCCCTGGCGGCGCTGGGGCTGCCGGGACGTGGCTACGGGATCCGCTACGACTACGGGATGTTTAAACAGAATATCGTCGATGGCCGGCAAAAAGAGTCCCCTGACTACTGGCTGGAGTACGGTAACCCGTGGGAGTTTGAGCGCCACAACACCCGCTATAAAGTGCGCTTCGGCGGCCGCATTCAGCAGGAGGGGAAGAAAACCCGCTGGATAGAGACGGAAGAGATCATTGCCGAAGCCTACGATCAGATTATCCCCGGCTTTGACACCGACGCCACCAACACGCTGCGTCTGTGGAGCGCGCAGGCCAGTAGCGAAATTAACCTCGGTAAGTTTAACCAGGGCGACTACTTCGCCGCGGTAGAGGATAAGAACCACTCCGAAAACGTCTCCCGCGTCCTCTATCCGGACGACTCGACCTACTCCGGCCGCGAGCTGCGCCTGCGCCAGGAGTATTTCCTCGTCTCGGCCACGGTGCAGGATATTCTGAACCGCCACTATCTGTTGCATAAGACCTATGACAACCTGGCGGACAAGATAGCCATCCACCTGAATGACACCCACCCGGTGCTGTCGATACCGGAGCTGATGCGCCTGCTTATCGACGAGCATAAATTCAGCTGGGACGAGGCGTTCGAGGTGACCTGTCAGGTCTTCTCCTATACCAACCATACCCTGATGAGCGAAGCGCTCGAGACCTGGCCGGTGGATATGCTGGGCAAAATTCTCCCGCGCCATCTGCAGATTATCTTTGAGATTAACGACTACTTCCTCAAGACCCTGCAGGAGCAGTATCCCAACGATACCGCGCTGCTCAGCCGGACCTCGATTATCGACGAGTCAAACGGCCGTCGCGTGCGGATGGCCTGGCTGGCGGTGGTGGTCAGCCACAAGGTCAATGGGGTGTCGGAGCTACATTCCCGATTGATGGTGGAGTCGCTGTTTGCCGAATTCGCCAAAATTTTCCCGATGCGCTTTATCAACGTGACCAACGGCGTCACGCCGCGCCGCTGGCTGGCGCTGGCCAACCCGCCGCTGTCGAAAGTGCTGGATGAGCATATCGGCCGCACCTGGCGGACCGATCTGAGCCAGCTTGACGAGCTGAAGCAGCATATCGACTATCCGACGGTCAATCAGGCAGTGCGTCAGGCTAAACTGGAAAACAAACAGCGGCTGGCCAGCTATATTGCGCAGCAGCTTAATGTGGTGGTGAATCCGAAGGCGCTGTTTGATGTGCAGATCAAACGCATTCACGAGTACAAACGCCAGCTGATGAATGTGCTGCACGTCATTACCCGCTATAACCGGATCAAAGCCGATCCGCAGGCGGAGTGGGTGCCGCGGGTGAACATTTTCGCCGGTAAGGCGGCTTCAGCCTACTACATGGCCAAGCATATTATTCACCTGATCAACGATGTGGCGGCGGTGATCAATAACGATCCGCAGATTGGCGACAAGCTGAAGGTCGTTTTTATCCCCAACTACAGCGTCAGCCTGGCGCAGCTAATCATTCCGGCGGCAGACCTGTCGGAACAGATCTCGCTCGCAGGCACGGAAGCCTCCGGCACCAGTAATATGAAGTTTGCCCTTAACGGCGCGCTGACGATCGGCACCCTCGACGGGGCGAACGTGGAGATGCAGGAGCACGTGGGCGAAGAGAATATCTTTATCTTCGGCAACACCGCGGAAGAGGTGGAGGAGCTGCGTCGCAGCGGCTATAAACCGCGCGAATATTACGAGCAGGATGAAGAGCTTCACCAGGCGCTGACGCAGATCGGTACCGGCGTTTTCAGCCCGGCGGAACCGGGGCGCTACCGTGACCTGCTGGATTCGCTGATTAACTTTGGCGACCACTACCAGGTGCTGGCGGACTATCGTAGCTATGTGGACTGCCAGGATCGCGTCGACGAGCTGTATCAACATCCGGAAGAGTGGGCCTACAAGGCGATGCTGAATATTGCCAATATGGGCTACTTCTCTTCCGACCGGACGATCCAGGAGTACGCGAAATATATCTGGCATATCGACCCGGTAAGGCTGTAAGCCAGTCAACGCAACACAACGGGGCCATTTGGCCCCGTTGTTTCATTATTGCGGTTGGATCCGGCCTCAGGCGTTTCCCCAGGCCCGCGCAACCGGGCGCGTTAAGACGCTAACGACAGCTCAGACTTTCCCGCATGCTGCGCCAGCCATTCGCTGATGCGCGCCTGCTGCTCGCCATTCAGCCACATGCCCTGTTTGGTTCGACGCCAGATGGCGTCATCCAGGCTGCGCACCCATTCATGCTCAACCAGATACTTCAGCTCGGCTTCATAAAACTCATGGCCGAAATCTTCCCCCAGATCGCTCAGGGCGCTGGCTTCTTTGAGGATCCACTCGCTGTTGCTCCCGTAGGTGCGGGCATAATGGCGGGCCAGTGATTCACTGATGAACGGGAAGCGACGGCGCAGTTTTGCCGCGTAGTCGTCGCGGTCGCCGCCGATATCGCCGCCGGGGAGCACTGCGGTTTTGGTCCATGCCGGGCCGATCCCTTTGTAATAGGGGGTCAGTTTTTCCAGCGCATGCTCGGCCAGTTTGCGATAGGTGGTCAGCTTGCCGCCGAAGACGGAGAGCAGCGGCGCCTGGCCGTTCTCATCGTGAATATCCAGCGTGTAGTCGCGGGTGATCGCCTGCGGTGAATCCGACTCGTCGTCGCACAGCGGACGGACGCCGGAGTAGGTCCAGACGATATCGTCCCGGCTGAGGGTCTTTTTAAAGTGCGCGTTATAGACGTTCAGCAGGTAATTAATCTCTTTATCATCAATGGCCACCGCTTTCGGATCGCCCTTATACTCGACGTCCGTCGTGCCGATGATGGAGAACTCATCCATCCACGGGATAACAAACACAATACGTTTATCTTCGTTTTGCAGAATGTAGGCCTGCTTCTGGGTATGCACCCGCGGCACCACGATGTGGCTGCCCTTGATCAGGCGGATACCGTAAGGCGAGCGGAGATGCATCCCTTCGTCGAAGAACTGTTTGACCCATGGACCGGTGGCATTGACCAGACCGCGCGCCTTCCAGGTAAACTTCTCGCCGCTATCGATATCTTCCGCTTCCACCACCCACAGGCCGTTCTCCCGTTTTGCCGAGATGGCGCGAGTGCGGGTCCGCACCTCGCCGCCTTTGCGGACGACCATCTGCGCGTTGGCCAGCACCAGGCGGGCATCGTCGACCCAGCAGTCGGAATATTCGAAACCGCGCACAATTTCCGGCTTAAGTACCGATTCTGCGCCAAAACGCAAGCCGGTGGATCCCGGCAGACTGGTGCGTTTGCCCAGATGATCGTACATAAACAAGCCGATGCGGATCATCCATGCCGGACGCAGATGCGGGCGATGCGGGAGACGAAAGCGCATCGGGAAGGCGATATGCGGGGCCATTTTTAACAGCACTTCGCGTTCGGCCAGCGCTTCGCTGACCAGGCGGAACTCATAGTGTTCGAGGTAGCGTAGCCCGCCGTGGATCAGTTTGGAACTGGCGCTGGAGGTGGCGCAGGCGAGATCGCGCGCTTCCAGCATCAGTACGGATAAACCACGCCCGGCGGCATCTGCCGCGATACCGGCACCGTTGATGCCTCCGCCTATCACAATCAGATCTTTGGTTTCCACGTTCTTACCCTCTCACACTTTCGTTTAAGCTCACAAATGCTCGATATCGCTCACTATAGCAAACAAACGCGCTTTTGGTAACATCAAAAAAACATTTTGGAGTGATGGGTGTAACATATTGGCGTTTCTTTACCGCCTGACGGTACACTACAGGGTAAAATTGGGCCGGCCACTGCCCGTCATGACGAGAAAGAGAAGAGAACCATGGAACAGTTTGAATGTATCAACGTTGAAGAAGCGCACCAGAAACTGCATCAGCAGACGGCGGTTTTGGTCGATATCCGCGATCCGCAAAGCTATGCGATGGGCCATACGCCGGGCGCGTTTCATCTGACCAACGATACCCTGGGCGCGTTTATGCGTGACAACGACTTTGACACGGCGGTGATGGTGATGTGCTATCACGGCAACAGCAGCAAGGGCGCCGCGCAGTATCTGCTGCAGCAGGGGTTTGATAAGGTCTACAGCGTTGACGGCGGGTTCGACGCCTGGCATCGCCATTTCCCGGCGGAAGTGGCGCACGGGACGTTTTAACGACTGGCAGGTATACTATCTCCCTTTGTGTGGAATAAGCGATTCGCTGCATGTTAATGATTACCTCTTTTGCCAACCCGCGCGTGGCCCAGGCGTTTGTCGATTATATGGCGACGCAGGGGATTATCCTGACTATCCAGCAGCACACCCAGAGCGACGTCTGGCTGGCTGATGAGAGTCAGGCCGGGCGCGTCAGGGCTGAGCTGGCGCGTTTTCTCGAAAATCCGGCGGACCCGCGCTATCTGGCGGCGAGCTGGCAGTCCGGACAGACCAACAGCGGGTTGCGCTATCAGCGCTTTCCTTTCTTTGCCACGCTGCGGCATAACGCCGGCCCGTTCACCTGGGCGATTCTGCTGATCTGCATCGCGGTGTTCATCCTGCAAAATCTGCTGGGCGATCAGCCGGTGATGATTTGGCTGGCCTGGCCCTACGATCCTTCGCTGCAGTTCGAAGCCTGGCGCTATTTCAGCCATGCTTTCATGCATTTCTCGCTGATGCATATTCTCTTCAACCTGCTATGGTGGTGGTATCTCGGCGGCGCGGTGGAAAAGCGCATCGGCAGCGGCAAGCTGGTGGTGATCACCGTCATCAGCGCCCTGCTGAGCGGCTTTGTGCAGCACCAGTTTAGCGGCCCGTGGTTTGGCGGGCTGTCGGGCGTGGTTTACGCGCTGATGGGCTATGTCTGGCTGCGGGGCGAGCGCGATCCGCAGAGCGGTATTTATCTGCAGCGCGGGTTGATACTCTTCTCTTTAGTGTGGTTAATTGCTGGCTGGTTTGACGTTTTCGGCATGGCGATCGCTAACGGCGCGCACGTGGCTGGTCTGGCGACCGGCCTGGCGATGGCGTTTGTCGATACCTTGCATGGGCGAAAACGCGCATAAAGACTTACCGACAGGGGTCGGGTAGGCGACATTTTTCCAGGGATATTTCATGAAACAAACACAACGTCATGACGCCATTATCGAGCTGGTAAAAAAACAGGGTTACGTCAGCACGGAAGAGCTGGTTGAGCAGTTCGCGGTCAGCCCGCAGACCATCCGCCGCGACCTGAACGATTTAGCCGAACAGAAAATGATCCTCCGTCATCACGGCGGCGCGGCGCTGCCCTCCAGCTCGGTGAACACCTCCTGGCACGATCGCAAAGCGACCCAGACGGCGGAGAAAGAGCGTATCGCCCGGCGGGTGGCCAGCGAGATCCCGGACGGGGCGACGCTGTTTATCGATATCGGCACCACGCCGGAAGCGGTGGCGCACGCCCTGCTCGATCACAACGATTTGCGGATTGTGACCAATAACCTGAACGTCGCCAACACGCTGATGGTGAAAGAGGACTTCCGCATTATTCTCGCCGGCGGCGAACTGCGCAGCCGCGACGGCGGGATCATCGGGGAAGCCACCCTCGACTTTATCTCGCAGTTCCGTCTCGACTTCGGCATTCTCGGCATCAGCGGCGTCGACAGCGATGGCTCGCTGCTGGAGTTTGATTATCATGAAGTGCGCACCAAGCGCGCGATTATTGAGAATTCACGCCACGTGATGCTGGTGGTGGATCATACCAAGTTTGGCCGTAACGCGATGGTCAACATGGGCAGCATCAGCATGGTCGATGCGGTCTATACCGATGTGCTGCCCCCGGCGGGCGTGCTCAAGGTCATCACCGATAACAACCTCCAGCTCGAGCTGTGCTAAGCGACAACGGCGTCGTCAGACGCCGTATCCCATCATCTTAAGCAACTGCTGGGCATGCTGCACCGCGTCCTGACGGTGGGCGACGCCCAGTTTCTGATACAGGTTGCGAATATGGGTCTTGATGGTGGTGGCCGCCACGTCAAGCTCGCCGGCAATCTGCTCGTTGCTGTAGCCGGAATAGATTAAGCCAAGCACCTGCCATTCGCGCTGGGTCAGCGGGCTGGTGCGGATAAGCTCCGGCACCTCGGGGTGATTCAGCAGCCGCTCGACGAACCCTTCGTCAAAGTGGGCGAATTTGTGGCGATGATGCTGGTTGATGTCGCGCAGAATACGCTGGGCGCGATGCTGCTCCAGCTCCGGCAGGGTGTTCAGCTGGATCAGCTGGCGCAGCTGCTGGGCCATCGCCTCGCCTTCAATCACAAAGTGGTTGATAAAGCCGGTGCGGTTGGCGAGCGTCAGGGCTTCCAGCAGGGCTTTCTGCGCTTCGCTCTTGCGTCCTGCCTGCCAGTACAGCTGGTTGAGCAGCAGCAGGTTGCGGTTGAGATCGCTCATCAAACGCAGTGAGCGCGCATTTTCGTTCAGCTCTTCCAGCACCATTTCCGCCGGTTCGAAATCGCCCAGCAGGATCTGCGCGCGGGCAATATTGCGCCACTGGCTCTGCAGGAAGTGGTTATTGGCGAATTCCGGCTTCGGCGTCTGGCGCAGCCAGTTGGCCGCCGCGGTTTTATCGCCGGTCATCTGCCAGTAGATCACCCGCACCTTGTCGGCGTTGGAGACCCAGTCGCTGTGGTAGTGACCGTTACCGAGCAGGTTTTCCAGCCGGTTCAGGTGGCTACGGGCATTATCCAGATCGCCGCGCGCCAGCGAGCATTGCACCATCAGCGCCAGGCACTGCAGCTGCTGCTGCGGTTGATAAGTTGAGAGAACCGCCATCCCCTGGCGGGCGCAGGCTTCAGCCTCGTCGAGGCGCGCCCATGCCCACAGCAGCTGAGAGCGGATGCGCAGCAGGAACTCATGCATTGGCAGCTGCTCAAGATGCTGTTCGCGTACCAGATGGAAGGCTTTCTCCTGGCTCTCCCAGGCGGCCTGCAGGAAGCCCTGGGCGAACAGAATTTCGCTTTGCTGAATGATGCTCCACAGGGCGTAATGCCAGACGTCGTGACGGCGGGCCATCTGTTCGGTCTGCTGCATCACGGCGAGAGATTTGGTCAGTTTCCCCTTACAGTGGAGGACTTCGCCATGTACCGAGGTGGCGACGATGCGGCTGTAATAGTTGGCCAGCGGCAGCTCTTCCAGCGCCACCATCGACAGACGTTCCGCTTCGTCCTGGTCGCCGTCGTTAATCGCCACCTGCGCGCGCAGGGCGTTGAAGTCGCCATGCATCGCGGTATCCATTTCGACGCTCATCTCCTGCTCGGCGCGCGCCAGCAGGGTGTTGACTTCGCTGTAGCGATGCTGGCTCTGCATCAGCCAGGCCTGCAGCAGGATCAGGCGCGGATTTTCCAGCAGATTTGACCAGGGCAGCGCCGACAGCGACTGCTCCAGCAGACCCAGTTCGCTATGGTTGAACATGCCCCAGGCGTGATTGAGCAAGATATCGCGCAGCATTTTGGCATCGCCGGCCGCCAGCGCATGGTGGATGGCCTCGCTGGGGAAGCCTTGCGCCATCCAGCTCTCCGCCGCGGCGCGGTGGATCTCCGGCAGTTCAACCGCCAGCTCCCACTGACAGCGCTGGCGCAGGAAACTGCCAAACAGCGGGTGATAGCGGAACCATTCGCCGGAATCATCCATCCGCTGCAGGAACAGCCCCTGACGTTCGATCTCCTCCAGCTGCATCTGGCCATTCTCTTCGCCGGTGACGCGCACGATTAACGCGTCGTTCATTGAGCGCAGCAGAGAGCTCTTCAGCAAAAAGTTACGCGTGCGGGCGTCGACGTTATCCAGCACTTCATCCACCAGATAATCCGACAGATGGCTGGCGTTAATCCCGGCGAGGCGACGGGCGGAGTGTTGGGCGGAGGAGTTATTCTGGCGGGCGGAGAGGGCGATGAGCTGCAGCGCGGTGGCCCACCCGGCGACGTCGTCGCACAGCCGACTGCTGTCGTCGGCTTCGATAGGCGACGTCAGACGACAGTCGAAAAATTGTTTCGCTTCCTGGTGGGTAAAGGCCAGCTGCTGGCTGCCAATCTCCAGCAGCTGATCGCGGACGCGCAGGTTGGCAATGCCCAGCTGCGGCAGGTTCCGCGACAGGACCACGAGGGTCATATTCTCCGGCTGATGGCGCAGGAAAAAGCGCATCGCGTCATGGATCACCGGATTATTGATCAGGTGATAATCATCAATGACGAGGTACAGCGGGCGCTGCCAGTCGGCGAGTTCAATAAACAGCTGCGCAAAAAGAGAGGAGAGGCTGGCGTACTGGCGCTTTTGCACCATCGCTTCACTGGCCGCGCAGTGGTTGCCGGTGGCCTGCTGGATCGCCGCGATCAGATAGCTGGCAAAACGCTCCTGCTGGTTGTCGCCTTCGTCCAGCGAAAACCACCCAAGATCGTTTTTACCTGCGGCCCACTGAGAAATGAGCGTTGTTTTACCGTACCCGGCAGGACTGGTGATCAGCACGAGACGATAATTGTTCGCGCCGGAAAGTTTCGCCAGTAAACGCTCACGAACCACGGTGTGTTCAAGGCGGACCGGACGACTTAATTTGGACGGAATCAACATAGTTCTACATTTCGCTGTGCAAGAGAGAGGTTGCGATTTTTTTTGCGCTTCGTAATTAATATCTAATAAGGTCGGTGATTATGAAATTTATTGCAAGTTATGTCCGAAGTTTATGCTCTTGAATTTGCTCTATGTCACAAATTTCGACATTGGTTGCGAATGGGGGAAAATCGCAGGCAGAACTCGTCCTCAGCGGTTTTTAGCCGGCAGCTGGCGGAGCGGGGAGAGATTTATTTTATATCGGGAGTAGTTGTTTGTTTTTATTAAATTATTGTCAGTGATTTCTTAGAAGTAATCTTTTTTGCGGAGTAATGTGATGAAATGTGCTTATTTTCCCGGAGGTCGCAATTTATTTTTTTAATAACCAGGCGAAAGGCGGGAAGCGTTTTTGCCGCGTAGTGGCCTGTAACAAATTTTTACCCTGCACAGGTGACATCTCGACTGTCATACAGCGGTGATTTTTACAGCATATTTTGGCCTTCTCACCCACACTATAGTGGCCAGGATCACACTTTTCGCTCATCCCCGGTACTCCTCCCTGTCTAATCCCCGTCGGGATGAGGACGATGAATCGGGAGGTCGGCACACTAGCGCCATCGTTTTAGTAAAGGACCCGGATCTCATTATGTCACAGACTTCATTTAACAAAGCTCAGTTTCAGGCTGCACTGACGCGTCAGTGGCAGCGTTTTGGTTTACAGTCCGCTTCCGAGATGACGCAGCGTCAATGGTGGCGCGCCGTCAGCGGAGCGCTGGCGGAACTTCTGTCGGCGCAGCCGGTGGCAAAACCAGCGCAAGGACAACGTCACGTTAACTACATCTCGATGGAGTTTCTGATTGGTCGCCTGACCGGCAACAACCTGCTCAACCTGGGCTGGTACGAGGGCGTGAGCGACGCGCTGAAAGGCTATGACGTCAACCTCACCGATCTGCTGGAAGAAGAGACCGACCCGGCGCTGGGTAACGGCGGCCTGGGCCGTCTGGCAGCCTGCTTCCTCGACTCCATGGCGACCGTGGGGCAGTCGGCGACCGGCTACGGCCTCAATTACCAGTATGGTCTGTTCCGCCAATCCTTTGACGATGGCCAGCAGAAGGAAGCCCCGGACGACTGGGGTCGCAGCAGCTACCCGTGGTTCCGCCATAACGAGGCGCTGGATGTTCAGGTCGGCATCGGCGGCAAGGCCAGCAAAAACGGCGAATGGCAGCCGGCGTTCGTCATTACCGGCGAAGCCTGGGATCTGCCGGTGCTCGGCTATCGCAACAACGTCGCCCAGCCGCTGCGTCTGTGGCAGGCCAAACACGCCCATCCGTTTAACCTGACCAAATTCAACGACGGCGATTTCCTGCGCGCCGAGCAGCAGGGTATCGACGCGGAAAAACTGACTAAGGTGCTGTACCCGAACGACAACCATCAGGCCGGTAAAAAACTGCGCCTGATGCAGCAGTACTTCCAGTGCGCCTGCTCAGTGGCCGATATCCTGCGTCGTCATCATCTGGCAGGCCGCAAGCTGGCCGAGCTGGCGGATTACGAAGTGATCCAGCTGAACGATACGCACCCGACCATCGCCATCCCGGAACTGCTGCGCGTGCTGATCGACGAACACCAGCTGAGCTGGGACGACGCCTGGGCGATCACCAGCAAAACCTTTGCTTACACCAACCATACCCTGATGCCGGAAGCGCTGGAGTGCTGGGATGAGAAGCTGGTGAAAGCGCTGCTGCCGCGCCATATGCAGATCATCAACGCGATTAACGACAAATTTAAACTGCTGGTGGACAAAACCTGGCCGGGCGATAAGCAGGTCTGGGCGAAACTGGCGGTGGTGCATGACAAGCAGGTACGGATGGCCAACATGTGCGTGGTGGGCGGTTTTGCCGTCAACGGCGTGGCGGCGCTGCACTCGGACCTGGTGGTGAAAGATCTGTTCCCGGAATATAACCAGCTGTGGCCGAACAAATTCCATAACGTGACCAACGGCATCACGCCGCGCCGCTGGATCAAGCAGTGCAACCCGGCGCTGGCCACGCTGCTGGATGAGACGCTGAAAAAAGAGTGGGCCAATGACCTCGACCAGCTGATCAATCTGGAAAAATACGCTGACGATGCGGCATTCCGTCAGACTTATCGCGATATCAAGCAGGCCAACAAAGTTCATCTGGCTGAGTTTGTGAAGCAACGTACCGGGATTGAGATCAACCCGCAGGCGATTTTCGACATTCAGATCAAACGTCTGCACGAGTACAAGCGTCAGCACCTCAACCTGCTGCATATCCTTGCGCTGTACAAAGAGATCCGCGAAAACCCGCAGGCCGACCGCGTTCCGCGCGTCTTCCTGTTCGGCGCGAAAGCGGCGCCGGGGTACTATCTGGCGAAAAACATTATTTTTGCCATCAACAAGGTAGCGGAAGCGATTAACAACGACCCGAAAGTCGGCGATAAGCTGAAAGTGGTCTTCCTGCCGGACTATTGTGTATCGGCTGCGGAAAAACTGATCCCGGCGGCGGATATCTCCGAGCAGATCTCCACCGCGGGCAAAGAAGCCTCTGGCACCGGCAACATGAAGCTGGCGCTGAACGGCGCGCTGACCGTCGGGACGCTGGATGGCGCCAACGTGGAAATCGCCGAGCAGGTCGGTGAAGAGAACATCTTTATCTTCGGCCACACGGTAGAAGAAGTGAAAGCCCTGAAAGCGAAAGGCTACGATCCGCTGAAATGGCGTAAAAAAGACAAACTGCTCGATGCAGTGCTTAAGGAGCTGGAGAACGGCACCTATAGCAACGGCGATAAGCATGCCTTCGACCAGATGCTGCATAGTCTGCTGCAGGGCGGCGACCCGTATCTGGTGCTGGCCGATTTCGAAGCCTACGTGGCGGCGCAAAAACGGGTAGATGAGCTGTATCGCGACCAGGAGGCCTGGACCCGCGCGACAATCCTCAACACCGCGCGCTGCGGCATGTTCAGCTCCGACCGCTCGATCCGCGATTATCAGCAACGTATCTGGCAGGCGAAACGCTAAAGGAAGGCCTATGGAGAGTAAACGCCTCGATAATGCCGCGCTGGCGGCGGGCATCAGCCCCAGCTATATCAACGCGCACGGCAAGCCGCAGTCTATCGCGGCTGTCACCAAACAGCGTCTGCTGGATGCGATGCATCGCTCAACCGCCGCCACGAAAGTGGCGGTTAACCCGCTGCCGAACGTGAAGATCTTCACCCACGGCAAAAAAATGTCGCTGCCGGTGGCAGGACGCGGTGAGTATCAGTGGATCCTGACCACTGAGGACGGTAAGCAGTATCAGGGTAAAACCCGCGGCGGCGAGACGCTGCCGCTGCCGGCCAGACTGCCGGAGGGGTATCACTCCCTGACGCTCACCCAGGAGGGGGAGCGCTGGCACTGCCGGACCATCGTCGCCCCGGCCCGCTGCTATGAGCCGCAGCCGCTGAAAGAGGGGAAAAAGCTGTGGGGCACCTGCGTGCAGCTGTATACCCTGCGTTCGGAGAAAAACTGGGGGATCGGCGATTTTGGCGATCTGCGCGCCATGCTCCCGGAAATCGCCCGCCGCGGCGGGTCGTTTATTGGCCTCAACCCGATCCATGCCCTCTATCCGGCGAACCCGGAGAGCGCCAGTCCGTATAGCCCGTCTTCACGGCGCTGGCTGAACGTCATCTACATCGACGTCAACGCGGTTGAAGATTTCCAGCGTAGCGAAGAGGCGCAGGCGTGGTGGCAGTCCGCTGCGACCCAGCAGGCCTTGCAGGCGGCGCGGCAAACGGATGATGTGGATTACACCGCTGTCACCACGCTGAAAATGACCGCGCTGCGTATGGCGTGGAAACGATTCTCCCGTCGTGAAGATGAACAGATGACGGCGTTCCGCGAGTTTGTTCTGCGCGAAGGGGAAAGCCTCTACTGGCAGGCCGCTTTCGATGCGCTGCACGCCTGGCAGGTTCAACAGGACCCGCTGCGCTGGGGCTGGCCGGCCTGGCCGAAGGCCTTTCAGGATATCGACAGCCCGGAGGTGAAAGCCTTCTGCGTCGAGCATGAGGACGACGTCAGTTTCTATCTCTGGCTGCAGTGGCTGGCCTGGAGCCAGTTTGCCGCCTGCTGGGAAACCAGCCAGCGCGACGGGATGCCGATCGGCCTCTACCGCGATCTGGCGGTGGGCGTCGCTGAAGGCGGGTCGGAGACCTGGTGCGACCGTGAGCTGTACTGTCTGAAAGCGTCCGTGGGCGCGCCGCCGGATATTCTGGGTCCGCTGGGCCAGAACTGGGGCCTGCCGCCGATGGATCCGCATATTATTGCCGCTCGCGCCTATGAGCCGTTTATCGACCTGCTGCGCGCCAATATGCAGAACTGCGGCGCGCTGCGTATCGATCACGTGATGTCGGTGCTGCGTCTGTGGTGGATCCCCTATGGTGAAACCGCCGATCATGGCGCTTACGTTCAGTATCCCGTCGACGATCTGCTGTCGCTTCTGGCGCTGGAAAGCCAGCGCCATCGCTGCATGGTGATCGGCGAAGATCTGGGCACGGTACCGGTGGAGATCGTCAGCAAGTTACGCAACAGCGGCGTCTATTCCTATAAGGTGCTCTATTTTGAGAGTGATGCAGAGAAAACGTTCCGCGCGCCGGCGCTGTACCCGGAGCAATCAATGGCTGTGGCGACGACGCACGACCTGCCCACCCTCCGCGGCTACTGGGAAAGCGGCGATCTGACGTTAGGCAAAGCGCTGGGTCTCTATCCTGATGAGGTGGTGCTGCGCGGGCTGTACCAGGACCGTGAGCTGGCGAAGCAAGGGCTGCTGGATGCGCTGCATAAGTACGGCTGTCTGCCCAAGCGTGCCGGCCATAAGGCCTCCCTGATGAGCATGACGGGGATCCTCAACCGGGGGATGCAACGTTATATTGCCGACAGCAACAGCGCCCTGCTGGGCCTGCAGCCGGAAGACTGGCTGGAGATGGCGTCGCCGGTCAATATTCCGGGCACCAGCACTGAGTACCCGAACTGGCGCCGGAAGCTGTCCGTCACCCTTGAGCAGATGTTTGCCGATGAACAGGTCAATAAGCTGATTAAGGATCTGGATAAACGGCGCAAAGCGGCGAGCAAAAAAGCCGCCTCCTGATGACTCCCCGCCGCGCGCACCTCAGCGCGGCGAAGAGTATGTCCGATAAAAAAGGCCGGTCCGCATGATGCGGACCGGCCTTTTTCTATGGCGGGAGTAACCTTACACCACCATCCCCAGCAGCAGACAGCCTACCAGGCCGCAGACCGAGATAATGGTTTCCAGCACCGACCAGGACCTGATGGTCTCGCCGATGGTCAAGTTAAAGTACTCTTTGAACAGCCAGAAGCCCGGATCGTTCACGTGGGAGAAGATAACGCTGCCGGAGCCGACCGCGATAACCATCAGCTCCGGGCTGACGCCGGTGGTGGCGATCAGCGGCGCGGCGATCCCGCCCGCGGTGATGGCGGCAACGGTCGCCGAACCCAGCGCGATACGCAGCACCGCGGCGATGGACCAGGCCATAAACAGCGGAGACATATTCGATTCATGCATGATAGAAGCGATATATTTATCCATGCCGCTATCCACCAGCACCTGTTTGAAGGCGCCGCCGCCGCCGATGATCAACAGCATCATGGCGATGATTTTAATCGAAGAGGTCAGGGTATCGTTGATCTGCTCCATGGAGCGGCCGCGGTTCAAACCGAAGGTGAACAGGGCGATCAGTACCGCAATCAGGGTGGCCATGACCGGGTCGCCGAAGAACTCGGCAATCGGCAGGAAGGCGTGGCCCTTCGGCAGGATCATCTCGGCAACGGCGCGCATCGCCATCAGGATCACCGGAACCAGCGAGGTCCAGACGCTGACGCCAAAGCCAGGCATCTCTTCTTCAGTGAACACTTTCGGGTTATGCAGGCCTTCCGGGATCGGCTTATCAATGCCTTTCAGGAAACGGGCGAAAACCGGGCCGGCGAGAATAACCGTCGGGATAGCCAGAATGGTGCCGTAGAGCAGCGTTTTACCCATATCGGCGTGGAAGATGGTGGCGATCGCGGTCGGACCCGGGTGCGGCGGCAGGAAGCCATGGGTGACGGAGAGCGCGGCGGCCATCGGTACGCCGACGTACAGCAGCGGAATACGGGCCGAGGCGGCGATGGTAAACACCAGCGGCAGCATCAGCACGAAGCCCACCTCATAGAACAGGGCGAAACCGACGGTGAAGCCGGTCAGGACCACGGCCCATTGAATATGCTTCTTACCGAATTTATTGATAAGCGTGGTGGCGATACGCTGAGCGCCGCCGCAGTCTGCCAGCAGCTTACCGAGCATAGCGCCGAAGCCCATGATCAGCGCGAGGCTGCCAAGGGTACCGCCGACGCCGTTCTTGATGGAGACGATCACTTTATCCAGCGGCATACCCTGCATTAATCCGACGGCGAGCGCCACCAGAACCAGCGCAATGAAGCCGTTCATTTTGAAACGGATCATTAACAGCAATAACAGGGCAACCCCGATAGCAACGATGATTAATGGCATGATTTACCTGGCCTTAATTTGTTATGGGTAACGTCAAAGTTTCAACCTTTACAACATTCGCTCCGTCAGGGAGCAAAATAGTCTGGCACCGTAAACGCTTGCATTATCCTTACCCAGAGAAAGGATAGCTGGCTATTTTTTTGCCGGTGGCGCCTGAAGGGGATGATACGGGTAACATGTGAGGGTTGAGAATCACCTGGCGGGGGAAAATGTTAAATATGAGACTTAAGTCATACTCTTTCCCCGGTTTTTGCCGGTCGTTTAGCGGGAGATGTTGCGCGGTAACACAGAAAGGAGAAAGGAGAGCCGGCGACAGGCTGCCGCCGGAGGGAAGGCTTAGTAGTAGGAGTGCTCGCCGCGCTGGTGCTCGGTCAGATCGCGAACCCCTTTCAACTCCGGAAACTCGTTCAGCAGCTGTTTTTCAATACCTTCTTTCAGGGTCACGTCGACCATCGAGCAGCCGTTGCATCCGCCGCCGAACTGCAGGATAGCCAGACCGTCGTCGGTGATCTCCATCAGCGACACGCGGCCGCCGTGCCCGGCCAGCTGCGGGTTAATCTGCGACTGCAGCAGGTACTCGACGCGCTCCATCAGCGGGGCATCGTCAGCGACTTTGCGCATTTTGGCGTTCGGCGCTTTCAGGGTCAGCTGCGAGCCAAGCTGGTCGGTGACGAAATCAATTTCAGCGTCTTCCAGATAGGGCGCGCTGAGCTCATCGACATAGGCGGTCAGCTGTTCAAATTTCAGCGCCGTGTCGGTGTCTTCCACCGCATCCGGTGGGCAGTAGGATACGCCGCACTCAGCGTTTGGGGTGCCGGGATTAATCACAAATACGCGAATTTGCGTCCCTTCTTCCTGATTTGCCAGCAGTTTGGCAAAGTGCGCTTGTGCAGCATCGGAAATACGGATCATAGCGTTGGCCTAATAGTTGACTATTTTACTGGGTTATAATACGCCCATCAGCGGGGGTCTACAAGGTACGGCATACACACCATACCTGAACCGTCGCGGCGCCGTTTCGCAAAAGCAGGCGGGATATCTCGGCGACGGTGCTGCCGGTCGTGACGACATCATCCACCAGAGCGATATGGAGTCCCTGCACGGCAAATTCAAGCTGAAAGGCATTTTTCAGGTTCTGCCTGCGCAGGCGGGCATTAAGCGAATGCTGCACGGCGCCCGCTCGCTGGCGCGTCAGGCCGTCGCGACGCCAGACGCACCCACGCCAGCGGGCTAACGGTCGGCACAGCTCATCGCACTGATTATAACCCCGGCGCCAGCGGCGGCGATGCCCCAGCGGCACGCCGACCAGCGCGTCTACCGGCGGCAAATCGTCACGCTGTTTAAGGCGCAGCAGCAGCAGGCGCGCCAGGGCGGGGCCCAGTTCCGGACGATGGTGAAACTTCAGCTGCCGCACCAGATCGCTCAGCGGCGGACGATAGTCATTGACCGCCACCATCCGATGCCAGGGAGGCGGCTTTTGCAGGCAGCGGCCGCAGGGATGCCGGGACATTGCCGACGGCAGGCCGCATTGCGGGCAGAGCGGGGGGCAGGCGAGCAGGGCGCGGCTGCAGCGAGAGCAGATCCCCCAGCGGGCGACCGCCAGCGGCATTTGGCATAGCCAGCATAAGCTGTGTGCTGTTAGCATATTTGGCCTTCTGTCCAGTAAAAAAGAGAACGGTAACGGATGAACGACATCTGGTGGCAAACAATCGGCGAAGGTGATTGTCATCTTGTGCTGCTGCACGGCTGGGGGCTGAACGCTCAGGTCTGGGATTGCATCACGCCGCAGCTGGCTTCGCATTTTACCCTTCACCTGGTGGACCTGCCGGGCTATGGCCGTAGCGGCGGGTTTGGGGCGATGTCGCTGGAGGCGATGGCGCAGCGGGTGCTGGAGCAGGCTCCGCCTCAGGCGGTGTGGCTGGGCTGGAGCCTGGGCGGGCTGGTGGCCAGCCAGATAGCGATAAGGTGCCCGCAACGGGTGCAGGCGCTGGTAACGGTCGCCTCTTCCCCCTGTTTCGCGGCCCATGAGGACTGGTCGGGCATCAAGCCGGAGGTGCTGGCCGGATTTCAGCAGCAGCTGAGCGAGGATTTCCAGCGTACCGTCGAGCGGTTCCTCGCCCTGCAAACCATGGGAACGGAGAGCGCTCGTCAGGATGCGCGGGCGTTAAAGCAGGCGGTGCTCTCGCTGCCGATGCCTTCCGCTGAGGCGCTGAACGGCGGTCTGGAGATCCTCAGAACCGTCGATCTGCGTCAGGCGCTGGTCGGACTGCCGATGCCGTTTCTGCGGCTGTACGGTCGGCTGGACGGGCTGGTGCCGCGTAAGATTGTCCCGCTGCTGGATAAGCTATGGCCGGATAGTGAGTCCATTCTCTTTGACAAGGCAGCGCATGCGCCGTTTGTTTCCCATCCCGCGGCCTTCTGCGAGCCGCTGCTGGCGTTGAAAAAACGGCTGGGGTAATTTTTTTTGCCGCGCCATGGTAAAAGGGCCATTCACAGCAATACTTAGGTTGTTACGGTGGTTGATTATTTCATTCCGCCACCGTGATCTAAAATAACAACCTAATGGAGAGTAGAGGCTATGAAACTTGTTACAGGAATGGTTGCATCTCTGGTGATTGGCTGTCTGTCTTTTGGCGCATTCGCAGCGAAAGAGATCCAAAAAGAGGACGTGGCGAAGATGAATCTGACCAAGGTCGGCAGCATCACGACCTCAAGGACGACCTCGCCGATGGACGCCCGACGCGATCTGTCGAAAAAAGCCGATGAGCTGGGTGGAAAATACTTTGTGGTGATTGCCGGGCAGAAAAACGAAAAAACCGTTCACGCTAACGCTGACGTGTATAAATAATCCAGTCATAAAAACGGGCCTGCTGGCCCGTTTTTCCCTGCTGTCGCACTCGTTTTATCCCGTGGCGCTGGCAGGCCTTACTCCCTTCATCGCAGCGCCCACCACTCCTGCTGGCACGCCGCTTTCCCTTCAGGACAGCTTTTACAGCTGCCGGAGAGACAGCCCTCGCTGGTTTCGCTGATCCGTACCACCTTACCCATGGCTTCCATGCGTTCGAGCATGGCGTCAATCAGCGGCTGAGGCGTCTGCAGGCGGGCGCTGAGCTGTTTCGCCTCCATGCGGCCCTGCAGGGCCAGCATATCGCGGACTTCCATTAACGACGCCACAGATCCTCCTTAGTGGCAATCGCCAGCCGGGCTGGAACAGCAGGAGGCCGGCGTTTTCCGGGTGGCCAGCAGCGAGACGTCAACCCGGCTGCGCGCCCGACGCAGCAGACCGAAGAGCACCACGTTGAACAATATCACCGCCAGGATACACACCAGGCTGTAGCGCGGATGGTCGCTAAAGCTGACGGTCTGGTAGTAGAGCGTCGAGAGCGAATAGGCGATATTCAGTCCCCACAGAATGGAGAAGGTCATCCAGCCGCGGCTCGATTCGCGGGCGATGGCCCCCATCACCGAGATGCAGGGGATATAGAGAAGAACGAAGATCAGGTAGCTGTAAGCCGCCGCGGCACTGCCAAATTTACTGCCCATCACGCCCATCGCGCCGGTGGCCATTTCGCCATCACCTTTGCTGGCTTCGATGGGGTTGGCCAGGACGCTGAGGCTGAAGGTGTCTTTCAGTCCCTGCCATGTTTCGTCGACGGCGGCCAGCAGTTCCTCGCCGAGGCTGAAGGTCTGCGGATTGAACTCCTCGTTCTGGATATCTTCGGCGGTATAAAGGGTGTTCAGCGTACCGACCACCACCTCCTTCGCCATTGCGCCGGTAAACAGGCCCACGGTGGCCTGCCAGTTATCTTCATGCACGCCGATCGGCTTAAACAGCGGAGTGATGACCCGGCTCACCGAGGCCAGCGCGGAGTCGTTGATGTTGTCGACGACCTTACCGCTCAGCGAGAAGCTGTTCAGCGCGCTGAGGAAGATGCTGACAATGACGATCACCTTCCCGGCGCGCAGCACAAAGCCTTTCAGGCGCTGCCAGGTCTGGATAATCAGGCTCTTAATATGCGGGACGTGGTACACCGGCAGCTCCATCACGAACGGCGAGGCTTCGCCGCGCATAATGGTGTGCTTCAGCATCAGGCCGGTGAGAATGGCCATCACAATGCCCAGCACGTAGAGCGAGAAGACCGCCAGCGCGCCGTTCTGACCAAAGAAGGCGGCCGCGAAGACGGCGAAGATCGCCAGCCGCGCGCCGCAGGACATAAACGGCGCCATCATAATGGTCATCAGACGTTCGCGCGGGGCGTCGAGGGTGCGGGCGCCCATCACCGACGGCACGTTGCAGCCGAAACCGACAATCAACGGGACAAAGGATTTCCCCGGCAGGCCGAGAGCTTGCATCAGGCGGTCCATGACAAAGGCGGCGCGCGCCATGTAGCCGGAGTCCTCGAGGAAGGAGAGGAACAGATACATCATGCCGATCTGCGGCACCAGCGGCAGTACGGTGTTGATACCGCCGCCGATCCCCTGGGCGAGGAAGACGGTCAGCCAGTCCGGGAAGTGCAGGGTGTAACCCAGCCATTGAATACCGTGAATAAAGACCGCGACCGAGCCGGCGTCGAAAATCGGCTGCAGCGCGCCGCCGATGTTGATGGCCAGCAGGAACATCAGGTACATAACAAAGAGAAAAATCGGCAACCCGAGGAAGCGGTTGAGGATCACTTTGTCCATCGCCGCGGTGAAGCGGCTTGGCTCGGCGGTCAGGGTGTTACTGACGGCGTCGCAAATGGCGGCGATGGTCTGATAGCGCGCGTCAGCGATATGCAGAGCCGGGTCGTCGATCTCGTCGCTGAGATTCGCCAGGGCGATATCCAGTTTATCGGCGGCGTCGCCGGCATAGGCCCGGCTGTAGATGTCGCCCTCCAGCATCTGCAGACCGAGCCAGCGCCGCTGCCGGGCCGGGATCTGCGCTGACATCTGCTGCGCCAGCAGGTCGGCTTCGCGCAGCAGCGGCTGTGGATAGTGGACCAGCTCGATATCGCTGTTCGCCTGATGACGGTCGAGGGCAATCTTCAGCGCTTCGATCCCGCGTCCGCGGGTCGAAACCAGCGGAATGACCGGGCAGCCAAGGCGTGCGGCGAGGGCATCGATATCGATACGCACCTGCTGCTTTTCGGCAATATCCAGCATGTTCAGCGCCACGACGCAGGGGATCCCCAGCTCGAGCAGCTGCAGCGTCAAATAGAGGTTTCGCTCGAGGTTGGAGGCGTCGACCACGTTAATCAGCATGTCGGCGTCGCCGCTGAGGATGTAGTGGCAGGCGATCTGCTCGTCCAGCGAGGTTTGCGAAGAGATGGTGGTCAGAGAGTAGGTTCCCGGGAGGTCGACCAGCGTGACCTGGTGGTCAGTGGTGGCGAACACGCCCTCTTTACGCTCAACGGTGACCCCGGCCCAGTTGCCCACGCGCTGGCGGGCGCCGGTCAGCTGATTAAACAGGGTAGTCTTGCCGGAATTAGGATTACCAATTAAACCAACGGTTAATTTTTTCATATTTCAAACTCTTGTGCCGGGTCAGCCGTTATTGTGCAACCGCTTCCAGTTCGATTAAGGCGAGATCTTTTTTGCGTAATACCAGACTGACGCGTCGGGTTTCAATATGAACAGGATCGCCGAGCGGCGCCACGCGCACCACATGAAAAGAGGATCCGGGCAGCATGCCGAGGGAGAGCAATTTCTGACGGTATGCTGGGCTAATATCGCGGGAAAATCCGGTAATTTTCCACGCACTATCAGGTGTGAATTGCATAGGGCCTACTTGTCTATCGCTAACCGAAGAAGAATTTTCCGGACGCCTGGAGGCAGTTGCGCCGGGGACCGTAGCCAACGAAAAAGAAAAAACATTCTGCAAGCGATGATAATGAGAATGGTTTTTATCATCAATACATATGATGCGCTTTATGCCATTTTTAAAGTGAAATTCACCTTTTTATTGATATGCCGCAAAGTCCGCCAGTGATCGAAAATATGCGAAATATTATTTCGTCGCTCTAATGTTTAATTAAGGTTTCTTAAGTTAACGAAATGAAAATATTAATTTCGCTATCTGCCCGGCGCGGAATAAATGCAGGTTATCAGAAATAACTGAGAGCCATTTGCGCGAAAAGGCGGCTATAGGTCAGTGACAATGAAAAGGAAAACTGCCCCTGAAAAGGGGCAGGGAGGGATTAGCGTTTTTTACCCATCGCCGCGGCGAGGGCATCCATCATCGCGCTGTTGCCGGCAGGCTGCGCGTCGCGACCGCGGGGTTTGGCGGCTTTCGCGGCCGGGCGATTGCCCTGCGGGCGATCCTGACCGCCGCCGCGGCGGGCGTTGCTGTCGCCCGGCTGCTCGTCGAGACGCATGGTCAGGGCGATACGCTTACGCGGCAGATCGACTTCCATGACCTTGACCTTCACGATGTCGCCCGCTTTCACCACCGTATGCGGGTCTTCAACGAACTTGTTCGAAAGGGAAGAGATATGCACCAGGCCGTCCTGGTGAACGCCGATATCAACAAACGCGCCGAAGTTGGTGACGTTAGTCACCGCGCCTTCGAGGATCATCCCCGGCAGCAGGTCGTTCATAGTCTCCACGCCGTCGGCGAACTGAGCGGTTTTGAACTCAGGACGCGGGTCGCGGCCCGGTTTTTCCAGCTCTTTGATAATGTCGGAAACCGTCGGCACGCCGAACTTCTCATCGGTGAAATCGACGGCTTTCAGGTTCCGTAGCTCGCTGCTGTTGCCCATCAGATCTTTCAGCGCCTGCTGAGTCGCCGCCAGAATGCGCTCGACCACCGGATAGGCTTCCGGGTGAACGGTGGAGGCGTCCAGCGGGTTGTCGCCGTGGTTGATACGCAGGAAGCCGGCGCACTGTTCAAAGGCTTTCGGCCCCAGACGGCTGACCTTCAGCAGCTGCTGACGGTTCTGGAACTGGCCATTCTCGTCGCGCCAGGCGACGATGTTCTGCGCCATCATGCGGGTCAGGCCGGCAACGCGGGTCAGCAGCGGCACGGAGGCGGTGTTCAGGTCAACGCCGACGGCGTTCACGCAGTCTTCCACCACCGCGTCCAGCTTACGCGCCAGCTGGGTCTGGCTGACATCATGCTGATACTGACCGACGCCGATGGATTTCGGGTCGATTTTCACCAGCTCGGCCAGAGGATCCTGCAGACGGCGGGCGATGGAGACCGCGCCGCGCAGCGACACGTCGAGGTCCGGGAACTCCTGCGCCGCCAGCTCGGAGGCGGAGTAAACGGAAGCCCCGGCTTCGCTGACGATCACCTTCTGGGCGGTGACCTTCGGGAACTGCTTCTGCACGTCGAGGAAGAAACGCTCGGTTTCACGCGAGGCGGTACCGTTGCCGATGGCCACCAGCTCAACGTTGTACTTCTCACACAGCGCGGCGACGGCGACGGCCGCTTTGGCGGCCTGGCCGGTGTGGGGGTAAATGGTGTCCGTCGCCACCAGTTTGCCGGTACCGTCAACCACGGCCACTTTCACCCCGGTGCGCAGGCCCGGGTCAAGGCCCATGGTGGCGCGCAGCCCGGCGGGCGCGGCCATCAGCAGGTCGTGCAGGTTGCGGGCGAAGACGTTAATGGCTTCGTCTTCGGCGCGCTCGCGCACGGTGCCCATCAGCTCGGTTTCGAGGTGCATCAGGACTTTGATCCGCCAGGTCCAGCTGACGACGCCTTTACGCCAGCTGTCCGCCGGGGCGTTGTTCAGGCGCAGGCCCAGGTGGTCGATAATAATCTGCTCGCCGTGGCTCTCTTTCGGCGGCTCGTCAAACTGCGGGTCGGCGTTTAAAGAGAGCTGCAGGACGCCTTCGTTGCGGCCGCGGAACATCGCCAGCGCGCGATGCGACGGCACGGCGGCGATCGGTTCGTGGTGATCGAAGTAGTCGCGGAATTTGGCGCCTTCCTCTTCTTTGCCGCTGACGACGGTGGAGACCAGGTGGGCGTTTTTCCACAGATAGTCACGGACCTTCGCCAGCAGCGCGGCGTCTTCGGCAAAACGCTCCATCAGAATATAGCGCGCGCCATCCAGCGCCGCTTTGCTGTCGGCCACGCCTTTATCGGCGTCAATATATTTTGCGGCTTCCGTTTCCGGATCGTGGGACGGTTCGTTCCACAGCAGGTCAGCCAGCGGCTCCAGCCCGGCTTCGATGGCGATCTGTCCGCGGGTACGGCGCTTCGGCTTGTACGGCAGGTAGAGGTCTTCCAGTTCGGTTTTGCTGAGCGTGGTATTGATGGCTTTTTCCAGCGCGTCGGTCAGTTTGCCCTGTTCAGCGATGGATTTGAGGATCGCCTGACGACGGTCTTCGAGTTCGCGCAGGTAGCCGAGGCGGGTTTCCAGATTACGCAGCTGCGTGTCATCCAGACCGCCGGTGACTTCTTTACGATATCGTGCAATAAACGGCACGGTGTTCCCTTCATCAAGCAGGCGAACGGCAGCTTCTACCTGTTCGGCTCTGGCCTGAAGTTCACCCGCAATAATGCGGCAGAGCGAATCATTCATCATGGCTTTTAATTCATCTTTAGGGTCAAAAAACAGGGACTAGTTATACGGACTGGCGGCTGAAAATGCCAGCCGCGCCCGGCGTCTCTCGGAAAGTTCTTGTCTATTTTACGTATTCGATCTCGTTGACATACCAGCTGGCTTCCCCCGCCGGCGTGTTAACGATGGCCAGATCGCCGACCTCTTTTTTTAACAGCGCGCGCGCCATCGGCGAGTCGATGGAGATATAGTCTTTGCGGCCAAAAATTTCATCGTAACCGACGATGCGAAAGCGCTTGATATCGCCTTCATCGTTTTCAATTTCTACCCAGGCGCCGAAGAAGACTTTGCCCTCCTGCTGCGGGGAGTAATCGACGATCTTTAACTGTTCCAGACATTTGGTCAGATAGCGGACCCGGCGATCGATCTCGCGCAGGCGCTTTTTGTTGTACTGGTAATCCGCGTTCTCGCTGCGGTCGCCAAGGCTGGCGGCCCAGGTCACCTTTTTGGTCACTTCCGGGCGCTCCTGGCGCCACAGGTAGTCCATCTCCTGCTTCAGTTTTTCATATCCCTCGCGGGTGATCAGCGGCGTTTTCATCGTGAGTTCAACCTTCTGACAGTCTGTCGTTGCGCACAATTTGTAGCGCGCAATAATACCGACAGGATAAATACTGTGTCTTATGATTAAATGTATACTTAACCTGCTGTTAAATATGCTTTGTAACAATTTAGCCTGGAATGTATACCAGATTTAGCTGGTGAGCGCGCCGGGCTTTTTTGAGAATACGCACTGACTATTGCAGTGAACCTTTGGGAGTACAAACAATGCAAGAGAATTATAAGATTCTGGTTGTGGATGACGACATGCGCCTGCGTGCGCTGCTCGAACGTTATCTGACCGAGCAGGGCTTCCAGGTTCGTAGCGTGGCGAACGCCGAACAGATGGATCGTCTGTTAACCCGCGAATCCTTCCACCTGATGGTGCTGGATCTGATGCTGCCCGGGGAAGATGGTCTCTCGATTTGCCGCCGTCTGCGCAGCCAGAGCAACCCGATGCCGATCATTATGGTGACGGCGAAAGGCGAAGAGGTCGATCGGATAGTGGGCCTGGAGATCGGGGCTGACGACTATATTCCGAAGCCGTTCAACCCGCGCGAACTGCTGGCCCGCATCCGGGCGGTGCTGCGCCGTCAGGCGAACGAGCTGCCGGGCGCGCCGTCGCAGGAAGAGGCGGTTATCGCCTTTGGTAAATTCAAACTGAACCTGGGCACCCGCGAAATGTTCCGTGAAGACGAGCCGATGCCGTTGACCAGCGGCGAGTTCGCGGTCCTGAAGGCGCTGGTGAGCCATCCTCGTGAGCCGCTGTCGCGCGATAAGTTAATGAACCTCGCTCGCGGCCGCGAATACTCTGCGATGGAGCGTTCCATCGACGTACAGATCTCCCGCCTGCGCCGCATGGTGGAAGAGGACCCGGCGCATCCGCGCTATATCCAGACCGTCTGGGGTCTGGGCTACGTCTTCGTCCCGGACGGTTCTAAGGCATGAAACGCGTGCGCTTTTCGCCGCGCAGCTCCTTTGCTCGCACGCTGCTCCTGATCGTCACCTTGCTGTTCGTCAGCCTGGTGACGACCTATCTGGTGGTACTGAATTTCGCGATCCTGCCGAGCCTCCAGCAGTTTAATAAAGTATTGGCCTACGAAGTGCGTATGCTGATGACCGATAAGCTGCAGCTGGAGGATGGCACCCAACTGGTGGTGCCCCCGGCGTTTCGTCGTGAAATTTATCGCGAGCTGGGGATTTCGCTCTATTCCAATGAAGCGGCGGAAGACGCAGGCCTGCGCTGGGCGCAGCATTATGAATTCTTGAGCCAGCAGATGGCTCATCAGCTTGGCGGCCCCACTGAGGTGCGGGTGGAGGTCAATAAAAGCTCCCCCGTGGTGTGGCTGAAGACCTGGCTGTCGCCCAATATCTGGGTGCGGGTGCCGCTGACCGAGATCCATCAGGGCGACTTCTCGCCGCTGTTCCGCTATACCCTGGCGATCATGCTGCTGGCGATAGGCGGCGCCTGGCTGTTTATCCGTATTCAGAACCGCCCGCTGGTGGATCTGGAGCATGCGGCGCTGCAGGTCGGGCGCGGCATTATCCCGCCGCCGCTGCGCGAGTACGGCGCCTCTGAGGTGCGATCGGTGACCCGCGCCTTCAACCACATGGCCGCGGGCGTGAAGCAGCTGGCCGACGACCGTACGCTGCTGATGGCCGGGGTCAGCCATGATTTACGTACTCCGCTGACCCGCATTCGTCTGGCCACCGAGATGATGGGCGAGCAGGACGGCTATCTCGCGGAGTCGATCAACAAAGATATCGAAGAGTGCAATGCCATCATCGAGCAGTTTATCGACTACCTGCGCACCGGGCAGGAGATGCCGCTGGAACTGGCGGATCTGAATGCGGTGCTGGGGGAAGTGATCGCTGCGGAGAGCGGCTATGAGCGGGAGATCGCCACCGCCCTGCAGGCCGGCGAAATTCCGGTACGCATGCATCCTCTGTCTATCAAGCGCGCGCTGGCGAATATGGTGGTCAACGCGGCCCGCTATGGCAATGGCTGGATCAAGGTCAGCAGCGGCAGCGAAGCGAGCCGGGCGTGGTTCCAGGTTGAAGATGACGGACCGGGGATTAAACCTGAGCAGCGGGAGCACCTGTTTCAGCCGTTTGTGCGCGGCGACAGCGCCCGCAGCACCAGCGGAACCGGGCTGGGGTTGGCGATTGTTCAGCGTATTATCGACAATCACAACGGCCGGCTGGAGATTGGCTCCAGCGAACGCGGCGGGTTACTGATCCGCGCCTGGCTGCCGGTGCACCGGGTGCTGACGCCGATGAAACCGACCAAAGAGAGCTGATCGCGCCCGCGGTTGGCTGGTCAAAACGTTGCGCAATAAAAAGCCGGGCAAGCCCGGCTTTTTCCTCTCTGCGTCCGTTAGCGCTGCGGCCCTGCCGCCACCAGCGCGGCGCCCGCTGGCGTATCGGTATACTTCTCAAAGTTCTCAATAAACAGCTTCGCCAGCTGGTCGGCTTTTTCCTGCCACTGCTCCGGGGAACCATAGGTGCTGCGCGGATCGAGGATCTGGGTATCCACGCCCGGGAGCGCCGTCGGGATCTGCAGATTAAACATCGGCAGGGTAAAGGTCTCCGCGTTGTCCAGCGAGCCATTGAGGATGGCGTCGATGATGGCGCGGGTATCTTTAATCGAGATGCGCTTGCCGGTGCCGTTCCAGCCGGTATTGACCAGATAAGCCTGCGCGCCAGCCGCCTGCATACGTTTGACCAGCACTTCGGCGTACTGCGTCGGATGCAGCGACAGGAAGGCGGCGCCGAAGCAGGCGGAGAAGGTTGGCGTGGGTTCGGTCACGCCGCGCTCGGTGCCGGCCAGTTTGGCGGTAAACCCGGACAGGAAATGGTACTGCGTCTGATCGGCGGTCAGGCGGGAGACCGGCGGCAGTACGCCGAACGCATCGGCCGTCAGGAAGATCACTTTGGTGGCGTGACCCGCTTTGGAGACCGGTTTGACGATATTATCGATATGGTCGATGGGGTAGGAGACGCGGGTGTTTTCGGTTTTTGAACCGTCATCGAAATCGATCGTGCCGTCGGCGCGCACCACCACGTTTTCCAGCAGGGCGTTGCGGCGGATGGCGTGATAGATATCCGGCTCGGCCGCTTCAGAGAGCTTGATGGTCTTGGCGTAGCAGCCCCCTTCGAAGTTAAACACCCCATCGTCATCCCAGCCATGTTCGTCATCGCCAATCAGGCGGCGTTTCGGATCGGTGGAAAGGGTGGTTTTGCCGGTGCCTGAGAGGCCGAAGAAAATGGCGACATCGCCTTTCTCGCCGACGTTGGCAGAACAGTGCATGGAGGCGATGCCCTTCAGCGGCAGCAGGTAGTTCATGATCGAGAACATCCCTTTCTTCATTTCGCCACCGTACCAGGTGCCGCCGATCAGCTGAATGCGCTCGGTGAGGTTGAAAGCGATGAAGTTTTCCGAGTTCAGGCCCTGCTCTTTCCACTGCGGGTTGGTGCACTTCGCGCCGTTCATCACGATGAAGTCCGGCGCGAATTCCGCCAGCTCTTCGTCGCTCGGGCGAATGAACATGTTCTTCACGAAGTGCGCCTGCCAGGCCACTTCGGTAATGAAACGTACGCTGAGACGGGTATCGGCGTTAGCGCCGCAGAAGGCGTCGACGATAAACAGGCGTTTACCGGACAGCTGCTGTGTCACCAGCCCTTTCAGATGCTGCCAGGTTTCCTGCGAAAGCGGCTTGTTGTCGTTTTTACCCTTGCCTTTATCGGACCACCAGACGGTATCGCGGGTGGTGTCGTCGCGCACGAGGTACTTATCTTTCGGAGAACGACCGGTAAAAATGCCCGTGTCGACGGCGATAGCACCCAGACTGGTTAATACGCCACGTTCGTAGCCTTCCAGGTTGGGGTCGAGCTCTTCCTGAAACAACATGTCGTAGCTGGGGTTGTGGACGATATCCTGAACGTCATTGATACCATAAGCCTTGAGATCCTGCGGGGTTAAACCATGATTAACGCGCATGTCACTGCTCCTTAGCCAAGATGTACTGCTGTAAATTGTAGGGTTTATTACCGGGTATTGACCGCGACCAGGCTCATAGATTTACGTATCTCGACATTCCGCAGAATGACGAAAAAAACGGTGACTCCTGTCACGAAGTGAAGTGGATTATCTCAGGAAATGGCCGGATGGTGGGGTTAGATGTTTCTCAATGGTTAAAAAGTAATTAAAAAAACTGCTGAAATGTGAATGTAATCGCTTTCCTGGAATAAAATTACGTAACTCTTTCAGCGAGAATCGATTCAACTCGTGAATAAATAAAAGTCAGGCACCGGGCGACAAACCACATCGCCGCCCGGCGCCTGAAGAAGAAGTGAGGATTAATGGACCTGCGGGTCGGCCGGAGAGGCGTTGTTACGGATCTCGGCGATGTCCATGGCGTTGAAGATATAGTGGTTACCGCAGTAGTCGCAGTGCATATCAATCTCGCCTTCGTCGGCAAGGATGCTATCTATCTCTTCGTCCGGCAGCGTCTTCAGCGCGCCGGCGCAGCGTTCGCGGGAGCAGGTGCACTTGAACTCCACGCTTTGCGGATCGTAGACCGTGACTTCTTCTTCATGGTACAGACGCCACAGCACATCGTTCGCCGGCAGGGTGAACAGCTCTTCCGCCTTGATGGTCTCGGTGAGCGTCGCCAGGTGCTCAAAGTCGGCAGTCTGGGCATCCTGGGCCGGCATCACCTGCAGCAGCATCCCGCCCGCCATCGGCTGGCCTTCATGTTCGCCGGTGCGGATGATAAGGCGCGTCGGCAGCTGCTCTGAACGCTGGAAGTAATCTTCCAGGCAGGCGGCCAGCGTATCGCCTTCCAGACCGACCACGCCCTGATAGCGCTCACCCTCTTCCGGGGAGATGGTAATGACCAGATAACCGTTGCCGACCATCGCTTTCAGATCCGCATCGTCCGCAATCTCGCCCTGCACGCGCGCGACGCCGCGCAGCTGCTGCTGGTTATTGCCGTTGATCACCGCCAGCTGTAAAGGCCCATCGCCCTGCAGCTGCACGGTAATGTCGCCGGCAAACTTCAGGGTCGCAGTCAGCAGACTGGTGGCGACCAGCAGCTCCGCCAGCACCGTTTTCACCGGCTGGGGATAAGTGTGATTCGCCAGTATCTGTTCCAGGGTTTCCGACACCGTCACCAGCTCGCCGCGCACGGCATAGTTTTCAAACAGATAACGATGTAATTGATCGTGTTGAGTCATAATCATCTCTCTTTCTGGCGCGAGTTACTCACTCTCGCCGTGTTTAAATCTCATCAGGTCGCGGCGCTCTTTCTTGTCCGGACGTCTGTCAGGGTGCGGCATGGTCAGGGCGTTCATTTTGCGCGCCAGGGCCATTTTTTCACGCTTCTCGATACTCTCCGCCGTCTCTTCATACAGGGTGACGGCTTCGCTTGCCGGGCGGCGCTGCTCGGTGATACCGACGATGCGCACCGTCCGCTCGTCGTTGCCCTGACGCAGCGTCAGCATGGCGTCCAGTTCGACGATTTTCCCTGGTTTGCTGCGTTGTCCGTTGTAATGCACCTTGCCGCCTTCAATCATCTCCCGCGCCAGCGCGCGGGTCTTGTAAAAGCGGGCGGCCCAAAGCCATTTATCCAGTCTGACGGTTTCGGCAGGCTTCTCTTTCATCGCCTCTCCTTCGGGGTAAGCGAAGGGATCAGTCGTCGGTAATCATTCAGCCCCGGATGGCGCAGATACTGCTTTTCCGCCAGCCCGGAGTCGGGATTGGTAATGCCCAGGCAGTAGCGAATGCCAAACTCCCTCGCGGCATCCAGAATCGCCTCGCTGTCGTCGACAAACAGCGTTTTATGCGCCTCAAGGCCGGTTTCCTCCGCCACGGCGCGCCACAGACGCTGATCCTCTTTCGGATAACCAAATGTGTGGGTGGAAAGTAATAAATCAAGGTGCGCATCCAGGCCGGTGTGTTTGAGTTTCACCGCCAGATTGTGGGGATGGGCATTGGTCAACAGAATACGTCGCTTACCGCTGGCCTTGAGCGCATCAAGGAACGGCACGGTATCCTCACGCAGCGTGGCGCGCGGACCCTGTTCGCTGGTCATCGCACAAATATCCAAACCCAGGCGCTCGCTCCAGTAATCCAGACAGTACCAGTTTAGCGTATGCTGCACGGCATGATACTCCTGGTGCATGGCCTCTTTCGCCTGTTGCAGATTGAGGCCGCGGGCGGCCCCCCAGGTTTCCGGCACCAGCGTTTGCCAGAAATAGTTATCGAAAGCGAGATCCAGGAGCGTGCCGTCCATATCCAGCAGAACGGTATCGACCTCCTGCCAGGCGATATCAAAATGCATGATGACTCTCCAGCGAGCGGGAAATGGGCGACAGGGTATCACACCCTGCCGCCGGGGAAATTAATCTTGCGGGTCAGACGAGGGGAGCAGCACCGGGTTCAGGCAGCTTTCGTAATATTTCTGAATCTCTTCCATACGCTGGCGATGGCGTTGATAACGACGCAGCGCCTGCACGCCGTGGTAAGCCATGCATCCCACCATCGACAGCAGCAGCAGGGTGATGCCCAGATAGCGCCACAGGCCGCTGCGGTCGGGAATGCGGTGCAGGTTGATATGCTGGGTGCCGTTGGCGTCAGTAAACAGATTGGTGACGATCCCTTCGGCATGGAAGGGGGTATGCATCAGCATACCGGCCAGCCGCCGCAGTTCGCCCCACTGCTCATGCGCCGGGTAATCATACAGGCTTACCGCCGGCCACGGCTGATTGACCAGCACGCTGCCCTCGTCGCTGGCGATGAGGAAGCCGCCCGGGGCCGGGCTGTTGAGCGCCTGCGCCGCTCGCGAGGTTTCACGCATTACAAAGGGGGCGGTTGAGGTGGTCACCAGATTCTCCAGCGACTCGGCGCTGACTGGTCGCAGGAGCACGTTCACACCATCCAGTTTCCCGGCGGACGCGCGCTTGGTTAACGTCTCCCAGTTACGGGTATTGCCGAGATTAACCAGCGCGTTCTTCAGGCGCAGGCAATCATCGGCAGCCGAACAGAGATCGTTAGTTTTCTGAACGATATCGCCGAAATCATCCAGCAGCACCATGCCAGATTTTTGAATGGCGGAGCGCAGCGCCGGGCTGACGCGGGAGTCGTCGTCGGTTTCCGGGTGCAGCTGACGCTGGACGGACTCCATCAGGGCGGTCGCTTTGCTGACAATGTCAGACTCCGGCAGCGGCAGAGGAGGGGCATCGTTCCACACAATCTGCGAACAATCGAAAGGCAGGAACGGCGAATCCTCTTTGGCCGTCCAACTGCCCGGCGTGCGGATGTTGCACATCCCGGTACCGGTCAGGCGCAGCGTATCGCCAATGCGCACATGGGCCTTTTCCAGCTGGCTGACGGTCGTGGCTTCAATCGTCTGCGCCCCCTTCAGCCACGACAGGGTGAACTTAAACGGCATATTCAGCGGTACGCTGGCCCATAGCATGATCACCACCACCAGGGCGCCGGCGGCGATAATCGCGCTGCGCAGCCAGTACTGCAGCGGGAAATTTTTCACTTCATCATGAAGCGACAAGTAGCGTCCCTGACGGGCCACATGGCGGTTGAGATAGATATCAATATCGGTCTGCTGTCCGAGGTCCTGGGCGATCCAGGGCTGCCAGTGGCGCGGATAGATGAGATCGATAATGCCCAGCGAGATATTATTGATATGTTCCTGATCGTTTTCGCCGAACAGCCCCCAGCGCTTCGGGACGCCGCGCAGGCAGTGGATTTCGCGCAGCGCGGCGCGGCGCGGCGCGGCATAGATCCCCCACAGGCCGGCGGCGAGCAGCAGCAAACCGGCGGCTACCAGCCACGGGGTAAAGACGGCTGGCCCAATCAGGCTGAAATAAAAGACCAGGAAAGAGGCGACGATCAGGATCGCTTCCCGCAGACCGTCCGGGCGATTCAGGGCGTGCTCTTCCGGACTTTCCCGCCGGATCTGCCGCAGCTCTACCTGTTCGCTCTCTTCGCCGCGAATCGAGGCCTGGGTGGCCGAGGCGCGTTCCAGAGCGTAGCTTTGCGCTTCCTGACGATAGTCGCTCAGGGTATGACCGTTAAGGGTGATAACCAGCGGCAGGCTGTCGGTGGGGATCAGCTCAACGCTGTTTTCATCGTTGATATGCTGTTCCCAGAACGGCGGCAGATGTACCTCCACCGAATCGAGAAAATAGCGCCATTTATTCGGCGCGTCGGTGGTGATCCCGTAGCGGGTGATGGCTCGCGTCAACCCATAGACGGTATCGCTCTGTTCGTTTAGCGCCAGAGCGACGGGCGCGCTGGTGGCGCCGGACGCGGGCACCTGCTGGGCGCGGCTCAGTTCGGCAAGATACTTTTCGATGGCCTGGCGCTCATCGGCAGGGAGCGGCCGCGTGGTGGCATCGCTAAAGGCGTGCAGTAGGGGGAGCCGGCGGCGTCTGGCGTGCGTGCGATACCACCATCCAATGAGCAATACGCAGATTAGCAGAGCTGTAAGGAATATCAGAAAGGTGCCCATGCCCATCCCATCATAGTTATATTTTTCTTACGAAATCGTCGGTGAACGTGAAGACTAACGTCAAGCTGCAGTGTTAGCGGCGCACCTGCTTGCAGGGTAGTGAATATGTCATGCAGCAGTGTATAAGCTTACCAAAAACGTTAAAGCGCAGAAATCGGTAAATTCTCAAACAGAATTCAAGCTATTGACTTTTTTATCTTTATTACTTTCACCTTTGCAGGGAAAAGGTTACAACTCTGTAAATAAGTGGCGATTTGGATTGCCGAAAGCGTGTTGCGTATCGCACAATGACTGCTTAATCACAGCATAGACCGATGACAATGAGCAAATCATTACAAAAACCCACCATTCTCAATGTTGAAACTGTCGCCCGTTCGCGCCTCTTTAATGTCGAAAGCGTCGATCTGGAATTCAGCAACGGTGTGCGTCGTGTTTATGAACGTATGCGGCCTTCCACCCGCGAAGCGGTAATGATTGTGCCGATTGTGGATGATCATATTATTTTGATTCGCGAGTATGCCGTCGGGACGGAATCCTACGAGCTGGGCTTCTCCAAAGGGCTGATTGATCCGGGTGAAACCGTGGATGAAGCGGCCAATCGCGAGCTGAAAGAAGAGGTTGGCTTCGGCGCCAATAAGCTGACGTTCCTGAAGAAGCTCAGTATGGCTCCCTCTTACTTCTCCAGCAAAATGAATATCCTGGTGGCGGAAGATCTCTATCCGGAGTCGCTGCCGGGCGATGAGCCCGAGCCGCTGCCGCAGGTGCGCTGGCCGCTGGCGCAGCTGATGTCGCTGCTGGATGAAGAAGATTTTAACGAGGCCCGCAACGTCAGCGCGCTGTTTTTAGTGCGGGAATGGCTGCAGGCCCAGGGGAGACTCTGAACGAGCGTTCACGCTAAGCAGCAATAAAAAAGCGCCCGCAGGCGCTTTTTTTGTCAGAACAGCTCGTGGGTTTCACCGCCGCCGTCCGTCAGGGTGGTGCCCACCTCATGGACCGCCTGCTGCGTGGGCTGGGTACCCTCAATAAAGTATTCCGCCCGGCTGTTGCCCCCGTTCGCCAGCTGACCGGTGCTGCGATCGATATTCACCGTGACGATTCCCGGCGGCGGCGTTAACGGCTCTTCCGCAACGCCTTCCAGCACGCTCTTCATAAAGCTGTCCCAGGCCGGTTGGGCGCTTTTGGCGCCGCCTTCGTAACCGGAGATCTGATCTTTAATCGCCCCTGATGCGGTGGTCCGGCCAAGATCGCGACGATGATCGTCAAAGCCGATCCAAACCGAGGTCACCACGCCCGGCCCGTAGCCTGAGAACCAGGCGTCCTTCGAGCTGTTGGTGGTTCCGGTTTTGCCGCCGATATCATGCCGCTGCAGATCCCGGCCGGCGCGCCAGCCGGTTCCCATCCAGCCCGGTTCGCCAAAGATGTTGCTGTTCAGCGCGCTCTTGATCAGGAAGGCCAGCGGGGTATTGATCACATGCGGCGCGTATTCCTGGGCGCCGCTCTGCGCCACCAGTGACTGATTGGCCTGCTCCAGCTGCGGCTGCGGCGGCACGTTGCCATTCTGCGGTTCCGTCGAGGTGGCGACATCTTCCACATCTTTGTTTTCCAGCACATTGGATTTTGGCGTATCGCCGTAAATCACCGGTAAATCACACTGCGGGCAGGCGATTTTCGGGCGCTCCTCGAAGAGGACCCCACCCTGATCATTCTCAATCTTACTGATAAAGAACGGGTTGACCAGGAAGCCGCCGTTGGCCATCACCGAATACCCGCGGGCGACCTGCAGAGGCGTAAAGGAGGCGGAGCCCAGCGCCAGCGATTCGGTGTGGACAATGTTTTGCGCCGGGAAACCAAAGCGCTGCAGGTACTCGGCGGCATAGTCAACGCCCATGGCGCGCATGGCGCGCACCATTACCACGTTTTTCGACTGCCCCAGGCCCTGGCGTAAACGAATCGGACCGGCATACTGCGGCGGCGAGTTTTTCGGCCGCCAGTCGGAGCCGGCCCCGGCGTCCCAGCGCGAGATTGGCACATCGTTGAGCATGCTGGCCAGAGTTAAGCCTTTATCCATCGCAGCGGTGTAGAGGAACGGCTTGATGTTGGAGCCGACCTGGCGCAGCGCCTGGGTGGCGCGGTTAAACTTGCTCTGGTTAAAGTCAAACCCACCGACAAGGGCAATAATCGCGCCGTTTTGCGGGTTAATGGAGACCAGCGCCGAGTTGACGTCCGGGACCTGCGACAGCCACCAGCTGTCACCCACTTTGCGAACCCAGATCTGCTGCCCGGCCTGCACGACGTCGTTGACTTTACGCGGAGTCGCCCCCTGCTGCGTATCGGAGATAAAGCGACGAGCCCAGCGCACGCCGTCCATCGTCAGTGAAACGGAGTCGCCGTTAGCCAACAGCGCGACGGCCTCCTGGGCATTCGCGGAGGTGACCACCGCAGGAGAAAGCGGGCCTAAGCCAGGCTGGCGCTTCAGGGCGTCGACGATCTTTTTCGCCTCCCACGGCGTTTCGCCGACCTTCCACAGCACGCTGGCCGGGCCGCGGTAGCCGTGACGCATATCGTAATCCAGCACGTTATTGCGGACCGCCTGCTGGGCCGCCTGCTGGTTTTTGCGGGTAATCGTGGTGTACACCCGGTAGCCATCTTCATAGGCCTGCTCGCCATAGCGATTCACCATCTCCTGGCGCACCATTTCGCTCAGATAAGGCGCTGAGAAGGCGATTTTCGGCGCGTGGTAGCTGGCGTCGATGGGTTCGCTGCGCGCTTCATCGTATTGCGCCTGGGTGATGTACCCCTCGCTCAGCATACGCGACAGCACCACGTTGCGACGGGCTGTGGCGCGATCCATCGAATAGAGCGGGTTAAAGGTGGACGGGGCTTTCGGCAGACCGGCAATCACCGCCATTTCGCTGAGGGTCAGCTGGTCGATAGGTTTGCCAAAATAGACCTGCGCCGCGGCGCCGACGCCATAGGCGCGGTAGCCGAGGTAAATCTTGTTCAGATACAGCTCAAGGATTTCATCTTTGTTCAGCAGCTGCTCGATGCGGATGGCCAGAAAGGCCTCTTTAATCTTACGCATCAACGTCTTCTCGGGGCTGAGGAAGAAGTTACGCGCTAACTGCTGGGTGATGGTGCTGGCGCCCTGCGAGGCGTGGCCTGAGAACATCGCCACGCTGGCGGCGCGGAAAATACCCACCGGATCGACGCCGTGATGCTCATAGAAACGACTGTCTTCGGTGGCGATAAACGCTTTCACCAGCTCGGGGGGAATTTGCTGCAACGTTACAGGGATACGGCGCTTTTCGCCGTACTGCGCAATAAGCTCACCGTCGGCGCTATAGACCTGCATCGGGATCTGCAAACGCACATCCTTCAGGGTTGCGACGTCGGGGAGTTGCGGCTCTATGTATTTGTAGAGGCCAAAAATCGAGCCTGCTCCCAGCAGTACGCAACAGACTGCAAGGATCAATAGATACTTTACGAACTTCACCGGTGTTTTCCCATTTAGTTTTATTTGGGCAGTTTATAAACAAACGCGCGGTAGTATAAAGGCAAGCCAGGTGCATTGATATAGCCGGACAGTTTTGCCGGATAAGGAGATCGTAAGCATGGCTTTCAGAAACTGGCGGATCGGAATGCATATCCAACAGGATAGCATTGCCATTGTCGCGCTACTGCATGAGCGCTCACACTGGGCACTGCGCCGCTGGTGGCGCATTCCGCTGCCGCCAGGTCTGGTGCGGCAGGGGATGGTGGAGGACGTTAGCGCCCTCGGCTCACGGCTGGCCGACTGGCGGCGGGAGCTACCGGTGCAGCATCAGATCAGTATCGCCTTTCCCGCGGCTCGCACGCTGCAAAAACGCCTGCCTTATCCCCAGTTCGCCCTGCGAGAGCGGGAACAGGCGACGTGGATAGCCAGCGCCATGACCCAACAGCTGGCGATGCCCGCCTCCTCTCTATGTATTGATTATGCGCCCACCTCGCGGGATGACGGCTGGCAGGTGACGGCGGCGCAGCGGCTGGATATCAATGTTCTGCGGGAGCTGGCAGGGCGGCTGCGGCTGCGGGTGGCGGCCATCGTACCGGATGCCAGCGCGCTCGGCGCCTTTTTCCCCTGGGTGACGGCAGCAGAGCAAGGCCTGGCGTGGCGGGATGAAAAGTACTGGCTATGGGCGACCCAGGAGGCCTGGGGCTGTGACGCCTGCGATGCGATAGGATCCTTAAGCCAGCTGGCGGGGCAACTTCAGGTTCCTCTGCGCCTGTGCGCTGATGCGGGCGACGAGGGCAGTCGTTTTGATGTCTGGCAGGTGGTTCACCGCCGGCAGCCTCCGCTGCCAGCCGACGGCGATCGCTACGCCATTGCCCTTGGGCTGGCGCTGGGAGGCGGGCGCCATGACGTATGTCGTTAATCTTCTCCCCTGGCGTGACCTGCGTCGCCGCCAGCGCCTGCGCTACGCCCTGTTGTTAGCCACCGGTATCGTGCTGCTGGTGGGGACGACTCTGCAGGCGGGGCGAACAGCGGGTCTACAGCGCGACGCCCTGGCGAGGATCCACACGACAGCCGACGCAGCGTTGCTCGCCTCGCTCAAACAGCGCGAACAGGCGATGCGCGAGGCATGGCAGCAGCATCAACGCCAGCGCGAGCAGCGCCAGCGCAGATCGACGATCGCCGCCTGGCAACCCCGACTAATGGCGCTCGCGGCAGGCCTGCCCGCTCAGGCATGGCTGACGCGGCTGGAGTACCAGGGGGCGCGCCTGACGCTGGATGGTCTGGCCCTCAACCTGCAGGCGCTGGCCCGGGTGGAGGCTGCTCTGGCCAGCGTCGCGGGATTCGCGCCGGCTAAAGCCGGCGGAACGCAGCGCGACGCCGAGGGGCGCTGGCGGTTCAGTTTTACCCTGTCGGGAGCGCGCACCGATGCGGATTAACACCCGGCGCACCCGGGCGGGGCTGTTGATCCTGCTCGCGATGGGGCTGATGGGGGGCAGCGTGGCGCTCTGGCGCGATGCCCCCCAGCCGCTGGCGGCGCTGTCCCGCGATGGCGCTCTGCAAACGCAGTGGCGGCGGATCATGGCGCTGCGCATCCCCGCCGGTGAAAGTTCCGGGGAACGCATCGACAAGCAGCCGTTCTCGCCCATCGCCATTCCGCTCGCCGGCGCGAAGCTAATCGCCTGGCATCCGCAGGGGAGCGGCGGTGAGATGGCGCTGACTCTCTCCTGGCCGACGGTACCCGCCCTGTTCTCATGGCTGGCGCGCTGCGGGATGAACCCGCGTTCGTTCTCGCTGGAGCGCGAGGGGCAGGCGCTGCGCATGCGGCTGCAGCTGGAGGCGGAAGATGGGCGGTAAATGCTGGATTTTTCTGTGGTTGCCGCTGTCGCTGCTGGCGGCCGGGCGCGATCCTTTCCTGCCGGTTGAAGATCCTTGCCGCACGGCGCAGCTGTCGCAATGGCGCTATGGCGGCGCGGCCGGCGATGGCGCAGGCTGGACGGGGTTTTTGCAGGACGGAAGCGGCATGTGGCGACGGGTACGCCTGGATGAGCAATTGCCCACGGGCTGGCGGGTGAGTCGGCTGACGGCCGGCGAGCTGGACATCGTCACGCCCCCGGGATGTGAACCGCCAGCGTGGCGCTGGCAACGTGAAGGAAAACAAGATGATGCGATGGATAAGCCTGCTGCTTCTGCTGCTACCGCTGGCGGTGGTCGCCGCGCGAAATGACAAGCCGGTTTCGCTGGTCGTTGACGACGCGCCAGTGGCCCAGGTGCTGCAAGCCCTGGCCGAAATGAACCATAAGAACCTCGTTGTCGCACCGGACGTCAGCGGCACGCTCTCCCTGCGCCTGCAGAAGGTCCCCTGGACCCAGGCGCTGCGGGCAGTGGCGGATAGCGCAGGCCTCTCTTTGCAACAGCAGGGGACGGTCATCTACGCGCATACGCAGGCCTGGCAAAAAGCCAATCTGGCGCAGCGCGAAGCTGAACAGGCGAAACGTCTGCAGAACCTGCCGCTGCTGGCGGAGAGCGTGACGCTGCACTATGCCGATGCCGAGGAGCTGGCTAAAAGCGGCGGTAAGTTGCTTAGCGCCCGGGGAAACCTGATGGCGGACAAGCGGACCAATCGGCTGCTGATCCGCGATGATGCGCGGCATCTGCCGGCGCTGAAGGCCTGGGCGCAGGAGATGGATCTGCCGGTCGGACAGGTGGAGCTGGCCGCCCATATCGTGTCGATGAGCGAAACCAGCCTGCGTGAACTGGGGGTGAAGTGGCGGCTGGCGGAGGCTGAAAGCACCCCGGGATCCGGGCACATCACCACCCTAAGCAGCGATGTGTCGGTCAACGATGCCAGCACCCGCGCAGGCTTTAACATCGGCAAAATTAACGGGCGCTTGCTTGAGCTGGAGCTTTCCGCGCTGGAGCGCAAGCAGCAGGTCGAGATTATCGCCAGTCCTCGTTTGCTCGCCTCCCATATGCAGCCCGCCAGCATCAAGCAGGGGAGCGAGATCCCCTATCAGGTCTCCAGCGGTGAAAGCGGCGCCACGTCGGTGGAGTTTAAAGAGGCGGTGCTGGGCATGGAGGTGACGCCGACGGTGCTGCAGCAGGGGAGAGTGCGGTTGAAGCTGCGAATAAGCGAGAACACGCCAGGTCAGGTGCTGAAGCAGGATAACGGCGAGGCGCTGGCCATTGATAAACAGGAGATCGAGACCCTGGTGGAAGTCCGCAGCGGCGAGACCCTGGCGTTGGGCGGCATCTTTTCGCAGAAAAACAAAACCGCCCGCGACAGCGTCCCGCTGCTTGGCGATATCCCGGTGCTGGGGCGTCTGTTTCGCCGCGACGGGAAAGATAATGAACGCCGTGAACTGGTTGTCTTTATTACGCCACGGATTCTGGCAGTACGTTAAGCAGGTTTTTCATGCTAAACACGTTTCAGGTGTTTGACGTGAGGACGGATTTAGCATACAAGGGGTACCGATTTGAGAGTCGGGTACGACATCAATCCTCCCTTTATTGTCCGGCGATTTTATTCAGTTGCCAAACCAGCCGGAGTATTGAGATAATTTTTAGTCTGACTCTCGCTCTATTGCATATGAGGTTTCAGTTCATGCCCTGCGGCGCTGGGTGTCTGCGAAGCGGGTTTATCATTAACGAATAGTCTTAGTAGTACCGAAAAAATGGCAGAGAAACGCAATATCTTTCTGGTTGGGCCTATGGGTGCCGGCAAAAGCACTATTGGGCGCCAGTTAGCCCAACAGCTCAACATGGAATTTTACGATTCTGATCAAGAGATTGAGAAACGCACTGGCGCTGATGTGGGCTGGGTCTTCGATGTTGAAGGCGAAGAAGGCTTCCGCGACCGTGAAGAAAAAATTATCAATGAGTTGACGGAAAAACAGGGGATTGTGCTGGCGACTGGCGGCGGCTCTGTAAAATCCCGTGAAACGCGTAACCGTCTCTCCGCCCGCGGCGTGGTGGTCTACCTGGAAACAACGATCGAGAAGCAGTTGGCCCGTACGCAGCGCGATAAAAAGCGTCCTTTGCTACAAGTCGATGCGCCGCCTCGTGAAGTACTGGAAGCGCTGGCTGACGAGCGTAACCCGCTGTATGAAGAGATCGCCGATGTGACTATCCGCACAGACGATCAGAGTGCGAAAGTCGTCGCGAACCAGATTATTCATATGCTGGAAAGCAACTGATTCTGGCTTAATAAAAGTGCGTCAGAGTAAAAGTCATTGAGGTGGATGTCGCGTTATGGAGAGGCTTACTGTTACCCTCGGGGAACGTAGTTACCCGATTACCATCGCGGCTGGTTTGTTTAACGATCCAGCTTCCTTCCTGCCACTCAAGTCGGGCGACCAGGCTATGCTGGTCACCAACGAAACGCTGGCGCCGCTTTATCTGGATACCGTCCGCTCTGCACTGGAGCAGGCAGGGGTCAACGTTGACAGCGTGATCCTGCCCGACGGCGAGCAGTATAAAAGCCTGGCGGTGATGGATACCGTATTTACCGCGCTGTTACAAAAACCCCATGGCCGCGACACCACGCTGGTGGCGCTCGGCGGCGGTGTTATCGGTGATTTAACCGGTTTCGCCGCGGCAAGCTATCAGCGCGGCGTGCGTTTTATCCAGGTCCCTACCACCTTGCTGTCGCAGGTCGACTCGTCGGTCGGCGGCAAAACCGCAGTGAACCACCCTCTCGGCAAAAACATGATTGGCGCCTTCTGGCAGCCGGTTTCCGTGGTGGTTGATCTTAACTGTCTGAAGACGCTTCCGAAGCGCGAACTCGCTTCCGGACTGGCTGAGGTCATCAAGTATGGGGTGATCCTCGACGGCGCATTCTTCAGCTGGCTGGAAAACAACATTGATGCCCTGCTGGCGCTGGATGAAAAGGCCATGGCGTACTGCATTCGCCGTTGCTGTGAGCTGAAAGCGGAAGTTGTGGCTGCCGACGAGCGTGAAACCGGGTTACGTGCTTTACTCAATCTTGGACATACCTTCGGCCATGCTATCGAGGCTGAAATGGGCTACGGTAACTGGCTGCACGGCGAAGCGGTGGCGGCAGGTATGGTGATGGCAGCGCATACGTCCGAGCGGCTGGGGCAGTTCCGCTCGCAGGATACTCAGCGCCTTATCGATCTGCTCAAGCGTGCAGGTTTACCGGTACGCGGCCCGCAGGAAATGAGTGCGCAGGCGTATTTGCCCCATATGATGCGCGATAAGAAAGTACTGGCTGGCGAAATGCGGCTGGTGCTCCCGCTCGCAATAGGAAGCAGCGAGCTGCGCGGCGGAGTGCCGCATGATGTGGTTCTTGGCGCGATTGCTGATACTCAGCAGGCGCAACAATAAGAAGGTCTGGCCGCGTTCGCGCGGCGTTATCATTTCGGGTGATGTGCAATAATCGTGAGCATAAGCCTTTTAGTGGGGTGTTAAATGGATGATTTCAAACCAGAAGACGATATGAAAGCCGATCGCAACGATCGTCGTGCTGGTCGTTCCCGTCAGTCTTCCGAGCGTGATGCCGATCCGCAGATCAATTTTGACGATGTTGATCTTGATGCCGATGAAGGCCGTCCGACGCGCGCCGGCAAGGCCCGTCGTGAGCGTGAAGAGGAAGAGTTCGAAGAAGAACTGGATGCGGAAGATGAGGAGATGCTCGAAGAGCAGCCTGTAGAGCGTCGTCCGCGTAAGCGTAAAAAAGCGCCGGCGAAACCCGCTTCCCGCCAGTACATCATGATGGGCGTGGGGATTCTGGTGCTGTTGCTGTTAATCGTAGGTATCGGTTCCGCGCTGAAATCGCCATCTTCGTCCAGCCAGCAGACCGCTTCCGGCGAGAAGAGCATTAATCTATCTGACGACCAGTCCGCCAGCACGCCAGCTGCCGGCCAGGATCAGACAGCCGCCAATACCACCACACAGCAGGACGTCACGGTACCGCCTATTGCCGCGAACCCGACCCAGGGCCAGGCAGCGGCAGAGCCGCAGGGCCAGCAGCGTGTTGAAGTTCAGGGCGATCTGAATAACGCGCTGACCCAGCAGCAGGGCCAGCTGGACGGCGCCGTAGCTAACTCGACGCTGCCAACTGAACCGGCAACCGTCGCGCCGATCCGTAATGGCGCCAGTGGCGCCGCGGCGCCGCGCCAGACGACCGAACGTCAGACGGCGGCAACGCCGCGTCCGGCCGAGCGTAAGCACACCGTCATCGAAGCGAAGCCGCAGCCGAAACCACAGGCGGTGGCGAAAGCGCCGGTAGAAACGAAACCGGTCCAGCCGAAGCATGTTGAAAGCGCGGCCACTACCGCTCCGGCGAAAACGACCGTCAGCGAAAGTAAACCGGCAGCCACCGCGCAGAGCAAACCAGCCACGACCGCGACGACCGCAGCGCCAGCTGCAACGGCAGCCGCGGCAGCGCCGGCGGCGAAGAGCGGTAAAACGGCAGGTGACGTCAGCTCGATGAAATCTGCGCCGTCGGGTAACTATACCCTGCAGCTCAGCAGCTCCTCTAACTATGAAAACCTGAACAACTGGGCGAAGAAAGAGAAGCTGGACAGATATGTTGTCTATGAAACGTCGCGTAACGGCCAACCGTGGTACGTGCTGGTGAGCGGTATCTATTCATCGAAAGATGAAGCGAAACGCGCGGTCACCTCGCTGCCGCCGGACGTGCAGGCGAAAAATCCATGGGCAAAACCACTGCATCAGGTTCAGGCTGATCTGAAATAATGCCGTGGGGTAGTCTTAAGCGCAGGATGCTGTCGGAGCTTTCTCCACAGCCGGAGAATGTGTAATTAGTTAGGCAGCATGAAAAAGAATCGCGCTTTTCTAAAGTGGGCAGGGGGGAAGTACCCCCTGCTTGACGATATTAAAAAGCATTTGCCGGAAGGTGAGTGCTTAATCGAGCCCTTTGTGGGCGCCGGGTCGGTATTTCTCAATACCGACTTTTCTCGTTATATCCTCGCGGATATCAACAGTGATTTAATCGGCCTGTACAACATCGTCAAATTGCGCACCGACGAGTATGTCGCTGCCGCCCGCGAGATGTTTACCCCGGAAAACAACGTCGCTGAGCGCTACTACCAGTACCGAGATGAATTCAACCAGAGCCAGGATCCGCTGCGTCGCGCGGTGCTGTTCCTGTATCTGAACCGTCACGGCTACAACGGCCTGTGTCGCTACAATTTGCGCGGCGAATTCAATGTGCCGTTTGGCCGCTATAAGAAGCCCTATTTCCCCGAGGCTGAGCTCTATCATTTTGCCGACAAGGCGCAAAACGCTGAGTTTTACTGCGAATCTTATGAAGAGTGCATGCAGCGTGCGGATAGCCGCACGGTGGTGTATTGCGATCCGCCCTATGCGCCATTGACGGCGACGGCGAACTTTACCGCCTACCACACTAACAGCTTCAACCTGGAGCAACAGGTGCTGCTGGCGCAAAAGGCGGAATCGCTGATGAAGAAACGGATCCCGGTGCTGATTTCCAACCACCGCACGCCGTTGACGCAGGAGTGGTATAAAAACGCGGCAGAAACGCATATTGTGAAGGTTCGGCGCAGCATCAGCAGCAACGGTGGTACGCGTAAAAAGGTGGACGAGCTCTTAGCGCTCTACCGTCCGCCTAAGACCAAATAAATTTCAAGGAGATGCGGATGAAGCAGTATTTGATTGCCCCTTCGATTCTGTCGGCTGATTTTGCCCGTCTGGGTGAGGATACCGCGAAGGCGCTGGCGGCGGGTGCGGATGTCGTGCACTTCGACGTCATGGACAACCACTACGTGCCGAACCTGACGATTGGCCCGATGGTGCTGAAGTCGCTGCGTAACTACGGTATTACCGCGCCGATCGACGTCCACCTGATGGTGAAGCCGGTCGACCGCATCATTCCTGATTTTGCCGAAGCTGGCGCCAGCATCATCACCTTCCACCCGGAAGCCTCCGAACACGTCGACCGCAGCCTGCAGCTTATCAAAGAGCACGGCTGTAAAGCGGGCCTGGTGTTTAACCCCGCGACGCCGCTGAGCTATCTCGATTACGTGATGGATAAGCTGGACGTGATCCTGCTGATGTCGGTTAACCCGGGCTTTGGCGGCCAGTCCTTTATTCCGCAGACGCTGGATAAACTGCGTGAAGTGCGCCAGCGCATCGATGCGTCCGGCTACGATATTCGCCTGGAAGTGGATGGCGGAGTGAAAGCGAGCAATATCGGCGAAATCGCCGCGGCGGGTGCGGATATGTTCGTTGCCGGTTCGGCGATCTTCGGCCAGCCGGACTACAAGAAAGTCATTGATCACATGCGTAATGAATTAGCGAAGGTAAGTCATGGATAAATTACAGGCGATCCGCGGCATCGCGTTTGATCTCGACGGCACGCTGGTGGACAGCGCGCCGGGTCTGACCGCCGCCGTTGATAACGCCCTCTACGCCCTGGAGCTGCCGGTGGCGGGAGAAGAACGCGTCGTGACCTGGATCGGCAACGGCGCCGATGTTCTGATGGAGCGGGCGCTGACCTGGGCTCGTCAGGAGCGTGCAACGTTACGTGCGGCGATGGGCAAGCCTTCCGTCGACGATCATGATATTCCGCAAGACGAACAGCTGCGCATTTTGCGTAAACTGTTTGACCGCTATTACGCCGAAGCGGCGGAAGAGGGCAGTTTCCTGTTTCCGGCAGTGGCCGATACGCTCGGCGCGCTGCAGGCCAAAGGCCTGCCGCTGGCGCTGGTGACCAATAAGCCGACGCCGTTCGTCGCCCCGCTGCTGGACGCGCTCGATATTGCGAAATATTTTACCGTGGTGATCGGCGGCGATGACGTACAGAACAAAAAGCCGCATCCGGAACCGCTGCTGCTGGTGGCGCAAAAGCTCGGCCTGACGCCGGAGGCGCTGCTGTTCGTCGGCGATTCCCGTAATGATATTCAGGCGGCCAAAGCGGCAGGCTGCTGCTCTGTTGGCCTGACCTACGGCTATAACTATGGCGAACCGCTTGCGCTGAGCGAGCCGGACTATCTCTTCGACCAGTTTAATGAACTCTTACCCGCTCTCGGGTTACCGCACAGTGAAACTCAGGAATTGAAACATGACTAAGCCCATCGTTTTTAGTGGCGCACAGCCCTCAGGTGAACTGACCATTGGCAACTACATGGGTGCGCTGCGTCAGTGGGTAAACATGCAGGACGATTACCACTGCATCTATTGCATCGTGGACCAGCACGCCATCACCGTGCGCCAGGATCCGCAGCAGCTGCGTAAGGCGACGCTGGACACCCTGGCGCTGTATCTGGCCTGCGGCATCGACCCGCAGAAAAGCACTATTTTCGTTCAGTCTCACGTGCCGGAACATGCCCAGTTAGGCTGGGCGCTGAACTGCTACACCTATTTCGGCGAACTGAGCCGCATGACCCAGTTTAAAGACAAGTCCGCGCGCTACGCGGAGAACATCAACGCCGGTCTGTTTGATTATCCGGTACTGATGGCCGCTGACATTCTGCTGTACCAGACCAACCAGGTTCCGGTGGGCGAAGATCAGAAACAGCACCTTGAACTGAGCCGCGATATCGCCCAGCGTTTTAACGCCATCTACGGCGATATTTTTAAAGTGCCTGAGCCGTTTATCCCTAAATCCGGCGCGCGCGTGATGTCGCTGCTGGAGCCGACGAAAAAGATGTCCAAGTCCGACGACAACCGCAACAACGTCATCGGCCTGCTGGAAGACCCGAAATCGGTGGTCAAGAAGATCAAACGTGCGGTCACCGACTCCGACGAGCCGCCGGTGGTGCGCTACGACCTGAAAGAGAAAGCGGGCGTCTCCAACCTGCTGGATATCCTCTCCGCGGTCACCGGGAAAACCATTCCTGAGCTGGAGCAGCATTTCGAAGGCAAAATGTATGGCCACCTGAAAGGCGAAGTCGCCGAAGCGGTATCGGGCATGCTGATTGACCTGCAGGAGCGCTATCACCGTTTCCGTAACGACGAAGCGTTTCTCAATCAGGTGATGAAGGACGGCGCAGAAAAGGCCAGCGCGCGGGCTTCTCAAACCCTGAAAGCGGTATACGAAGCGATTGGCTTTGTCGCCAAGCCGTAAGCGACGCAACAGCTAAAAAGGGCGGGATTATCCCGCCCTTTTTTATGCCTGTCGTTCACGCCGTCAGGCGAAGGTTAATGGTTCGAAAACCAGTTCAGTTTATCCCGCAGACCGACCACGCGGCCGACAATGATCAGCGCCGGGCTGGCCATCTGCTGCGCCAGAATATCTAGCTGTCCTAAGGTGCCGCTGACCACTTTTTGCGTCACGGCGGTGCCGTTCTCGACGATGGCGGCAGGCATATCTTCCGCCATGCCGTGGGCGATAAGCTTCTCGCGGATCGCCGGCGCCTGGTTCAGACCCATGTAGAACACCAGGGTTTGCTTCTCCACCGCCAGGTTCGCCCAGTCCAGCTCGCCGCCGGTTTTCAGATGGCCGGTGACCAGGCGGACGCCTTGGGCGAAATCGCGATGGGTCAACGGGATCCCCGAGTAGGCGGAGCAGCCGGAGGCGGCGGTGATGCCGGGCACAACCGAGAAGGGGATCCCCGCCTCGCAGAGGGTCTCCAGCTCCTCTCCGCCGCGGCCAAAGATAAAGGGATCGCCGCCTTTCAGCCGGACCACGCGTCTTCCTTTTTGCGCTTCGCGCAGCAGGATCTGGTTGATCTCCTCCTGCGGCACGCAGTGATAGCCTGAGCGCTTGCCGACGAACACCCGGTCGGCATCGCGGCGCACCAGATTCATAATGTCGTCGGAGACCAGCCGGTCATAGACCACCACGTCGGCCTGCTGGATCTGCTGCAGGCCCTTGAGCGTGAGCAGCCCGGCGTCACCAGGGCCGGCGCCAACCAGGACGACCTCGCCGCGATGCTCTAACGGCTCGGTCAGCAGCTGCTCGGTGGTATCCGCCACCGCCTGCCGATCGTCATTGGCCAGCGACTGCGCCAGCCGGTCGTTAACGAACAGCTTCTCCCAGAAGCGGCGGCGTTCGCCTACGGTGGCAAACTGCTGCTTCACGCGCGCGCGCAGATGGCCGGCGTAGCGGGCCAGCTGGCCAAGATGCAGGGGTAAGACTGACTCCAGCTTCTCGCGCAACAGGCGCGCCAGCACCGGGGATGTCCCGCCCGAGGAGACGGCGACCATCAGCGGCGAGCGGTCGATAATGGACGGCATGATAAAGCTGGCCTGGCGTGGGGCATCCACCACGTTACAGAAGATACGCCGCGCTTCGGCCGCGTCGCTGACCTGCTGGTTCACCGTCTCATTATCGGTAGCGGCGATGGCCAGCCAGCAGTTGTCCAGCAGCGAGGGGATAAACTCCCCCTGCACCAGGGTTAGCATCTGTGAATCGGCCCACACATGAAACTGCGGGGTAAAGTCGAGCGCATTGACCGTGACGTTTGCGCCAGCATCCAGCAGCAGACGGGCCTTGCGTTCGGCGACATCCCCGCCGCCAACCAGTAAACAATCACGCTGGCGCAACTGGCAGAATATGGGTAAGTGATCCACAGAATAACCTCATAAAAATAAGGGGTAGAAAATGAGTGGTCGTAGAATAGCAGCAAAGGTAATACAAAACATGCGACATATCCCGCACTCATGCGCTGTCGGTCAGAAGTGTTACTTATATCTCCCCCCGTGGCCGGGGGGAGGATGCGGGACTCACGCCTTAAGCTGAACGTGGCCGTCTTTTACCCGGGCGTCGAAACGGGCGATAGAGTGGCTGGCATCTTCCATACACAGGCCGTCGCTCAGGCGGAAACGTTGTTTTTTCAGCGGGCTGGCAACCCACAGGGCGCCGTCATGCTCGGCGATAATGCCGCGAGACAGTACGCTGGCGTTAAAGAACGGATCAATGTTGCTGATAGCGAACACCCTGTCGTCATGATAGGGACGGAAGATCGCCACCTGCTGCTGACCGAGCAGGGCGCAGACGCCGGTGGCGGGCAGGATGTCGTCAATGTTGCAGATGTTTACCCACTGGCTCATGCTTTTTCCTCCACCAGAGTAACCGGGATGCGCTCATACGGCGTGGCCGGGCGATGCTGGTCACGTTCTGGCACCACCTGAACGTTCGGGTCGCGCTGGTCGCTGTTGATAAAGTGTTTGAAGCGGGTCTGCGCCGCCGGGTTATTGACGGTCTCGGTCCACTCGCAGGCGAAGGCGGCGCGCAGGCGAGCCAGCTCCTCTTCCAGATGGTCGTTCAGACCGAGCTTGTCATCGATGATGACGCTGCGCAGATAGTCGATCCCGCCTTCCATGTTGTCCAGCCACGGCGCGGTGCGGGTCAGCTTATCGGCGGTGCGGATGTAGAACATCATAAAGCGGTCGAGATACTTAATCAGCGTCTCGCGATCGAGGTCCGCGGCCAGCAGATCGGCGTGGCGCGGCTTCATCCCGCCGTTACCGCACACGTACAGGTTCCAGCCTTTCTCGGTGGCGATGATCCCGACGTCTTTGCCCTGGGCTTCCGCACATTCGCGGGTACAGCCGGAGACGCCGAACTTCATTTTGTGCGGCGTACGGATGCCTTTGTAGCGATTTTCCAGTTCGACGCCGAAGCCGACGCTGTCGCCGACCCCGTAGCGGCACCAGGTGCTGCCGACGCAGGTTTTCGCCATCCGCAGCGCTTTGGCGTAGGCGTGGCCGGTTTCGAAGCCCGCTTCAATCAGCTGCCGCCAGATCTCCGGCAGGTCGTCTTTCTGCGCGCCAAACAGGCCGATGCGCTGGGAACCGGTGATTTTGGTGTACAGATTGAATTCACGAGCGATACGGCCCACGGCGACCAGCCCTTCCGGCGTGATTTCGCCGCCCGCGGAGCGCGGAATGACCGAGTAGGTGCCATCTTTCTGGATGTTGGCGAGGAAGTTGTCGTTGGTGTCCTGCAGCGGCGTGTGCTGAGGCTTGAGGACGTACTCATTCCAGCAGGAGGCCAGCAGGGAGCCGACGGTCGGTTTACACACTTCACAGCCGTAGCCCTGGCCGTGTTTGGCCAGCAGTTCGTCGAAGGTTTTGATGCCTTCCACGCGGATCAGGTGGAACAGCTCCTGGCGGGAGTAAGAGAAATGTTCGCACAGGTTGTTGTTGACCTCGATACCCTGTTTCGCCAGCTCGGCGTTGAGCACCTGGGTGACCAACGGGATACAGCCGCCGCAGCCGGTACCGGCCTTGGTTTCCGCTTTCAGCGCCGCGACGGTATGGCAGCCTTTATTGATGGCGGCGATCAGGTCGCCTTTGCTGACGTCGAAGCAGGAGCAGATTTGCGCGCTGTCCGGCAGTTTATCGACGCCGATCGACGGCTTGCCGCTGCCGGCGTGGGCCGGGAGGATCAGCGAATCCGGATTCTCCGGCAACTCGATGGCGTTCAGCACCAGTTGCAGCAGGTTGCCGTAGTCGCTGGTGTCGCCGACCAACACCGCGCCGAGCAGGGTTTTGTTGTCGGCGCTGACGATCAGACGCTTATAAACTTCTTTGCTTTCGTCGAGATAGACGTAGCTACGGGCGCCCGGCGTGCGGCCGTGGGCATCGCCGATACCGCCCACGTCTACACCCAGCAGCTTCAGCTTGGCGCTGAGGTCGGCGCCGGTGAAGCTGTTTTCACTGCCGAGGAGGTGGTCGACGGCCACCTGGGCCATTTTATAACCCGGCGCGACGAGGCCATACACGCGGTTGTTCCAGCTGGCGCATTCGCCGATGGCATAGATATCCGGGTCGGAGGTCTGGCAGCTATCGTTGACCATGATGCCGCCGCGCTGGGCAACCGCCAGTCCGCACTGGGTGGCCAGTTTATCGCGCGGGCGGATCCCGGTAGAGAAGACGATGAAATCGACCTGCAGCTCGCTACCGTCGGCGAAGCGCATGGTTTTGCGCGCCTCGGTGCCCTGCTGAACGATCTCTTTGGTGTTTTTGCTGGTGTGAACTTTCACGCCCATGCTTTCAATTTTGCGCCGCAGCTGCTCGCCGCCCATCTGGTCGAGCTGCTCGGCCATCAGCATCGGCGCGAATTCGATAACATGGGTTTCGACACCGAGGTTTTTCAGGGCGCCTGCGGCTTCCAGGCCGAGCAGGCCGCCGCCGACCACCGCGCCGCGTTTGCTGCGACGGGCGCAGGATTCAATGGCGTTAAGATCTTCAATGGTGCGATAGACGAAGCAATCCTGAGTTTCCGCGCCTTTAATCGGCGGGATCCAGGGGTATGAGCCGGTCGCCATAATCAGCTTGTCGTAGAACACCGTGCGCCCGGCGCTGGAGTGGATCACTTTCTCCTGGCGGTTGATGGTGATGGCCCGTTCGCCGACCAGCACCTTGACGCCGTGTTTCTCATAGAAACCTTCGCGGACCAGCGACAGCTCTTCTGCGGTATGGTGGGAGAAATAAGACGACAGGTGGACACGGTCGTAGGCGATACGCGGTTCTTCACAGAACACGGTAATGTCGAACTGTCCGGCAGGCGCCTTATCGAGAAGCTCTTCGATAAAGCGATGGCCAACCATGCCGTTACCGATAATAGCGATTCTGACTTTGCTCATTTTTGCCTCGATTTCTTTTCTATTACCGCCTACCTTAACGATTCAGCCATCAGGCTTATTGATGCAAATCAATGACAACTTCACCTACCACTTAATGGGTATATAATTGATTTGTCTGTAATTTTCTAAGTTGTGGAAAACGCTGGCTTTTCCTTTTTGCCGATTTTGTGTACAAGAATTGGGTGGGTCGCGATTGGGGTTGAGTAGAAAACAAGCCGTATTGAATAGAGAGGGTGATATGACAGCAGCGCCGCTTTGGTTGATTCAGAACGTACGCCTGGCAGACCGCGACGGCCTGTGGCAGATAGCGATAGATAAGGGCCGCTTTGGCGAGATCACACCGATGGGGGAGGCGCGGGACGAAAGCTACGAGGTGCTGAACGCTCGCGGCGGACTGGCGATCCCGCCTTTTATTGAGCCGCATATCCATCTGGATACCACCCAGACGGCCGGTGAGCCGAACTGGAACCAGTCCGGCACCTTGTTCGAGGGGATTGAGCGCTGGGCGGAGCGGAAAGCGCTGCTCAGCTATGAGGACGTTAAAGCCCGGGCGTGGAAAACCCTCAAGTGGCAGATCGCCAATGGCGTGCAGTTTGTCCGTACCCATGTCGATGTCTCCGATCCAACGTTGACGGCGCTAAAGGCGATGCTGGAGGTCAAAAAGGAGGTGGCGCCATGGGTCGAGCTGCAGATTGTCGCTTTTCCGCAGGAGGGGATCCTCTCTTACCCCAACGGCGAGGCGCTGCTGGAAGAGGCCCTGAAGCTGGGGGCGGATGTCGTCGGGGCGATCCCGCACTTTGAGTTCACCCGTGAATATGGGGTGGAATCGCTGCATATCGCCTTTCGACTGGCGCAGAAATATGACCGCCCGCTGGATATTCACTGCGATGAAATTGACGATGAACAGTCGCGCTTTGTTGAAACCGTTGCCGCGCTGGCGCTGAAGGCGGGGATAGGGCCACGGGTGACGGCCAGCCATACCACCGCCATGCACTCCTATAATGGCGCCTATACCTCGCGCCTGTTCCGCCTGCTAAAGCTCTCCGGCATCAACTTTGTCGCCAATCCGCTGGTCAATATTCATCTGCAGGGCCGGTTTGACGACTACCCGAAGCGACGGGGCATTACCCGGGTGAAGGAGCTGATGGCGGCGGGGATCAACGTTTGCTTTGGTCATGATGATGTCTTTGACCCGTGGTACCCGCTGGGGACCGGTAATATGCTGCAGGTCCTGCATATGGGGCTGCACGTTTGCCAGCTGATGGGCTACCAGCAGATTAACGACGGCCTGCAGCTTATCACTGACAACAGCGCTCGCACGTTTGGCCTGGCCGATTACGGCATCGTCAGCGGCAACCCGGCTAACCTGATCATCCTCCCGGCGGAGAATGGCTTTGAGGCGGTACGCTGCCAGGTGCCGGTGCGCTGGTCAATTCGCCAGGGAAGGGTGATCGCGATTACCCAGCTGGCGCAAACCTGGATCCAGACCGACCGCGGTGGCGAGGCGCTCTCTTTTATGAGGAACAGCCCCCTTGCGAACGCAAAGGGGCCGAAGGCTTAGTGAGACGCCGCCTGCGCGTTGTTCTGGCGGTGACGGGAGACGAAGCCGAGGATAAAGCACATCACGAACACCACGGCGTAGAGGCCGTTAGCGGTGTGCAGCGCTGCCAGCGGACCGCTGGCAGCCACAATCGGGCCGGTAACCACGAAAGTCAGCATGGTGCCGATGGTGCCGCAGGTGAGGATAAAGTTCACCAGCTTTGGTGAAGCGACTTTAGTTTGCTGCGAACCGAGCGTAATGATCGAGGTGTAGATGGCGCTGGAGAAGAAGCCCAGGGTCAGAATAAACCACGGCATATGCTCCGGCGAACCATTGATAAACAGGTACATCAGCACCGTCGCGAGGCCGGCGAGGACGGTTAAGATGCGCTGCAGGTCGAAGAAGCGCAGGATAAAGCTGAATGACCACATGCCGATCATGTAGGACATCCAGAAATCGCTCACCAGTTTACCGGCATCGCCGAGGCTCATGCCCAGGCTCTTGGCATATTCCGGTACCCAGGAGATAAAGCCCAGCTGACCGAGGATGTAGCACAGCGCCGCGACGGAGAGGAACAGCACGCCGATGCCCCACTTCTCTTTCACCACCGGCTGGCTGTTTTCGCTCTGCGCTTTTTTGCCGAGCACCGGGAAGTCACAGCCGAATGTCAGGACGAAAATAGCGACATACACCAGACCGATACAGGCGTAGACCCAGTACCACTCGATGCTGCGCGCCAGCAGGACCGCGGCGACCATCGGAAAAATCATTCCCGCCATGCTAAAGAAGGAGTCGGTAAACAGCAGACGCGCCCCGCGCTGACGGCCTTCATACATATGGGTGATCAGGAAGGTCCCGATCGACATGGTGATCCCGCTGACCAGGCCGAGAACGAACATCGACGCGGAGAACAGCGCCAGGCTGTGGCTGAGCATCAGGCCGGCCACCGCCAGCACCATTAAAATAAAGCCAAAACGCAGCTGAGTTTTCAGCGGCACGATCTCCATCAGCCAGGCATTGAGGAAGATGGAGATCAGAATACCGGCGTTCAGGAAGGTAAAGGTGTTGCTCATACTGGAAACGGGCAGATGGAAATAATCCGCAATGTTACCCATCACCATACCGGTGACGATCACCAACGCGCCGGTCAGGGCGTAGGAGAAGAAGCTGATCCATGTGAGCTTAATACGGTTGCTGTTAGTCATGACTGGCCTGTGAATAGAAAGGTAAAGCGCGTTGACGCTGCGCCGGGCGGACAGATTTTAGTCGTTCAGGTGATGTAATTAAATGTTTATTGTGAAATACGTTATCTTTTGCATGTTTTAATGTGACTTGCATCACGCTTTTTTCGACGCCAGGGAGAACGTTTGCGCGGTTACAATTATTACAGCTAAGTAAAATTTGGTAAAAGGCTGGCCCAGGATGCAAAGGCTCTTTAGAATCAAGGCACTCGCTTTTATTCTGCTCCGTTAAGGAATTTCCATGCTCAAATCAACACTGGCGGCGATGGCTGCCGTTTTCGCCATTTCAGCTTTCTCCCCGGCCATGGCGGCAAAGGGCGATCCGCATGTGCTGCTGACCACCTCGGCAGGTAACATTGAGCTTGAGTTAAACAGCCAGAAAGCCCCGATTTCCGTGGATAACTTCCTGAAGTACGTTAACAGCGGCTTCTACAACAACACCACCTTCCACCGCGTGATCCCGGGATTCATGGTGCAGGGCGGCGGCTTTAACGAGCAGATGCAGCAGAAACAGCCTAACCCGCCGATCAAGAATGAAGCAGACAACGGCCTGCGCAACACCCGCGGCACCATCGCGATGGCGCGTACCGCCGATCAGGATAGCGCCACCAGCCAGTTCTTTATCAACGTGGCGGATAACGCCTTCCTCGACCATGGCCAGCGCGACTTTGGCTATGCGGTGTTTGGCAAGGTAGTCAAAGGCATGGACGTTGCGGATAAGATCTCCCAGGTCCAGACCCATAACGTCGGCCCATACCAGAATGTGCCGTCTAAACCGGTTGTTATCCTCTCTGCGAAAGTGCTGCCCTAATCCTCCCGCGGCGCGGTGGTTTATCGCCGCGCCCGGTTGCCTCCCGGCATAACCTGTAATTGCTGCTTATACTTGTGGCACACAGGGGACGATAAGGGGGGCGACGATGCGTCCACTCACCGATAAGCAAAAATCCCGGCTCTGGGAACAGACACGTAATAGCAATTTTCAGGCCAGCCGTCGCCTCGAAGGCGTATCGGTGCCGCTGGTTACGCTGACTGCCGAGGAGGCGCAGGCTCGCCTCGCGACGCTGCGGAGGGAGTATGAGCGATAAATTTGGCGATGAACGCGATCCTTACCTCTATCCGGCGCTGAACGTCCTGCGCAACCGCCTCGGCATCCGCCAGGCTAAAACGCTGCAGCAGGCTGCCCTGGAGATGACGTCCCTGCGGGCGGCCACTCTGCCGCTGGGCCCGCGGGTGCGCGGCTTACCCTATCTGTGCGCTATTCATCATCAGCTGTATCAGGATCTGTTTGACTGGGCGGGTAGGCTGCGTGAAGTGAACCTCTACCTGGGCGATACGCCGTTCTGCCACTTTGCCCGCATCGAAGAGGAGGGGAATGCCCTGATGCAGGCTCTGGAGCAGGAGGATTATCTCTGCGGTCTGCCGCGGGATACCTTTATCGAACGCCTGAGCTGGTTCTATGGTGAAATTAATGTGCTGCACCCTTTTCGTCTCGGCAATGGCCTGACCCAGCGCATTTTCTTTGAACAGCTGGCGATACATGCCGGCTACCTTCTTGACTGGCGTGACGTCGATCCTGCCGCCTGGAGCACCGCCTGTCAGCAGGGCGCGATGGGCGATCCGGACCCGCTGGCGGCGATCTTTCGCAAAGTGGTAAGCGAAGCGCGGGAATCTGAGTAGAATAGCCCGGTTTGATTGTTCCGGAGCCGCTATGATCCTGCTTATCGATAACTATGACTCTTTCACCTGGAATCTGTATCAGTACTTTTGCGAACTGGGGGCGGTAGTGCTGGTCAGGCGCAACGATGCGTTGACGCTGGAGGAGATAGCGTCGCTGGCGCCGGAGAAGATAGTGATTTCGCCTGGTCCCTGTACGCCGGATGAAGCGGGGATTTCCCTCGCGGTAATCCGTCACTATGCAGGGAAAACGCCGCTGCTGGGCGTCTGCCTCGGGCATCAGGCGATAGCCCAGGCGTTTGGCGCGACCATTGTGCGGGCGGCGCAGGTGATGCATGGAAAAACCTCGCTTATCGAGCATAACGGCGAAGGGGTGTTTCTGGGGCTGAATAATCCTTTGACGGTGACCCGCTATCATTCGCTGGTGATTGACCCGCCGACGCTGCCGCCTGAGTTTATCGTCACCGCCCGCAGCGCCAGCGGTGAGATTATGGGGATCCGTCATCGCGACTGGGATCTCGAGGGCGTGCAGTTCCATCCGGAAAGCATCCTCAGCGAACAGGGCCATCAATTGCTGGCGAACTTTATTAAGCGGTGATTTCGGTTGCCATTGACTGATTTTTTATGCATATTTTGTGATTAGATTATCATAATCGCATCTGCATAACGAAGAGGGATGGGCAAGACATGGCAACTGAACAACCGGCAATCACCCGCGCCACATTCGATGAAGTTATTTTGCCAATTTATGCACCGGCAGAATTCATCCCGGTAAAGGGAAAAGGCAGCCGCGTCTGGGATCAGCAGGGCAAAGAGTATGTTGATTTCGCCGGCGGTATCGCGGTGACGGCGCTCGGCCATTGCCACCCGGCGCTGGTGGCGGCGCTCCACGAGCAGGGCGAAACGCTGTGGCATACCAGCAACGTCTTTACCAATGAGCCAGCGCTGCGCCTGGGACGTAAACTTGTCGATGCCACCTTCGCCGAGCGAGTGGTGTTTATGAACTCCGGTACCGAAGCCAATGAAACGGCCTTTAAGCTGGCGCGTCACTATGCGGTGACCCGCCATAGCCCGTACAAAACCAAAATCATCGCTTTCCATAATGCCTTTCATGGTCGCTCCCTGTTTACCGTCTCCGTCGGCGGGCAGCCGAAGTACTCCGATGGTTTCGGCCCGAAACCGGCGGATATTGTCCATGTTCCCTTCAACGACCTGCAGGCGGTAAAAGCGGTGATGGATGACCACACCTGCGCGGTGGTGGTGGAGCCGATTCAGGGCGAAGGCGGCGTGACGGCAGCGACGCCGGCGTTCCTGCAGGGGCTGCGCGAACTGTGCGATCAACACCAGGCGCTGTTAGTCTTTGATGAAGTGCAGTGCGGAATGGGGCGTACCGGATCGCTGTTTGCCTATATGCACTATGGCGTAACCCCGGATATTCTCACCAGCGCCAAAGCGCTGGGCGGCGGTTTCCCGGTCAGCGCCATGTTGACTACCCACGAGATCGCCAGCGCCTTCCATGCGGGTTCCCATGGCTCAACCTACGGCGGCAACCCGCTGGCCTGCGCGGTCGCCAACGCCGCTTTCGATCTGATCAATACCCCGGCGGTGCTGGATGGCGTGAACGCCAAACGCGAACTGTTCGTCAAACACCTGCAGCAGCTGGATGCCGAGTTTGATCTGTTCAGTGATATTCGCGGGATGGGCCTGCTGATTGGCGCCGAACTCAAGCCGCAGCACAAGGGCCGCGCGCGTGATTTTCTCTATGCCGCTGCGGAAGCCGGCGTCATGGTGCTTAACGCCGGGCCGGACGTGATGCGTTTTGTTCCCTCGCTGATCATCGAAGAGCAGGATATTGCCGAGGGGATGGCGCGCTTTGCCCAGGCCGTGGCAAAGGTGATTAACGGCTGATCTTCCGCAGCCAGATGCCGTGATGCGGCCGCTGACGCCATGCCACTGACGAAATGGTGTGCATGGTGTTCAGATGGCCCAGAATGCGTTGCAGATGCTGCTCCAGGGTGCTTAACGGACCGATCGGCACCTCGCTTTCCGGTGACTCCATAATATTGACATCCCCTGCGCTGCCGGGGCCATCGCTGTCCAGCCGCTGCTGACAGCGCTGCAGGGCAATCTCACAGGATTCGAGATAGCGCTGGGCAAGATCCGGGGTGAGCATCGTATGCTCCCGGGCCAAAGTGGTCATGGCGTTGATGTGTTCGACGATAAACTGGCTGTGCGTCACCCATAGCTTCATATCTTCCAGGTAGTGGGTATTAAACCCGGGCTCCTGCATCGCCTGATTCAGGGAGTTGTAGAGCGCGTTGTGCGCCTGATTGACGCGCATGCGTTGGTAGGCCAGCGCGGGCGCTTTGGGGTCGGGACTGAGGATCAGGCGAATCGCCTGCTGGTCGGCCTCCAGCGCATCGTGGGCGTTTTTTTTCAGCAGGCCGCTCTGCCACTGCGGCCACAGCCAGACCATCCCGCCGAAGGCGATCAGGCAGCCGATCAGCGTGTCCATCAGCCGGGCGATAATAAACTGTTCGCCGTTAAGCGTCAGCAGCTGCAGGGTATATACCGCCGTCACCGTAAACCCCACCATCGCCCAGCCATAGTGTTTGCGGATGATCAGATAGCTGAGCAGGGTGATCAGCAGCATCCCGCTCAGGGTATAGCTCTCCGGAACGTGAAAGTGCAAGGTCAGCCCGGCGATGATCAGGCCGGCGAGCGTCCCCGCCGCCCGGTGGACAATACGTACCCGCGTGGCGCCATAGCCGTTCTGTGTCACGAAGAGGACGGTCATCAGGATCCAGTAGGGCTTCGGCAAATGCAGGGCGTTGCCCATCAGGCTGGCGATGCTCAGCATCACGCTGATGCGGGCGGCGTTGCGCAGCGCGGGCGACTTCAGCGACAGATAGTTCTTTAGCGCGGGAAACAACGGTAAACGACGCTCTTTGTCAGCCATCAGATCCCGGGCATACAGTGGGCGCTGGGTATGCAGCACCCGGGCGATGCGGCTGAAGTGCCAGGCGCAGAAGTGGCCGACCGGGTTATCCGGATGCTGGCGGGCGATTTTTTCCAGGGCGCCGATCTGTTTATCCATCTGGAAACGCTGCGGAAAACGATGATAGAGCATGTCATCCGCCAGCACCCGCAGGCGGGCGGCGACGGTCTGCGCGTTCCAGCGGATCACCGCTTCGGCATGGCTGCGCTCAACCAGCTTTTGCACCTCTTCCGGCTGATGCAGGCTGACCGAAATATGCTCCTGTAGATCCAGCCCCATCTGGAACGCTCGCAGAAGACGTTTGTGGTCGTTACGTTGGTTGGCGGCCAGCATATGCATCTGCTGATAGCATTGGGTGATTAAATCGACCACCTTCTGCTGGCGGATGAGCAGCGGCGGCAGGGCGGTCGAGGGATCGGTATGCTGGGTCAATAGGCTATATTTGGCTTCGCAATAATTGGCCAGTTCCCGGTAGAGCAGACTGAGCGACTCCCGCAGCGGCTGTTCGCGCCACAGCCAGAACCAGAACCAGTTAAACACGCCGTACCATAGCGTGCCGAAGGCGTAGATCAACAGCGGCTCCCAGACGGGCATATTGCCCGCCAGGCTCAGGGTAAAGATGGCGGCGATCAGCGACGCGGGCAGCAGGCGCGCGTGCAGCGAACTGATTTCCGCGGTGACGCCGAGCAATAGCGCCAGGCCGCTGAGAATAAGCGGCAAAGGTATGGTCTGGGCGAGCAGCAGCTGCACCACCAGGCTGCATCCGGCAAACAGACAGCCGCCGATAATCAGACGCTTAAAAAAGCGCTTATGCGGAGTGTCGAGACCGGCGATATTGCAGCAGGCGGGAACTAAGGAAAACAGGAGTCCCTGCTGGAGATGGCCGAGCAGAAGACCGATGGCCACAGGCAGACACAGCACCAGCGTTTGCCGCAGTGCATAGTTGACTTCCGGGTGGTAAATCAGCCTGCGCCACATGAGGGAAAAACAAAAACGGCGTACTGCAGGAGCAATACGCCGCTTAGCAACTTAACGGGTGCCGTAGACGACGATAGTTTTACCGTGGGCGGAAATCAGGTTCTGATCTTCCAGCATTTTCAAAATACGGCCAACGGTTTCACGAGAACAGCCGACGATCTGACCAATTTCCTGACGGGTAATTTTAATTTGCATACCGTCCGGGTGGGTCATGGCATCGGGTTGCTTCGCCAGGTTCAGCAGCGTCTGGGCGATACGGCCCGTCACGTCGAGGAAAGCGAGGTTGCCCACTTTCTCAGACGTCACCTGCAGACGGCGAGCCATTTGCGAAGAGAGACGCATCAGAATGTCCGGGTTCACCTGGATCAGCTGACGGAATTTCTTATAAGAGATCTCGGCCACTTCACATGCGGTTTTCGCCCGTACCCAGGCGCTACGCTCCTGACCCTCTTCAAACAGGCCTAATTCACCGATGAAATCGCCCTGGTTGAGGTAGGAGAGGATCATCTCTTTACCTTCTTCATCCTTGATGAGTACAGCCACGGAGCCTTTAACGATGTAGTACAGCGTTTCTGCTTTCTCACCCTGGTGGATCAGCGTGCTCTTTGATGGGTACTTATGAATGTGGCAATGAGACAAGAACCATTCAAGGGTAGGGTCTGTTTGCGGTTTGCCAAGCACCATGCGCGGTTATCCTCTGTTATAAGCTATCTCCGGGCGCCGACACTACACGGCGTCCGGGCATGCAATCGTATTGTTTCCCTATACCTGGGAAGCTGGCTGATGATTTTTCGACAGCCGGTAATGTGAACTCCTCTGCATACATGCAGTACATCAATGTATTACTGTAGCATCCAGACTGTTTTAGCATAGCTTTCGCCGCATGTCTCCTGGTGTCTCGCTTCAGCATGACGCAGGTCGCCTTCCGTTGCGAGAATTGTTATGTGCGCGTAATCTGACAGGAATATTGCGATACTGGAGTTAAATTTTATGCAAGCGCGTGTGAAATGGGTTGAAGGGTTAACCTTTATCGGGGAGTCCGCGTCAGGACACCAGATTCTGATGGATGGCAACTCCGGAGATAAGGCGCCCAGCCCGATGGAGATGGTGCTGATGGCGGCGGGCGGTTGCAGTGCGATCGATGTGGTCTCTATTTTGCAAAAAGGGCGTCACGACGTGACCAACTGCGAAGTGAAGCTGACCTCTGAGCGTCGGGAAGAGGCGCCGCGCCTGTTCACGCATATTAATCTGCACTTTATCGTCACCGGTAAGGCGCTGAAAGATGCCGCAGTCTCCCGCGCGGTGGATCTGTCGGCAGAGAAATACTGCTCGGTGGCGCTGATGCTGGAAAAAGCGGTGAAGATCACCCACTCCTATGAAGTGATCGAGGCGTAGTCTTCGCCTGCTGATGTGAATTATCTCAACCCCGGCCTGGCCGGGGTTTTTTCTGTTAGCCGATCTTTCGGCCTTCCATCAGACGCTCGACCAGCGGCGCCATAATAAGCTCCATCGCCAGCCCCATTTTACCGCCCGGCACCACCAGGGTGTTCATGTGCGAAATAAACGAGCCCTGTAGCATCGCCAGCAGCCAGGGGAAGTCGATGTTCTGCAGATTGCGGAAATGGATCACCACAAAGCTCTCGTCCAGAGAGGGGATCGCTTTCGCGGCAAACGGGTTGGAGGTGTCCACCGTCGGCACGCGCTGGAAGTTGATGTGGGTGCGGGAAAACTGCGGGGTGATGAAGTTAATGTAATCTTCCATCGATCGGACGACAGAGTCCATCACCGCCTCCCGGGAGTGGCCGCGTTCGCTGGTGTCGCGAATGAGTTTCTGGATCCACTCCAGGTTAACGATAGGCACGACCCCGACCAGCAGGTCGACATGGCTGGCGACATCATGCTGCGGCGTGACAACCCCGCCGTGCAGCCCCTCATAGAACAGCACGTCCGTCGGCTCCGGCAGCGGCTGCCATGGGGTGAAGGTTCCCGGCACCTGATTCCACGGCACGGCTTCGTCATAGGTGTGCAGGTATTTACGCGACTGGCCTTTGCCATGGCGGCCATAGTCGACAAAGGTCTGCTCCAGCAGGCCGAAGTCGTTCGCCTCCGGGCCAAAGTAGCTGATATGTTTGCCCTGATCCCGCGCTTTGCGGATCGCCATGTCCATTTCCGGGCGGGTGTAGCGATGAAAGCTGTCGCCTTCCACCTCCGCGGCGTGAAGATTTAGCTGCGCGAAGATTTTGCGAAAGGCGAGGCTGGTGGTGGTAGTGCCCGCGCCGCTGGAGCCCGTGACGGCGATCACCGGATGTTTGGCAGACATAACAACTCCCTGGTTAAACGATGTAGTGGCGTCGCCTTAGCCGTTAAACAGGGCGCGCGGCATAATATTGACCGTCTCATGCAGTTCCGACCACACGAGGACCGCCTCTCCGCGTTTCAGCTGCTGTTTTACATCGGCGACTTTATCGGCAAGTGAACGTTCATGTTCACCATAATCGGTGCCTTCGCGTAACACAAAGCTTTCAATCAGGTTATCCAGCGTTTCGGGATCCAGATCCTGCCAGGGAATAATCATACGGGAACCTCCAGCCAGCGGTTTAACCAGTCGGGAATGCGTCTTTCCAGCCACATCTCCGGTTTACGCAGGGTGCCGCCGACGAAGCCGACGTGGCCGCCTTGTTCAGTCAATTGATACTCAACGTTCGCCGGCAGTTGCTCCTGCGGGGGAATGGAGTGGTGGTCCATAAACGGGTCGTCTTTCGCATGGATGATGAGCGTCGGCTTAGTGATATCGCTGAGCCGCGGCATAGCGCTGCATTGCCGGTAATAATCCAGCGCATCGGCGAAACCATGGATTTTGGCGGTGATCATGTCGTCAAATTCCCGGATGCGGCGCATCCCTTTGAGCTGGCGTAAATCGACGGGCAGCGAGCCAGGATACGCTTTCAGCTTACGTGAGGCGTTGGCTTTTAACAGATTGAGCAGATAGCGCTGATAAACTCGCGAGAAGCCCTTATCCATATGATAGCTGCAGGCTTCCAGCATGAAAGGCGCGGAAACGATCACCGCCGCATCCAGCGGGCAGCGGTCGCCTTCTTCTGCCAGCAGGCAGCCCAGCATGTTGCCGCCCAGCGAATAGCCGACGGCGGCGGTCGGCGCGGGGCCAAACTCGCGCTGCAGCCAGTGGAGAAACCAGGTGCCATCTTCCGTTTCGCCGGAGTGATAGATGCGGTGATTGCGGTTAGGTTCGCCGCTGCAGCCGCGAAAGTGCATGACCACGCCCAGCCAGCCGCGCTGCATCGCCGCGTGGATCAGGCCATGGGCATACGGGCTGTGCAGACTCCCTTCCAGACCATGAAAGACGACGAGGCGCGGCTTGTGGCGCGCCTGGTGCGGGTCTTCGCTCCAGGCGAGATCGACAAAATCGCCGTCCGGCAGCTCAAGGCGCTGCCAGTGCGGGGTAAAGCGCAATTTACGGCGGATCAGCCGCGGCAGCATGGTTTGCAGATGACGATTGCCCACGCCGCGCATGGGATGGAACTCACGCGAATCGTTTTCGGGGGGCGTCATGTCTGTGGGGATGATTTCAACCATAGCACCAGAATAATTAATAAACGTGATGATGACTATACCGCGCAGGGCGCGCGGGAGTTAGCCAATATGTGGTCTTGTGGCCAATGACGCCCGGTGACACCGAAAACAAACCATTGATGTCATTGATGGCCTGAGCATGGGAATGGCAGAAACCCATTCTGCCCGCGCCGTCGCAGGCAGAATGATGAGGCGGCGTTAGCCTTCCTGAAGCATGCGCTCCAGCTGCTCTTGAGCCTCCAGCCAGGCCATTTCGCACTCTTCCAGCCCGGATTTCGCGCTGGCCTGCTGCTGCAGGCATTCAGTCAGTTCCGCTTTCCGCGAGGCGTCGTAGAGTTCGCTGTCGCCAAGTTTCTCTTCCGCACTGGCCAGCTGCGCGTTGAGCTTGTCCATCTCTTTCTCCAGACGGGCGATCTCTTTGCGCAGCGGTTGGGTCTGGCTGCGCAGCTCCGCTTCCCGACGCTTCTGGTCTTTGCGCGCTTGCGCGCTGTTGCCGCTCTCTTTTGGCGCGTCGCCGCTCTGGGACTCCTGTTTTTGCGAGTCGCTGAGCCACTGCTGATAATCGTCCAGATCGCCGTCGAACGGTTCGACTTTACCATCGTGGACAAGGTACAGATCGTCGGTGGTGGAGCGGATCAGGTGGCGATCGTGCGATACGACCACCAGCGCCCCTTCAAAGTCGATCAGCGCTTCGGTTAAGGCCTGACGCATATCGAGGTCGAGATGGTTGGTCGGTTCGTCGAGCAGCAGCAGGTTAGGGCGCTGCCAGACGATCAGGGCCAGCACCAGACGCGCCTTTTCTCCACCGGAGAAGCGGCGGGTCTCTTCGCTGACCTTATCCCCCTGGAAACCAAAGCCGCCCAGATAATCGCGCAGCTTCTGCTCCAGCTCCTGCGGCGCCAGGCGCGCCAGGTGCTGCAGCGGCGACTCATCGGCGCGCAGGAACTCCAGCTGATGCTGGGCGAAGTAGCCGAGCTTGATGCCTTTGGCGAGGCCGATCTCGCCGCTCACGGGCTGGAGTTCGCCAGCCAGCAGCTTAATCAGCGTCGATTTCCCTGCGCCGTTGCGGCCCAGCAGGCCGATACGCGACCCCGGCACCAGATTGAGCTTAATGGAGTCGAGGATAATACGCTCGCCATAGCCGGCGCTGACTTTCTCCATCTTCAGCAGCGGGTTTGGCAGGCTCTCCGGCTGGCGGAAGCTGAAGTGGAACGGGTTATCCACGTGCGCCGGGGCGATGAGTTCCATCCGCTCCAGCATTTTAATACGGCTCTGCGCCTGCTTGGCTTTGGTGGCTTTGGCGCGGAAGCGATCGATATAGCTTTGCAGATGCGCGACACGCTGCTGCTGGCTTTCGTACATCGCCTGCTGCTGAGCGAGCCGGGTGGCGCGCTGCACTTCAAACGAGCTGTAGTTGCCGGTGTACTCAAACATCGTCTGCTGTTCGATATGGATAATTTTGTCGACGATAGGATCGAGGAAATCGCGATCGTGGGAGATCAGGATCAGCGTCCCCGTGTAGCCCTTCAGCCACTTCTCCAGCCAGATCACCGCATCAAGGTCGAGGTGGTTAGTCGGTTCATCGAGCAGCAGCAGATCGGAGCGGCAGATCAGCGCTTGCGCGAGGTTAAGACGCATACGCCAGCCGCCGGAAAAATCGCTGACCGGCCGCTCGAGCTGTTCATTGCTGAAACCCAGGCCGTGCAGCAGGCTGGCGGCGCGGGAGCGGATGGTCCAGGCGTCGATGGCGTCCAGCTTGCCGTGGACGGTGGCGATGGCATGGCCGTCGTTGCGCTCGTTAGCCTGCTGGAGCGCGGCTTCCAGCTGGCGATATTCGCGATCGCCGTCAATGACATAATCGATTGCCGGCTGCGGCAGGGCCGGGGTTTCCTGATTCACCCAGGCCAGCTGCCAGTTGCCGGGAAAGGTCATACTGCCGCCGTCAGCGCTTATCTCGTTTTTCAAAAGCGATAGCAGCGTCGATTTCCCGCAGCCGTTTTTCCCCACCAGACCGACCTTCTGGCCAGGGTTGATGGTAGCGGTGGCGTTGTCCAGCAGGACGCGTACGCCGCGACGAATTTGTAACGAGGAGAAAACAATCATAAGGCGCCGTATGTTCAGACTATGTTAATTTGTCATTATGATAATGTAGTGTGGAAGCGAATCGCTTCACCGGGCCGCCATGGTAGCCCAAAACGAAGACGATACACAAAGTCATTCTGGCTGTGTCAAAACGCCAGGGCTGTGCAGGCCGCCAGAAGACCTACGGGAGGGGAATGATGTCTCAGACAGCGAAAGTGTTGCTGCTGTATGCCCACCCAGAATCTCAGGATTCCGTGGCCAACCGGGTTTTATTACAACCGGCCTTACAGTTGCCAAACGTCACCGTGCACGATCTCTACGCGCACTATCCGGATTTTTTTATCGATATTGCTCACGAACAGGACCTGCTGCGCCAGCATGAGGTGATCGTTTTCCAGCATCCTTTATATACCTGGAGCTGTCCGGCGCTGCTCAAGGAGTGGCTGGATCGTGTCTTAAGCCGCGGCTTCGCCAGCGGCGCCGGAGGGAACGAACTGGCGGGAAAGTACTGGCGCAGCGTGATCACCACCGGCGAACCTGAGAGCGCCTACCGTCGCGATGCGAATCGCTATCCGATGAACGATATTTTACGTCCTTTTGAACTGACCGCCGGCATGTGCCGTATGCACTGGATGAGCCCCATTATCGTCTACTGGGCCCGGCGGCAACAGCCAGAGGAGCTACGCAGCCGCGCCCTGGCCTATCGGGACTGGCTGGCCAACCCCCTTGCCGCCGGAGGTGTCCATGGCGGGATTTGATTTGCTGCTGGCGGGGGTGCTGTTTTTGTTCGCGGCCGTTATCGCCGTCCCTCTGGCTTCAAGACTGGGGATTGGCGCGGTGCTGGGCTATCTGCTGGCCGGGATCGCCATTGGTCCGTGGGGGCTCGGGTTTATCAGCGATGTGGATGAAATTCTCCATTTCTCTGAACTCGGCGTGGTGTTTCTGATGTTTATCATCGGCCTGGAGCTCAATCCCGCCAAGCTATGGCGGCTGCGAAGCTCCATCTTCGGCGTTGGCGCGGCGCAGGTGATGCTCAGCGCGGCGATCCTCGGCGGTCTGTTGATGACGACAGGATTTTCATGGCAGGCGGCGGTGGTCGGCGGGATCGGCCTGGCGATGTCCTCTACCGCGATGGCACTGCAGCTGATGCGCGAGAAGGGAATGAGCCGCAGCGAATCAGGGCAGTTAGGCTTTTCGGTCCTGCTGTTTCAGGATCTGGCGGTGATCCCGGCGCTGGCGCTGGTGCCTCTGCTGGCGGGTTCCGCGGATGAGCATGTGAACTGGCTAACGGTCGGCATGAAGGTCCTGGCGTTTGCCGGGATGCTGATTGGCGGACGCTACTTACTGCGGCCGGTGTTCCGCTTTATCGCCAGCTCCGGGGTCAGGGAAGTGTTCACTGCCGCCACGCTGCTGCTGGTCCTTGGATCAGCCCTGTTTATGGAGGCGCTGGGGCTGTCGATGGCGCTGGGTACTTTTATCGCCGGCGTGCTGCTGGCGGAAAGTGAGTATCGCCATGAACTGGAGATCGCCATCGATCCGTTCAAGGGGCTGCTGCTTGGGTTGTTCTTTATCTCCGTCGGTATGGCGCTGAACCTTGGCGTGCTGTACACCCATCTGCTGTGGGTGGCAGTGAGCGTGGCGGTGCTGGTGGCGGTAAAAATGCTGGTGCTCTATCTGCTGGCCCGTCTCTATGGCCTGCGGAGTTCCGAGCGTATGCAGTTTGCGGGCGTATTAAGCCAGGGCGGCGAGTTCGCGTTTGTCCTCTTTTCGCTGCCCGCTTCTCAGCGGTTGTTCCAGCACGACCAGATGGCGCTGCTGCTGGTGGCCGTCACCTTGTCGATGATGACCACGCCGCTGCTGATGAAAGGGATCGATAAGATACTGTCGCGACGCCTGAATCCAGCGGAGGATACCGATGAGGCGCCGTGGGTAGAGGACGATAAACCGCAGGTGATTATTGTTGGCTTTGGCCGTTTCGGCCAGGTCATCGGTCGCCTGCTGATGGCCAATAAGATGCGTATTACGGTGCTGGAGCGAGACATCAGCGCGGTGAATCTGATGCGCAACTATGGCTATAAAGTCTATTTTGGCGACGCCACCCAGCTGGAGCTGCTGCGCTCGGCGGGGGCGGAGGAGGCGCAGTCGATCGTCATTACCTGTAATGAGCCGGAAGACACCATGCGGCTGGTGGAGATGTGTCAACAACACTTTCCACATCTGCACATCCTGGCGCGCGCTCGCGGGCGCGTCGAGGCGCATGAGCTTCTGCAGGCCGGCGTGACGCAGTTTTCCCGTGAGACTTTCTCCAGCGCGCTGGAGCTGGGGCGTAAAGCGCTCATCACCCTCGGGATGCATCCTCACCAGGCCCAGCGCGCGCAGCTGCACTTCCGACGCCTCGATATGCGAATGCTGCGTGAGTTAATGCCGGTGCATACTGATACGGTACAGATATCACGCGTGCGGGAAGCCCGGCGCGAACTGGAAGAGATTTTTCAGCGCGAAATGCAGAAAGAGAGCCGGCAGCTGGACGGCTGGGACGAGTTTGAATAAAGGTAAATCATATGGCAGTACGTAAACGTTTTATTGCCGGGGCGAAATGTCCGGCGTGCCAGGCGCAGGATTCACTGGCGATGTGGCGTGAAAATAATGTCGATGTTGTTGAATGCGTTAAGTGCGGTCATCAGATGCGTGAGGCGGATAAAGAGGCCCGTGAGCATGTACGCAAAGAGGAGCAGGTGATTGGCATTTTTCATCCCGACTAGCGTTATCCGTCGGCTTTTTTTAAGCTAAAGGGTACACGGCAGCAGAATTCCGCTACAATCTGCGCCACTATTCTTCCCATCTCAGGAGATATCATGAAAGTAGCAAAAGACCTGGTGGTCAGCCTGGCCTATCAGGTACGTACAGAAGACGGTGTGTTGGTTGATGAGTCTCCGGTAAGCGCGCCGCTGGATTACCTGCACGGTCACGGCTCCCTGATTTCCGGCCTGGAAAACGCGCTGGATGGCCACGAAGTGGGCGACAAATTTGACGTAGCCGTTGGCGCTAACGACGCTTACGGTCAGTATGACGAAAACCTGGTGCAGCGTGTACCGAAAGACGTCTTCATGGGCGTTGATGAACTGCAGGTTGGCATGCGCTTCCTGGCGGAAACCGATCAGGGTCCGGTACCCGTAGAGATTACTGAAGTTGAAGACGACCACGTTGTGGTTGATGGCAACCACATGCTGGCAGGCCAGAACCTGAAGTTCAATGTGGAAGTTGTCGCCATCCGCGAAGCGACCGCTGAAGAGCTGGAGCACGGTCACGTGCACGGCGCGCATGGTCATGATCACGACCACGATCATGGTCACGATGGCTGCTGCGGCGGTCACGGTCACGACCACGATCATGGCCACGACCATGGTAAAGGCGGCTGCGGCGGCCACGGTGGCTGCGGTTGCCACTAATCTTCGCGCTTCGGCACGAAGACGACAAAAAAGCGGGGAGACCCGCTTTTTTTACGCCTCAATAATGCGGCGGCGGCGTCTCTTCGGCCTGGGAGGCGATATGGGAGGGTTGGGTCGCCTTCAGCTTCTCGATCATCAGACGCATATGCTCGCGCATCTTCGCCATCTCAATCTCGTGGGCGGTCACGGTTTTATTGAGGTCTTCGATGGTGATTTCCTGAAACGCCAGCCGGCTTTCCAGCTCCGCAAGGCGCGTTTCTAATGTGCTATCGTGCATGGGTAACCTCTTTAGTCTGATCCTGCGGGCGGATTCTACTTAAGTTTCCCCCGGCGCGCAGCATCGCTGCGTCCTACAGGAAACTTATTCATACAAAAATAGTCCTAAAAGAGGCGATATTCAGGAACGTCCGTATGTAGATTTTAACGGCGACGTTCTATAGTACGTTTTTTGCTTTTTACGATAACCCTGGGGTGAGAGGCCCCGGCCCTGGAGAAATGGATGAAATCACTGTTTAAAGTAACGCTGCTGGCGACCACAATGGCCGTCGCCCTGAATGCACCGCTGACCTTTGCTGCAGATACCGCGGCGAAAGCAGCCCCGGCGGCTGAGAGTAAATCGGCATTTAAAAATGACGATCAGAAATCGGCCTATGCGCTGGGCGCGTCCCTGGGGCGTTACATGGAAAACTCCCTGAAAGAACAAGAAAAACTCGGCATTAAGCTGGATAAAGCCCAGCTGATCGCCGGCGTACAGGACGCGTTTGCCGATAAGAGCAAACTGTCCGACCAGGAGATCGAACAGACTCTGCAGGCCTTTGAAACGCGCGTGAAGACCGCGGCTCAGCAGAAAATGGAAAAAGACGCCACTGAGAACGAAACCAAAGGTAAAGCTTTCCGCGACAGCTTTGCCAAAGAGAAGGGCGTGAAAACGTCGAAAACTGGCCTGCTGTATAAAGTCGAGAAAGAAGGCACTGGCGATGCGCCGAAAGACAGCGACACCGTGGTGGTTAACTACAAAGGTACGCTGATCGACGGCAAAGAGTTTGATAACTCTTATACCCGCGGCGAGCCGCTCTCTTTCCGTCTCGACGGGGTGATCCCGGGCTGGACTGAAGGCCTGAAGAACATCAAGAAAGGCGGCAAAATCAAGCTGGTCATTCCGCCAGATCTGGCCTACGGCAAAACCGGCGTCCCGGGCATCCCGGCCAACTCTACGCTGGTCTTTGATGTAGAGCTGCTGGATATCAAACCGGCGCCGAAGGCAGATGCTCAGCCGGAAGCCGCTGGCGATGCGAAAGCCGCGGACGCGAAAGCTGACGCTAAGAAGTAATCGGGTTCAGGCCGCCGTCTCGTCAGAGGCGGCGGCTTTTTTATTGAGCGCAGATATAATTAAAACTGGAAAGATCCTCAGGCGCTGTATTACTTTAGATAGCTTAATAATGATGATGAGCCTGCCCTGACAATAACGACAGGCTCCTGAAAAGGAGTGCTTTTTTTCATGTCCAGGTCGCTTTTAACCAACGAAACCAGCGAGCTTGACCTGCTGGATCAACGTCCCTTTGACCAGACCGATTTCGATATTCTTAAATCTTATGAAGCGGTGGTGGACGGGTTGGCGATGCTCATCGGTTCGCACTGTGAAATCGTGCTGCATTCTTTGCAGGATCTGAAATGCTCTGCCATCCGTATCGCCAATGGTGAACATACCGGCCGCCAAATCGGTTCACCGATTACCGATCTTGCGCTGCGCATGCTGCACGATATGACGGGCGCCGATAGCAGCGTTTCCAAATGCTACTTTACCCGCGCCAAAAGCGGCGTCCTGATGAAGTCGGTGACGATTGCCATCCGCAACCGCGATCACCGGGTGATTGGTCTGCTGTGCATCAATATGAATCTGGATGTGCCGTTTTCCCAGATCATGAGCACCTTTATTCCGCCAGAAACGCCCGAGGTTAACTCGCCGGTGAACTTTGCTTCCTCGGTTGACGATCTGGTCGCCCAGACTCTGGAATTCACCATCGAAGAGGTGAATGCCGATCGCAGCGTATCCAACAATGCTAAAAACCGTCAAATCGTGCTGAATCTCTACGAGAAAGGGATCTTCGATATTAAAGACGCCATTAACCAGGTGGCCGATCGTCTGAACATCTCCAAGCACACCGTCTACCTCTATATTCGCCAGTTCAAAAGCGGCGATTTCCAGGGGCTGGATAAGTAATGCGTTTTGCCCTCACGGTGACCGGCCCTGCCTATGGCACGCAGCAGGCGAGCAGCGCCTGGCAATTTGCGCAGGCCGTGCTGCAGGAAGGCCATGAGCTGGCGTGCGTTTTTTTCTATCGCGAAGGCGTGCTTAACGCTAACCAGCTGACGGCGCCCGCCAGCGATGAGTTCGATCTGGTGCGCGGGTGGCAATCCCTCCACGATGAGCACGGCGTCGCGCTGCATATCTGCGTGGCGGCCGCCCTGCGTCGTGGCGTAACGGACGAGCGCGAAGCGCAACAGCTCGCTCTGCCTGGCCATAATCTGCAGCCGGGTTTTACGTTGAGCGGACTTGGCGCGCTGGCGGAAGCGGCGCTTACTTGCGATCGGATGGTACAGTTTTGATGAAACGTGTGGCTTTCGTTTTTTCCTCCGCGCCGCACGGCAGCGCCGCCGGCAGGGAAGGCCTCGACGCCTTATTAGCCACCTCCGCCCTCACCGACGGGATTGGCGTGTTTTTCGTGGGCGACGGCGTGTTTCAGCTGTTGCCCGCTCAGCGGCCTGGCGCTGTGCTGGCCCGCGATTACATCGCCACTTTTAAACTGCTGTCGCTATATGATATCGACCAGTGTTGGCTGTGCGCGGAGTCGGCGCGAGAGCGCGGCCTGGACCCCGCGACCCCGTGGGTGGTGGATGTCGAATGCCTGGCGCCGGATGCCCTGCGCGCCCGTCTGCATGAATTTGATGTGATTTTGCGTTTCTGAGGCCCCCATGCTCCATACGCTCAGTGTTTCTCCCTGGCATGCCGATATCGCAGCAATGCTTCGCTTGATGGAGCAGGGTGACGATCTGTTACTGCTGTCTGATGGCATCGCGGCGGCTATCGCCGGCGGTCGCTTCCTTGAGATCCTGCAATCCGCCCCCATAACCCTTTACGTGCTGCAAGACGACGTTGACGCCCGCGGGCTAACTGGTCAAATTGCGGACAGTGTCGGCAGGGTTAGCTATACTGATTTCGTCAGACTCACAGTCAAACATGCCGGTCAGTTGGCCTGGTGATGGCGGGATCGTTGTATATTTCTTGACACCTTTTCGGCACCGCCCTAAAATTCTGCGTCCTCATAATATATGAGGCGATTTATTACGTGTTTACGAAGCAAAAGCTAAAACCAGGAGCTATTTAATGGCAACAATTAACCAGCTGGTACGCAAACCACGCGCGCGCAAAGTTGCAAAGAGCAACGTGCCAGCGCTGGAAGCCTGCCCGCAGAAACGTGGCGTATGTACTCGCGTATATACCACCACTCCTAAGAAACCGAACTCCGCACTGCGTAAAGTTTGCCGTGTGCGTCTGACTAACGGTTTCGAAGTCACCTCCTACATCGGTGGTGAAGGTCACAACCTGCAGGAGCACTCCGTGATCCTGATCCGTGGCGGTCGTGTTAAAGACCTTCCGGGTGTTCGTTACCACACCGTTCGTGGTGCGCTTGACTGCTCCGGCGTTAAAGACCGTAAGCAGGCTCGCTCCAAGTACGGCGTGAAGCGTCCTAAGGCTTAATGGTTCTCCGTTAAGTAAGGCCAAACTGATTTATCTTAATGTCATACTAAACTCTTAGAGTTTTGGACAATCCTGAATTAACAACGGAGTATTTCCATGCCACGTCGTCGCGTCATTGGTCAGCGTAAAATTCTGCCGGATCCGAAGTTCGGATCAGAACTGCTGGCTAAATTTGTCAATATCCTGATGGTAGATGGTAAAAAATCTACTGCAGAAACTATCGTATACAGCGCGCTGGAGACCCTGGCTCAGCGTTCTGGTAAATCTGAACTGGAAGCCTTCGAAGTTGCGCTCGAAAACGTGCGCCCGACTGTCGAAGTTAAGTCCCGCCGCGTAGGTGGTTCTACTTATCAGGTTCCAGTTGAAGTTCGTCCGGTCCGTCGTAATGCCCTGGCAATGCGTTGGATCGTTGAAGCTGCTCGTAAACGCGGTGATAAATCCATGGCTCTGCGCCTGGCGAACGAACTCACTGATGCTGCAGACAACAAAGGTACTGCAGTTAAGAAACGTGAAGACGTTCACCGTATGGCCGAAGCCAACAAGGCGTTCGCTCACTACCGTTGGTAATCCCTTCGGAGTCATAGTCACCAGGCGGGCGCTTCAGATGAGTCGCCCGCTCTGGATAACTTAACTGAACGCCTAAAGAAATAAACGAGGAATCAAATGGCTCGTACAACACCCATCGCACGCTACCGTAACATCGGTATCAGTGCGCACATCGACGCCGGTAAAACCACTACTACCGAACGTATTCTGTTCTACACCGGTGTAAACCACAAAATCGGTGAAGTTCATGACGGCGCCGCTACCATGGACTGGATGGAGCAGGAGCAGGAACGTGGTATCACCATCACTTCCGCTGCGACTACTGCATTCTGGTCTGGTATGGCTAAGCAGTATGAACCGCACCGTGTAAACATCATCGACACCCCGGGGCACGTTGACTTCACTATCGAAGTAGAACGTTCCATGCGTGTTCTTGATGGTGCGGTAATGGTTTACTGCGCAGTTGGTGGTGTTCAGCCGCAGTCTGAAACCGTATGGCGTCAGGCAAACAAATATAAAGTTCCGCGCATCGCGTTCGTTAACAAAATGGACCGCATGGGCGCTAACTTCCTGAAAGTTGTTGGTCAGATCAAAACCCGTCTGGGCGCGAACCCGGTTCCGCTGCAGCTGGCAATTGGTGCTGAAGAAGGTTTCACCGGCGTTGTTGACCTGGTGAAAATGAAAGCCATCAACTGGAACGATGCAGACCAGGGCGTAACCTTCGAATACGAAGATATCCCGGCTGACATGCAGGATCTGGCTGACGAATGGCACCAGAACCTGATCGAGTCCGCAGCTGAAGCTTCTGAAGAGCTGATGGAAAAATACCTGGGTGGTGAAGAACTGACTGAAGAAGAGATCAAAAAAGCTCTGCGTCAGCGCGTTCTGAACAACGAAATCATCCTGGTAACCTGTGGTTCTGCGTTCAAGAACAAAGGTGTTCAGGCGATGCTGGATGCGGTAATTGACTACCTGCCATCCCCTGTTGACGTTCCGGCGATCAACGGCATCCTGGACGACGGTAAAGATACTCCGGCTGAGCGTCACGCAAGCGACGACGAGCCGTTCTCTGCACTGGCGTTCAAAATCGCTACTGACCCGTTCGTGGGCAACCTGACCTTCTTCCGCGTGTACTCCGGTGTGGTTAACTCTGGTGATACCGTACTGAACTCCGTGAAAGCTGCACGTGAGCGTTTCGGTCGTATCGTACAGATGCATGCTAACAAACGTGAAGAGATCAAAGAAGTTCGCGCGGGCGACATCGCTGCTGCAATCGGTCTGAAAGACGTAACTACTGGTGACACCCTGTGTAACCCGGATGCGCCGATCATTCTGGAGCGTATGGAATTCCCTGAGCCGGTAATCTCCATCGCCGTTGAGCCGAAAACCAAAGCTGACCAGGAAAAAATGGGTCTGGCTCTGGGTCGTCTGGCTAAAGAAGACCCGTCTTTCCGCGTATGGACTGACGAAGAGTCTAACCAGACCATTATCGCCGGTATGGGTGAGCTGCACCTCGACATCATCGTTGACCGTATGAAGCGTGAATTCAACGTTGAAGCGAACGTCGGTAAACCTCAGGTTGCTTACCGTGAAGCAATTCGCGCGAAAGTTACCGATATCGAAGGTAAACACGCCAAGCAGTCTGGTGGTCGTGGTCAGTACGGTCACGTTGTGATCGACATGTACCCGCTGGAGCCGGGCTCTAACCCGAAAGGTTACGAGTTCATCAACGACATCAAAGGTGGTGTAATTCCTGGCGAATACATCCCGGCCGTTGATAAAGGCATCCAGGAACAGCTGAAAGCTGGTCCGCTGGCAGGTTACCCGGTAGTTGATATGGGTATCCGTCTGCACTTCGGTTCTTACCACGACGTTGACTCCTCTGAGCTGGCGTTTAAACTGGCTGCGTCTATTGCCTTTAAAGAAGGCTTTAAGAAAGCAAAACCAGTTCTGCTTGAGCCGATCATGAAGGTTGAAGTAGAAACTCCGGAAGAGAACACTGGTGACGTTATCGGTGACTTGAGCCGTCGTCGCGGTATGCTGCGCGGTCAGGAATCCGAAGTAACCGGCGTTAAGATCCACGCTGAAGTACCGCTGTCCGAAATGTTCGGTTATGCAACTCAGCTGCGTTCTCTGACCAAAGGTCGTGCATCATACACTATGGAATTCCTGAAGTATGATGATGCGCCGAACAACGTTGCTCAGGCCGTTATTGAAGCCCGTGGTAAATAATCCACAGGATTAAAACCTAAGTCCCGTGCTCTCTCCGAAGGGGAGAGCACTATAGTAAGGAATATAGCCGTGTCTAAAGAAAAATTTGAACGTACAAAACCGCACGTCAACGTTGGTACTATCGGCCACGTTGACCATGGTAAAACTACCCTGACTGCTGCCATCACTACCGTTCTGGCTAAAACCTACGGTGGTTCCGCTCGCGCATTCGACCAGATCGATAACGCGCCGGAAGAAAAAGCTCGTGGTATCACCATCAACACCTCTCACGTTGAATATGACACC
>NZ_JBKIUU010000011.1:0-123108 GCF_046603115.1 Klebsiella sp. 1SOBk5mer | reverse complement strand
CGGGCCTACAGATATTTGCGTAACTGTTTGATATTGCAATTTTTCGTAGGCCGGGTAAGGCGAAAGCCGCCACCCGGCAGACAGATGAGTACGATAACGAAAACAGGTTTGCATCACCCTGAAGCCCTCTGAAAAGAGGGCTTCATCGTGCTGGCCAGGCGCAATCTTCAGGAATTGCCCGGCGGCGCTGCGCTTGCGCGGGCCTACAGATATTTGCGTAACTGTTTGATATTGAAATTTTTCGTAGGCCGGGTAAGGCGAAAGCCGCCACCCGGCAGACAGATGAGTACGATAACGAAAACAGGTTTGTATCACCCGGAAGCCCTCTGAAAAGAGGGCTTTTTTTATGTCCACGCGGTTACAGCCTGACACAATTCTTCATAATTAGATTGATAATAGAAATCATTATCTTTATCATTTCCGACCATTACGGATGAAGCCACTCCCCCCGTCTCTGCCATGTGTACTGACTGACATCGGGCGACCAGCCACATCGACGAGAAAACAGCGCGAGTCTACCGCCGACAGAGCGGCAGGCCGCCAGCGCGTGTGAGCAGCACCTTTTTTGTTTGTTTGGTTGTACACCTCATGGAGATTTGGAATGTTCAGGTTAAACCCTTTTATCCGGGCGGGATTGTCTGCGTCCGTCGTATCGTTGGCGTTTCCGGCCCTGGCCGATGTGAATGAAGAAACGCTGGTGGTGACCGCCTCGGCCACTGAACAGAGCGTCAAAGACGCACCGGCGAGCATCAGCGTCATCACCCAGCAGGATTTGCAGCGCAAGCCGGTGCAGAACCTGAAAGACGTACTGCGCGATGTGCCCGGGGTCCAGCTCACCAACGAAGGGGATAACCGCAAGGGCGTCAGCATTCGCGGTCTGAGCAGCAGCTATACCCTGATCCTTGTCGACGGGAAACGCGTCAACTCCCGGAACGCCGTCTTCCGCCACAATGACTTCGACCTGAACTGGATCCCGGTGGATGCCATCGAACGTATCGAGGTGGTGCGCGGCCCGATGTCCTCCCTGTACGGCTCCGATGCGCTCGGTGGCGTGGTCAACATTATTACCAAAAAAATCGGCCAGAAATGGACCGGGACGCTGAGCGCCGATACCACCATTCAGGAACACCGCGACCGCGGCGATATCTGGAACGGCCAGTTCTTCACCAGCGGCCCGCTGATCGACGGCGTGCTCGGGATGAAGGCCTACGGCAGCCTGGCGAAGCGCGCCAAGGACGATCCGCAGTCTTCCAGCAATGCCACCGGCGAAACGCCGCGCATCGAGGGCTTCACCAGCCGCGATGGCAATGTTGAATTCGCCTGGACGCCGAACGACAACCACGATTTCACCGCGGGCTATGGCTTTGACCGCCAGGATCGCGACTCCGATTCCCTTGACCGCAACCGCCTTGAGCGTGAGAACTACTCCCTGAGCCATAACGGCCGTTGGGAGATGGGCAACAGCGAGCTCAAGTTTTACGGCGAAAAGGTGGATAACAAAAATCCGGGGCAGAACGGCACCATCACCTCGGAAAGCAATGCCATCGACGGCAAGTATGTCCTGCCGCTGGACATGATTAACCAGCTGGTGACCTTCGGCGGCGAATGGCGCCACGACAAGCTGAAAGATCCGGTCAACCTGAGCAGCGGCGGCCAGTCGACCTCCGCCAGCCAGTACGCCCTGTTTATTGAAGACGAATGGCGCATCATCGAGCCGCTGGCGCTGACCACCGGCATTCGTATGGACGACCATCAGACCTATGGCGATCACTGGAGCCCGCGCGCCTATCTGGTGTATAACGCCACCGATACCGTCACCGTCAAAGGCGGCTGGGCGACGGCGTTTAAAGCCCCGTCGCTGCTGCAGCTTAACCCCGACTGGACCACCAACTCCTGCCGCGGCTCGTGCAGCATCATCGGTAACCCGGATCTGAAGCCGGAAACCAGCGAAAGCTTCGAGCTTGGTCTCTACTATCGTGGGGAAGAGGGCTGGCTGCAGGATGTTGAAGGCAGCATCACCACCTTCCAGAATAATGTCGACGATATGATTGATGTTCTGCGCACCTCCAGCGCCAGCGAAGCGCCGGGCTACCCGAACTTTGTCGGCTGGAAAACCGTCAACGGTAAGCGCGTGCCGATCTTCCGCTATTTCAACGTCAACAAAGCCCGCATCAAAGGGGTGGAGACCGAGGTGAAGATCCCGTTCGGCGATGAGTGGAAGCTGACGGTGAACTACACCTACAACGATGGTCGCGATCTGAGCAACGGCGGCGACAAACCGCTGCAGACGCTGCCGTTCCATACCGCCAACGGCACGCTTGACTGGAAACCGCTGGACGACTGGTCCTTCTACGTGACGGCCAACTATACCGGCCAGCAGCGCGCGGTGAGCGCCACCGGCAAAACGCCGGGCGGCTATACCCTGTTTGACGTCGGCGCGGCGTGGCAGGTCACCAAAAACGTGAAACTGCGCTCCGGGGTGCAGAACGTGGGCGATAAAGATCTCAACCGGGACGACTACAGCTATACCGAAGAGGGCCGTCGCTACTTTATGGCCGTGGATTATCGCTTCTGATCGTTGGCGCTTAACGATGGCCTGCGCCGCGACGTGGAGTCGCGGCGCAGGTTGCGTTTAGTTAAAGAGATGCTGCGCGTGGAAACGCAGATGGTCTTCGATAAACGAGGCAATAAAGTAGTAGCTATGATCGTAACCGGGCTGGATGCGCAGCGTTAACGGCCAGGCCTTCTGCCGCGCGACCTCCGCCAGCACCGCGGGCTGCAGCTGTCCGGCGAGGAACGGATCGTTATCGCCCTGATCGATAAGCGTCGGCACCGCGTCCGCTGGCTGGCTGGCCTGCATCAGGGCGCAGCTGTCCCAGGCGCGCCATGTCGATTCATCGGCGCCGAGATAGGCGGTAAACGCTTTCTTGCCCCACGGCACCTGGGAGGGATTGACGATTGGCGCGAAGGCGGAGACGCTGGCGTAGCGGCCGGGATTGGTGAGCGCCATGATAAGCGCGCCGTGACCGCCCATCGAGTGGCCGCTGATGGCGCAGCGTTCGCCGACGGTAAACTCGCTGCGGATAAGCGCGGGCAGTTCGTCGCGCAGGTAATCGTACATTCGGTAGTGCGCCGCCCACGGCGCCTCGGTGGCGTTCAGGTAGAAGCCAGCGCCTTGCCCCAGATCGTAACCGTCATCGTTGGCCACCTCGTCACCGCGCGGGCTGGTATCCGGCATCACCAGCGCGATGCCCAGCGCGGCGGCAATGCGCTGAGCGCCCGCCTTGGTGGTAAAGTTTTCATCGTTACAGGTCAGCCCGGACAGCCAGTACAGCACCGGCGGCGGCGTTTCGCGCTCAGGCGGTAAAAAAATGCTGAACGTCATGGCGCAGTTCAGGACAGGGGAGTGATGACGCCAGCGTTGTTGCCGGCCGTCAAAACAGCGATGCTCTTCAAGCAGTTCCATGCAAGGCTCCTCGGAAGGGATGTGCGCGTAAACGTTCATAATACAGATATTTCATTAGCCGGTGAGCAACTTTCACTTTCTCCTTTTGAGAACTTACTGCATCATTAATGCAACTTATAGCCAACATGCCGGTGTAGCGATGGCGCTTATGGATGCGTACAGCGGTTGGATCATTCCGGATTCGGCGATAGGGATTTGGCGTCGCGCCTGAGGCGTGGCTTCGCGCCTTAATAAAAGGCAGCGCCAATTTCAATAATTATCGTTACGGCTACTGGATTCTGTGCGCCACCTCACGCACAATGAATACAAACTTTGCCCCCAGAAAAAGCAAAGAGCGCCACACCTGCAGGAGAAACCCAAATGTCATCACTGAGTAAAGAAGCCGTCCTCGTTCATGAAGCGCTGGTCGCTCGTGGGCTGGAGACGCCGATGCGTGCGCCAGTACAAGAAATTGATAACGAAACACGCAAGCGTTTGATTACCGGTCATATGACCGAGATTATGCAACTGCTGAATCTGGATCTGAGTGATGACAGTCTGATGGAGACCCCGCATCGCATCGCCAAAATGTATGTCGATGAGATCTTCTCCGGACTGGATTACTCCCGTTTCCCGAAAATCACCGTCATTGAAAACAAAATGAAGGTCGATGAAATGGTCACCGTGCGCGATATCACCCTGACCAGCACCTGCGAACACCACTTTGTAACCATCGATGGTAAAGCGACGGTAGCCTATATCCCGAAAGATTCGGTGATCGGCCTGTCGAAAATCAACCGCATCGTGCAGTTCTTCGCCCAGCGCCCGCAGGTCCAGGAGCGTCTCACGCAGCAGATCCTGATCGCGCTGCAGACGCTGCTTGGCACCAGCAACGTGGCGGTATCCATTGACGCGGTGCATTACTGCGTGAAAGCGCGCGGCATCCGCGACGCGACCAGCGCCACTACCACCACCTCCCTCGGTGGCCTGTTCAAATCCAGCCAGAATACCCGCCAGGAATTCCTGCGCGCAGTACGTCACCACAACTAAAACGGAGCAGGGTACATGGAGAGAAATGTCACGCTGGACTTTGTCCGCGGCGTCGCCATCCTCGGTATCCTGCTTCTCAATATCAGCGCCTTCGGCTTGCCGAAGGCCGCTTACCTCAATCCGGCCTGGTCAGGAAACGCGACCCTCAGCGACGCCTGGACCTGGGCGATCCTTGACCTGCTGGCGCAGGTGAAGTTTCTTACCCTGTTCGCGCTGCTGTTTGGCGCCGGTCTGCAGCTCCTGCTCCCGCGCGGTAAACGCTGGATCCAGTCGCGGCTGACCCTGCTGGCGCTGCTTGGTTTCATTCACGGTCTCTTCTTCTGGGATGGCGATATTCTGCTGGCCTACGCCCTGGTGGGGCTGGTGAGCTGGCGCATGGTGCGCGAGGCGCAGCATGTTAAATCGCTGTTTAACACCGGGGTGGTGCTCTACCTCACCGGTATTGCGGTGCTGGTCCTGCTGGGGATTATCTCGGGGACGGCCGCGAATCGCTCCTGGGTACCGGACGCGGCCAATCTGCAGTATGAGCAGTACTGGAAGCTGCACGGCGGCATGGAGGCGGTCAGCAACCGGGCGGATATGCTGTCGGACAATCTGTTAGCGCTCGGCGCGCAGTATGGCTGGCAGCTGGCGGGGATGATGCTGATAGGCGCGGCGCTGATGCGCAGCGGCTGGCTGAAAGGGCAGTTCAGCCAGCGTCACTATCGGCGCACCGGCGCGCTGCTGGTGCTAGCCGGGATGGCGGTGAATGTGCCGGCTATTGTCGCCCAGTGGTATCTGGCCTGGGACTATCGCTGGTGCGCGTTTTTACTGCAGGCGCCGCGTGAACTGAGCGCTCCGCTGCAGGCTATCGGCTATGCCTCGCTGGCCTGGGGCTACTGGCCGCAGCTCTGCCGTTTCCGCCTGGTGGGGGCTATCGCCTGCGTCGGACGCATGGCGCTGAGCAACTACCTGCTGCAGACCCTGATCTGCACCACCCTGTTTTATCATCTCGGGCTGTTTATGCGCTTCGATCGTCTGCAGCTGCTGGCCTTTGTTCCCCCCATCTGGGCCGTCAACCTCCTCGTGTCATCACTCTGGCTGCGCCGCTTCCGCCAGGGGCCGGTGGAATGGCTGTGGCGTCAGTTAACCCTGCGTGCGTCAGGGACATCATTGAAAGACACATCCAGATAACGATCTCGATCACAATCATTAACAAAACGGATGTAAACGTTTCCAGCCGTGTGACCTCACTCACGTAGCGGACCGCGGGTCGCTGCCAGAATAGCCTCCTTGCTGAGCACAGGAGGTGAATGTGACGTGCTGTAATTCTCTTAAGGTCGCTGAGTATGATCACCATTCGTGATGTCGCCCGCCAGGCGGGCGTATCCGTGGCCACCGTGTCGCGGGTGCTGAACAATAGCGCGCTGGTGAGTCCGGATACGCGCGACGTGGTGATGAAAGCGGTGACCCAGCTGGGCTACCGGCCCAACGCCAACGCCCAGGCGCTGGCCACCCAGGTCAGCGATACCATCGGCGTGGTGGTGATGGACGTCTCCGATGCCTTCTTCGGCGCGCTGGTGAAAGCGGTGGATACCGTCGCCCAGCAGCATCATAAGTATGTGCTGATCGGCAACAGCTACCACGAGGCGGAAAAAGAGCGCCATGCCATCGAGGTGCTGATCCGCCAGCGCTGCTCGGCGCTGATCGTCCATTCTAAAGCGCTCAGCGATGCTGAACTGAGCGACTTTATGCAACATATCCCGGGGATGGTGCTGATCAACCGCATCGTGCCGGGCTTTGCCCATCGCTGCGTCGGCCTCGACAACGTTAGCGGCGCGCTGATGGCTACGCGCATGCTGCTCAATCACGGCCACCAGCGCATCGGTTATCTCTCCTCCAATCACGGCATTGAAGACGACGATATGCGCCGGGAAGGGTGGAGCAAAGCGCTGCAGGAGCAGGGCATCATTGCCCCGGACAGCTGGGTCGGCTCCGGCTCCCCGGACATGCAGGGCGGCGAAGCGGCGATGGTCGAACTGCTGGGGCGGAATCTCGGCCTCACTGCGGTGTTCGCCTATAACGACAGCATGGCGGCCGGCGCGCTGACCACGCTGAAGGACAACGGCATTGTCGTGCCGCAGCATCTGTCGCTGATTGGCTTTGATGATATTCCTATTTCCCGTTACACCGATCCTCAGCTGACCACCGTGCGCTATCCGGTAATGTCGATGGCGAAGCTGGCCACCGAGCTGGCGCTACTGGGGGCGGCCGGCAAGTTGGATCGCGAGGCGACGCACTGCTTTATGCCCACCCTGGTGCGCCGTCACTCCGTTGCCCAGCGGCAAACTGTGGGGCCGATCACTAACTGAAGCGGCGGCGGGATGTAACCGCTTTCAATTTGTGAGTAAATTCACAGTATATTAACATTCGCCTGATTATGATGGCAGCGTTTACCAGTCTGAACCGCGGGGTGATGGGAAATCCTCACTTTCTTCAGTAGGAACAAGGCGTTAAACGAGTATTAGAGTCGTATTTTTCTGGAGCGTTACCCGACACGGAAGACCGAATTTTCGTCGTGAAATGCGTTGTGCGGTAACACTAATGCAACAAATCCCGCCCGCACTTTTTCACAAAAATGACCCTGCATAATAAAACCGGAGATTCCATGAATAAGAAGGTGTTTACCCTCTCTGCTGTAATGGCTGGTCTGTTATTTGGCGCCGCAGCACACGCAGCAGATACCCGTATCGGCGTGACGATTTATAAATATGACGACAACTTTATGTCGGTGGTGCGTAAGGCGATTGAAAAAGATGGCAAATCCGCGCCTGACGTCCAGCTGCTGATGAATGACTCGCAGAACGACCAGTCGAAACAAAACGATCAGATTGACGTGCTGCTGGCGAAAGGCGTGAAAGCCCTGGCGATCAACCTGGTTGACCCGGCTGCGGCGGGAACGGTCATCGAAAAAGCGCGCGGGCAGAACATTCCGGTGGTGTTCTTCAACAAAGAGCCTTCCCGTAAAGCGCTGGATAGCTATGACAAAGCTTATTACGTCGGTACCGACTCGAAAGAGTCCGGGATTATTCAGGGCGATCTGATCGCCAAGCACTGGAAAGCCAACCCGAACTGGGATCTGAATAAAGACGGCCAGATCCAGTACGTCCTGCTGAAAGGCGAGCCGGGCCATCCGGATGCGGAAGCGCGTACCACCTACGTTATCAAAGAGCTGAATGATAAAGGCCTGAAGACCCAGCAGCTGCAGATGGACACCGCCATGTGGGATACCGCCCAGGCGAAAGACAAAATGGACGCCTGGCTCTCCGGCCCGAATGCGAACAAGATTGAAGTGGTGATCGCTAACAACGACGCCATGGCGATGGGCGCGGTTGAAGCGCTGAAAGCGCACAACAAGAGCAGCATTCCGGTGTTCGGCGTGGATGCGCTGCCGGAAGCCCTGGCGCTGGTGAAATCCGGCGCGATGGCCGGTACCGTGCTGAACGATGCTAACAACCAGGCGAAAGCGACCTTCGATCTGGCGAAAAACCTGGCCGACGGAAAAGACGCTGCGGCAGGCACCAACTGGAAAATTGACAACAAGATTGTTCGCGTCCCCTATGTGGGCGTCGATAAAGACAACCTGAGCCAGTTTACCGGCAAATAATCGTGATGTGAGTTGCGGGCGTGGGTTATCCACGCCCGATTATTCCTGATACAGAACCAGACTCCTGCTGGCGTTATTGCGCCGGACGGGGCGTGCATGAACGCAGCCAGGTATAACTATGGTCAGCAATAATAGCGAACGGTCAGGCGAATATTTGTTGGAGATGAGCAACATCAACAAATCGTTTCCTGGCGTCAAGGCTCTTGATAATGTCAACCTGAAGGTTCGTCCGCACTCCATTCATGCGTTAATGGGTGAGAACGGCGCCGGTAAATCGACATTATTAAAATGCCTTTTTGGGATCTATCAAAAAGATTCCGGCAGCATTCTTTTTCAGGGAAAAGAGATCGATTTCCATTCGGCGAAAGAAGCCCTGGAAAACGGTATTTCGATGGTACATCAGGAATTAAACCTGGTCTTACAGCGTTCGGTCATGGACAACATGTGGCTCGGGCGTTATCCCACTAAAGGTATGTTTGTCGATCAGGACAAAATGTACCGGGACACCAAGGCCATATTTGATGAGCTGGATATTGATATCGACCCGCGCGCCCGCGTCGGTACCTTATCGGTATCCCAGATGCAGATGATTGAGATCGCCAAGGCGTTTTCCTATGACGCCAAAATCGTCATCATGGACGAGCCGACGTCGTCGCTGACGGAAAAAGAGGTCAACCATCTGTTTAAGATCATCCGCAAGCTGAAAGATCGCGGCTGCGGTATCGTCTATATCTCGCACAAAATGGAAGAGATTTTCCAGCTGTGCGATGAAATTACCATCCTTCGCGACGGCCAGTGGATCGCCACCCAGCCGCTGGAAGGGCTGGATATGGACAAGATCATCGCCATGATGGTCGGGCGTTCGCTCAACCAGCGCTTTCCGGATCGCGAAAACACCCCGGGAGAAGTGATCCTCCAGGTGCGCAATCTTACCTCCCTGCGCCAGCCGTCCATTCGCGATGTCTCCTTCGATCTGCATAAGGGCGAAATTCTCGGTATCGCCGGTCTGGTGGGCGCGAAGCGTACCGACATCGTGGAGACCCTGTTCGGGATCCGTGAGAAGGCCAGCGGCACCATCACCCTGCACGGGAAGAAGATCAACAACCACAGCGCCAATGAGGCGATTAACCACGGTTTTGCGCTGGTGACCGAGGAGCGGCGCTCCACCGGGATTTACGCCTATCTGGATATCGGTTTTAACTCGCTGATCTCCAATATTAAGAAATACAAAAACAGCATCGGCTTGCTGGATAACTCGCGGATGAAGAGCGATACCCAATGGGTCATTGACTCTATGCGCGTTAAAACCCCCGGCCAGCATACGCAGATTGGTTCGCTTTCCGGTGGTAACCAGCAAAAGGTCATTATTGGCCGCTGGCTGCTGACCCAGCCGGAGATCCTGATGCTGGATGAGCCGACGCGCGGTATCGACGTCGGCGCCAAATTCGAGATCTATCAGCTGATTGCCGAGCTGGCTAAAAAAGATAAAGGGATCATTATTATTTCCTCCGAAATGCCGGAACTGCTGGGGATTACCGACCGCATTCTGGTGATGAGCAACGGCCTGGTCGCGGGCATTGTTGAGACTAAAACCACCACGCAAAACGAAATACTGCGTCTTGCGTCATTGCACCTTTAAGATCAGGGGCTTCACATGAGTGCGTTAAATAAAAAGAGTTTTCTCACTTACCTGAAAGAGGGTGGGATATATGTCGTCCTTCTGGTCCTGTTGGCCATTATTATTTTTCAGGATCCGACATTTTTAAGTCTGCTCAACCTGAGTAATATTCTGACCCAGTCCTCGGTGCGTATTATTATTGCCCTCGGGGTGGCCGGACTGATCGTCACGCAGGGCACCGACCTCTCCGCCGGCCGTCAGGTGGGACTGGCGGCGGTGATTGCCGCGACCATGCTGCAGGCGGTGGATAATGCCAACAAGGTGTTCCCGGATATGGCGACCATGCCGATCCCGCTGGTCATCCTGCTGGTATGCGCCATCGGGGCGGTCATCGGCCTGATTAACGGGATCGTCATTGCCTATCTGAACGTGACGCCGTTTATTACCACCCTTGGGACCATGATCATCGTCTACGGCATTAACTCGCTGTACTACGACTTCGTGGGCGCGTCGCCGATCTCCGGCTTCGACAGCCATTTCTCCCATTTTGCGCAGGGGTTTGTGGCGCTGGGCTCGTTCCGCCTGTCCTACATCACCTTCTACGCGCTGATTGCCGTCTTCTTTGTCTGGATCCTGTGGAACAAGACGCGCTTTGGCAAAAACATCTTCGCTATCGGCGGTAATCCGGAAGCGGCGAAGGTCTCCGGGGTCAACGTAGCGTTGAACCTGCTGATGATCTACGCCCTCTCCGGCGTGTTCTACGCCTTCGGCGGCCTGCTGGAAGCTGGTCGTATCGGCTCGGCGACCAATAACCTCGGCTTTATGTACGAACTGGACGCCATCGCCGCCTGCGTGGTGGGCGGCGTATCGTTCAGCGGCGGGGTAGGGACCGTATTCGGCGTGGTGACCGGGGTGATTATCTTCACCGTGATCAACTACGGCCTGACCTATATCGGCGTTAACCCTTACTGGCAGTACATCATTAAGGGGGCGATCATTATCTTCGCCGTGGCGCTGGATTCCCTGAAATACGCCCGTAAGAAGTAATTTTTGCCTGAGTAAAAACCCGCGCCTGGCGCGGGTTTTTTTATATCTGAAACGGATGCGTTGATGGAGGCTACTTTTCTTTCTGCAGCTCCAGTAGCTGCTCCGGGGTGACCGCCGGGTAGGACTGGGCGTCATCCGGCACGTCGTGCTGCTGCGCCGGAATCGGAATTAAAGGACCGAGGAAGCGCGGTTCCCGTTTGAAGATGTAGAGGTCCGCCAGCGCGCCGAAGCGGGCGCCGAATTCGCGCAGCCGCACGCTCCACATATCCTTCGGCGACGGCACCGCGTAGCACTGAGCCTGGATCCCCATATGCAGGGCGATAAACAGCGCCCGTTCGCAGTGGAAGCGTTGGGTGATGATAATGAAGTCGTTGGTGTCGAACACTTTGCGGGTGCGGACGATCGAGTCGAGCGTGCGGAAACCGGCATAGTCCAGCACGATATCCGCCGGATCGACGCCGCCTTTAATCAGGTCCCGGCGCATAGTCATCGGTTCATTGTAGCTTTGCAGGGCGTTATCCCCGCTCAACAGCAGATAGTTGACCTTGCCGCTGTTGTAGGCGTTGAGCGCGCCCTGGATGCGGTAGCGGTAATACTGATTGATCACCCCGGTGCGGTAGTATTTAGCGGTGCCCAGCACCACGCCGACCTGGCGGTAGGGGAGGTCCTGCAGTTCGTCATAGATATAGGGCGCGGTTTTCCAGCTCATCCAGCGGTCAAGACCCAGCACGGTCAACAGCAGCAGGCCGAGCAGGACTAACAGGCTGTAGAACACACGCTTTAACATGAACTTGGCTCAATAATAGACAACGGAGTCTTCAGGCTACTTTACCCGCCGGGTAAGCGCAAGAAACCCGCGTTTAATTGCGGGGATTTTCAGCAATATGGACCGATCGCCGATCCCAGACCGGGCAAGGCGTAGCCGCAACCTGTTCTCCGGCCCTCCGGGAACGTCTCAGCGACTTTGAGGCCGTCAGGTCGGCAGTTTCAGCAGTCATCGCGATCTTCAGCTCGCAATGGCGCGAACGGTAGGTCGGGTTAGCGGAGCGACACCCGACAACATAACGGCATAAAAGGTTGGCCGGATTAGACGAAATCGTCATCCGGCCATCTGCTCAGGCTGATTAACCTAACAGCACGCGCTCGATATTGTGGCAGCCCAGCGCCTTCAGGGTGGCGACGGTGGCGTCCCACTGAATCAGCGCCGCATCGGCTTTCTCCGCCAGGATCGCCCGCTGGATGTCCGGATAATCATAGCCGTTGAGGCTGAGGAGATTCAGCGCCCCCTGCAGCGGCGGCAGCGTCGGGTTGAACGCCGCGTTTTCCGCATAGCTGCCGCTGAAAAGGGTGCCATCTTTCAGCTCCAGCGCTACGCCGGAAGGCGAGTGGCTGTACGGCGCGTGGCAGCGGTTAGCGGCCTCAATCGCCGCCTGGGACAGGGCATCGCCGCTGACCGGGAAGCCGTGGTTCTGGTGGTCCATCAGCAGGGTTTTGATCTCCAGGTCTTTCGGGCCGAAGGCATCCGGCAGATAGTGCTGCAGCGCATGGGCTTCGCGACCGGGCAGATGAATGCGCAGCGCCAGTCCGCTGTTCAGTTCGTTCATAAACTGACGGCAATGGCCGCACGGCGTGTAGTTCACCGTGATGGCGCGCAGGGAGGTTTCACCGCGCAGCCAGGCGTGGCTGATGGCGCTCTGCTCCGCATGGACGGTCTGCTGCATGGTGGCGCCGAGAAACTCCATGTTGCCGCCAAAGTACCAGCGGCCGCTGACGCCGCGGGCGATAGCCCCGACGTTAAAGTGGGAAAGGTCGGCGCGCGCGCAGGCGGCGGCCAGCGGCAGTAGCGCAAAGGCCAGCGCGTCTTCGTCCAGACCTGTCGCCTGTTGCAGCGTCGCCACCTGATCGGCTTCGAGCAGCGCCGGGAAGTGCGGGTCGACGAGCATCGGGGCGATGGCCGCCTGCAGGTCTGCTGCCAGAGTCGTCAAAGCAGCTTGAAAACGTGAGTGCATAGCGTTGCCTCATAACAGTGTAATGGGAAACCAGTGTACGGGCGTCAAGGGGTTTCAAATGTGATTTACATCTCATTGCTAATGCAACTTTTCATCGTTGCATTAATAAATGTGATGTGAGTCACATTTCATCCCACTACCGCAAGGATCAGCGGGAATAAAAACGGCGCCATCAACGAAGTGATGATCCCGCACAGCACCAGCGCCAGCGAGCTGAACGCCCCTTCCTGATAGTCCAGTTCCGCACAGCGGGCGGTACCGAGGGCGTGCGAGGCGGTGCCCATCGACAGGCCGCGCGACGCTTTAGTGCGAATACGCATCAGGTTGAGCAGGGTATGGCCGAATACCGCGCCAAGGATGCCGACAAAAATCACGCACACGGCGCTGATGGCCGGGATGCCGCCGATACTGCCGCTCACCGCCATGGCAATCGGCGTGGTCACCGATTTGGGCAGAACAGAGGCGGCGATCTGCGGTGTGGCGCCCATCAGCAGGGCCACGGTGGTGCCGGTGATCATCGCCACGCAGCTGCCGATAAAGCAGATGGTGATGATCGATTTCCAGCGCGCGCGGATCTGGTGCAGCTGTTCATACAGCGGGAAGGCCAGCGCGACCACCGCCGGCTGCAGCAGATCGTTCAGGATCTTGCTGCCGGCAAAATAACGCTCATAGGAGATCCCGGTCAGCAGCAGAAACGGGATTATCACCACCATCGCCACCAGCAGCGGGTTGAGCAGCGGGAATTTGAAGCGGGCCGCCAGTTTGCGGGCGAGGAAAAAGACGATCAGGGTTAGCGGCAGCGACCACCAGATTTCATGCATCATTTTTCTTTTCCTTTTGCCCAATCACTTTGCGTTCGCCATGCACCAGGTGAGAGCTCCAGCTCACCACCACAAACACCACCAGCGTGCTGATGGCGCAGGAGATGACGACCGGCCCCAGCTGGGCGCGCAGCAGATCCCAGTACTGCATCACGCCGACGCCGATCGGCACGAACAGCAGCGCCATATAGCGGATCAGGATATTGCAGCCGGGGTTGACCCACTGCGGCGGCATAATTTGCAGCGCCAGCAGCACGAAGAGGATCAGCATGCCGATGATGCTGCCGGGGATGGTGATGGGCAGCAGCCCGGCGATAAATATTCCGGCGTATAAGCAGGCGTAAATCAGGACGAAAGCCCGCAGGTAGTGCCAGATAATAGTCAGCGATTTACTCATGGTAATAACCCTTGATGAAGTGTATTCATCATACAATTAATCCCTAAAATGTGCTACCGATCACATCATGAATTCTATGCATAGCGCTGATAGCGTACGGGAACAATAGTCTCTCCCGGCAGGACCTGACAGCTCGCAGCTTTGGGTATATCGGGTCCCACGCTACCTTTTTGGAAGAGAAGCGGCAAATGAAGGCGGTATGAGACGCCGCAGACTCCTGTAAAGCATAGAGATTATCTCCTCGCTTTGCCGCATTCGCCGAATGGGGAATGGCGTACGGCAGGCGGGACGCATTGAGCACTTTCAACCAACGCCCGGAGGCGCTACCATAGCGCCTCTTTTTTTTCCGGGTAATGATATGCGTGTACTACTGGCGCCGATGGAAGGCGTGCTCGATTCGCTGGTGCGCGAGCTGCTGACCGAAGTGAACGATTACGATCTGTGCATCACCGAGTTTCTGCGGGTGGTGGATCAACTGCTGCCGGTTAAATCGTTCTACAGGCTGTGCCCGGAGCTGCATTATCAAAGCCGCACCCCGTCCGGTACCCGCGTGCGCGTCCAGCTGCTGGGGCAATATCCCGAGTGGCTGGCGGAAAACGCCGCCCGCGCGGTGGCGCTTGGCTCGTGGGGCGTCGATTTAAACTGCGGCTGTCCGTCGAAGCTGGTGAACGGCAGCGGCGGCGGGGCGACGCTGCTGAAAGATCCGGAGCTTATCTATCGCGGCGCGAAGGCGATGCGCGAGGCGGTGCCCGGTCATCTGCCGGTGACGGTGAAAGTTCGTCTCGGCTGGGACAGCGGCGAACGGCGCTTTGAAATCGCCGACGCGGTGCAGCAGGCGGGGGCCAGCGAGCTGGTGGTCCACGGCCGCACCAAAGAAGATGGCTACAAAGCGGAGCGCATCAACTGGCAGGCCATCGGCGAGATCCGCCAGCGCCTGACCATTCCGGTAGTCGCCAACGGCGAAATCTGGGACTGGCAAAGCGCTCAGGACTGTATGGCCGTCACCGGCTGTGATTCGGTGATGATTGGCCGCGGGGCGCTCAACGTACCGAACCTCAGCCGGGTGATCAAATACAACGAACCGCGCATGCCGTGGCCGCAGGTGGTTCAGCTGTTGCAAAAATATACCCGTCTGGAAAAGCAGGGCGATACCGGCCTGTATCATGTGGCGAGAATTAAGCAGTGGCTGGGCTATTTACGCAAGGAATATACCGAGGCGCTGACGCTGTTTAATGAAATTCGCGCCCTGCAAACCTCTGCTGAAATAGCGGCGGCGATCGCCCGCTATTAAGCGCCATATTGTTATTCGCTTCACATATTATTACTTGTCCGCCTATTGATGATAGGCATGAGTGAAATAAAGTGATACTGTGCGGTCAATCAATTCAGGATTGCTACTGAACGCAGGCAAAACCTAAGCACTTCCGTCATTCGTGGCGGCAAGTGCTTAGGTTTTTTTTTGGCCAAAATTTAACGGTGGGTAAATAATGACGTAAAACAAGAGATTGTCATTCATCTTTTCTCTGGCACGGTCGCGGTTTTATTACCGAAGGAGGCCCCTGCCATTCCTTTTTTAAAAAAGAAAACAGGTAAATAAATAGCCTGGGGATCCCTTTGTTTTTATTCAGTCACGGTGGAGATCACAATGTATAACAAAAAAATAAATCAGCTTTTTATCGGCGCGGCGCTGGCGGCGATGGCGCCCGTCGTGAACGCGGCGCAAACCCCGGCGTGGAACGGCAGCGTGCTGGGGTTTGAAGCCGGACAGCCAGGGCTGCTGGGCGATATGCTGGGTATTCGTCCAATCCTTGAAGAGAACGGCTTTCATTATAATCTCGGCTATCTTAACGAGATGGCCTACAACGCCGGCGGCGGTTATAACCACGATAAACATCTGGCCTATATTGACCAGGTGTCGTTGACCTTTACCCAGGATCTGGAGCGCTGGACCGGCATACCGGACGCCCGTCTCGAGGGCAACATCGTCAACCGCAACCACGATGATAACCTCACCACGAAACGGCTGCAGGATCCGCGGGTCAGCTTCAACGATCTGTCGCAGGAGAGCTGGGGCGGCGGGTCGATCACCCGTCTCGGCTGGCTGACCTTCGCCCGCAGCTTTGACGACCGTCGTCTGACCTGGCGCATCGGCATGATGAACAAGGTGCAAACCTTCGACCAGATCATTCCCTGCGATTTCCAGCTGTTGACCCAGTGCGGCGGCAAATCGGCCAACTCGCTGACCTGGAATAACTGGAACATCCACACCTGGGGCACCACCCTGGAGTACAAGCTGACGCCGACGGTCACCCTCAAAGGCGGGGTGATGGAGCAAAACCCGCAGGCCGCCTCGCGCAGCCATGCCTGGAGCTGGTCGACGAAGGGCAGCAAAGGCATTTTACTGCCGCTGGAGATCGAAACCCGTCCGCTGATGAATGGCCTGCCGGGAGCCTATAACCTCGGCGTGGTCTGGACTAACGCGCCGCAAAGCGACCTCTACAGCGGCAAATCCGGCGGCGCCGGGGCGACGGACCCGCAGGGCTACGCCGAGCACGACAGCACCTGGTTTATGTACGCCGGCCTGAACCAGCAGATTACCCGCCACGCCGACGATCCGCTGCGGGGAATGAGCGTCTCGCTGAGCGGCAGCCTCAGCGACCAGCGCAGCAACTATATCCACTCCGCCGTCGCCGCCTCGATGCGTTACCGCGGGCTGTTTGACGCCCGTCCGGAGGACTGGATCGGCTTCGGCCTGACGTGGATCGACATGAGCAGCCACTACGCGCGCAATCAGCGCTACATGAACCAGCTCAGCGGCGCCGCCGACTATAACGATCCGGCCTGGCAGCCGGTGGCCGGCCACTCGCTGAACGGCGAACTCTATTATCGCTTCCGTCCGGTCTCCTGGCTGGAGCTGCAGCCGGGCCTGCAGTACTGGCACCGTCCGGGCGGCGTTGCGCAGACCCAGGACGCGTGGGTGGTGGAGTGGAAAACCGTCGTGACCTTCTGATAGTCGCGATCTTAATCACGTTTTTTCACTTGTCAGGTTGAGCGCGCAGCAGAAGTTGTTACAGTGCTGGCGTTGGATTGCAACTGCTGCGGCAGGCAAAACCTGATTACCTGGCGTTTCGTCGGGGGTCAGGTTTTTTTGTTTCTGGGGTCAATATGCAAATCGCCAAAGTACTCAATAACAATGTGGTGGTGGTTCTTGACGAGCACCAGCGCGAACAGGTGGTGATGGGGCGAGGGCTGGCCTTTCAGAAACGCCCGGGCGACGCGCTGGACGACAGCAAAATTGAAAAAGTCTTCGCCTTACAAAGCGATGAACTGGTCGGCCGCTTAGGTGAACTGCTCAGTCAGATTCCGTTAGAAGTGATGACCACCTGCGATCGCATTATCGACCTGGCGCGCGGGCGGTTGGGCAAGTTACAGGAAAGTTTGTACATCACGTTAACGGATCACTGTCACTTTGCTATCGAGCGGCAGAAAAAGGGTATCGCACTGCGTAACGTGCTGCTGTGGGAGATCAAGCGGCTCTATCCGAAGGAGTTCGCGCTGGGCCAGGAGGCAAGGGCCATTATTGGCAAACGGCTCGGCGTGGCGCTGGCGGAGGATGAAGCCGGATTTATCGCCCTCCATCTGGTGACGGCGCAGCTCAACAGCGAAATGCCGGAGGTCATGCACGTGACCCGGGTGATGCAGGAGATCCTGCAGCTGGTGAAGTATCAGCTGCATCTGAACTACGACGAGGAGTCGCTGAGCTATCAGCGTTTCGTCACCCACCTGAAGTTTTTCGCCCAGCGGATGCTGACCCGCACGGTGGTGGAAGATGACGACGTCTCGCTGCACAGCGCGGTGAAAGACAACTACGCCAAAGCGTGGAAGTGCGCGGAAACGGTGGCGACGCATCTGCAAAAGCAGTATCAGCGGGCGCTGACCACCGAAGAAATTATGTTTCTTGCCATTCATATTGAACGGGTAAGAAAAGAGGGACGCTAAGTCTCCCGACAAAACTGGATTGTTACTGCATGATGCAGGCAAAACCTGAGCGCGACGCCTACCGGCGTGGTTCTCGGGTTTTTTTTATTTTTACTACTCAGTCGCCGGTTGTCTGCGGGCAGCGGCAGTAAGGAAAAGAGCATGGAATATAAAGCACTCGCGCAGGATATTCTCCGCCGCGTCGGCGGCAAAGAGAACATTGTGAGTCTGGTTCACTGTGCGACACGTCTGCGTTTTAAGCTGAAAGATAACGGCAAAGCCGATGCCGAAGGGCTGAAGGCCAACCCGGGCGTCATTATGGTGGTGGAGAGCGGCGGCCAGTTTCAGGTGGTGATTGGCAACCACGTTCACGACGTCTGGCTGGCGGTGCGTCAGGAGGCAGGGTTAAGCGACGACAGCGAACCGGTGGCGGAAAGCGTTGAAAAAGGGTCGCTGCTGGGGCAGATCATCGATGTCGTGTCGGGAATTTTCACGCCGTTTATCGGCGTGCTGGCGGCCTCCGGTATCCTGAAAGGGATGCTGGCGCTGGCGGTCGTCTGCGGTTGGCTGACCCCGCAACAGGGAACCTATAAAATCTGGTTTGCCGCCAGCGACGCGCTGTTCTTTTTCTTCCCGCTGTTTCTCGGCTACACCGCCGGTAAAAAATTTGGCGGTAACCCGTTTGTCTCGATGGTGATCGGCGGGGCGTTAACCCACCCGCTGATGATTCAGGCCTTTGAGGCCAGCCAGGCGCCGGGCGCGGCGGTGGAGCACTTTCTCGGCATCCCGGTGACCTTTATTAATTACAGCTCATCGGTGATCCCGATTATTCTCGCCTCATGGGTCTGCTGCTGGCTGGAGCGCAAGAGCAACGCGCTGCTGCCGTCATCAATGAAAAACTTTTTTACGCCGGCGATTTGTCTCGCCGTTGTGGTTCCGCTGACGTTTCTGCTGATTGGCCCTCTGGCGACCTGGCTCAGTCATCTGTTGGCCCAGGGGTATCAGATTATCTACGCGGTGGCGCCGTGGCTGGCGGGAGCGGCGATGGGCGCGTTGTGGCAGGTTTGTGTGATCTTCGGCCTGCATTGGGGACTGATTCCGCTGATGATTAACAATCTGACGGTGCTTGGCCATGATTCCATGCTGCCCATGCTGCTGCCGGCCGTTATGGGGCAGGTCGGCGCGGTGCTGGGTATTTTGCTGAAAACCCGCGATGCCCGTCAGAAAGTGCTGGCCGGTTCTGCGTTTTCAGCGGGCATCTTCGGCATTACCGAGCCCGCTATCTATGGCTTAACATTGCCGCTGCGCCGGCCGTTTATCTTCGGCTGCGTGGCGGGCGCCATCGGCGGCGCTATTGTGGGTTTCAGTAACGCTAACGTCTATTCATTCGGCTTCGGGAACATTTTTACCGTGGCGCAAATGATCCCGCCCCAAGGGCTTGATAGCACCGTTTGGGGCGGCATAGTGGGCATCTTCGCGGCGTTGATTATCTCCTGTGGCTTAACTTTCTTCGCCGGCCTGCCGCGCGCCAGCGCCGCGCCGGGCGCCGTGGCGGTAGCGCCGGTCTCGGCAAACGACATTCTGGCGCCGATGAGCGGCAGCGTCATCGCCCTCGATCAGGTGCCGGACAGCACCTTCGCCAGCGGCCTGCTGGGGAATGGGGTCGCCATTATCCCGGCGGTGGGCAAAGTCATCGCCCCGTTCACGGGCGAAGTGGCCTCTCTGTTTCAGACCAAACACGCCATCGGCCTGCAGAGCGACAGCGGCATTGAGCTGCTGATCCACGTCGGCATCGACACGGTCAAACTCGACGGCGTGCCGTTTACCGCGCATGTGAAAGAGGGCGACAGAGTACAGGCCGGCGATCTGCTGATTGAGTTCGATCGTCAGGCAATTCTGGACGCCGGTTACGACCTGGCGACCCCGATTATTATCAGCAACAGCGATGACTATCGTGAGATCGACACGGTGGCGCCCAGCGCCGTCGAAGCCGGTCAGCCGCTGTTGTCAGTCAGCCATTAATCACAGGAGAGAGAGATGAAAACATTCCCGGCAGATTTTTTATGGGGCGGCGCGACCGCGGCGAATCAGGTGGAAGGGGCGTACCTGGAAGATGGCAAAGGGTTATCCACCTCCGATGCGCAGCCGCACGGCGTCTTCGGCGAAGTGGTCGAGCGCGTACCCGGCGACAGCGGGATTAAGGATGTGGCGATCGATTTTTACCATCGTTACCCGGAAGATATCGCCCTGTTTGCCGAGATGGGCTTTAACTGCCTGCGGGTGTCCATCGCCTGGACCCGTATCTACCCCAACGGCGATGACGCCGAGCCGAACGAAGCCGGACTCGTGTTCTACGACAAGTTGTTCGACGAGATGGCGAAGCACAACATCACCCCGCTGGTGACGCTGTCGCATTATGAAATGCCGTGGGCGCTGGTGAAAAACTACGGCGGCTGGGGTAGCCGGGAGGTGATTGGCTTCTTTGAGCGCTACGCCCGGACGGTGTTCAGCCGTTATAAAAACAGGGTCAAACTGTGGCTGACCTTTAACGAAATCAATATGTCGCTGCATGCCCCGATGACCGGCGTCGGCCTGCCGGCCGGCAGCAGCAAAGGCGAGGTGTATCAGGCCATTCACCACCAGCTGGTGGCCAGCGCCCTGGCGGTCAAAGCCTGTCACGAGCTGGTGCCCGAGGGCAAAATCGGCAATATGCTGCTCGGCGGGCTGATGTATCCCCTGAGCTGCAAACCGGAAGATGTGTTCGAGACGCTGCAGGAGAACCGCAGCTGGCAGTTCTTCGGCGACGTGCAGGCGCGCGGGGCGTACCCGGGCTATATGCAGCGCTTTTTCCGCGACAACGGCATCACGCTCGACATCACCGAGGCCGATCGCGACACGCTGAAAACCACCGTCGATTTTATCTCCTTCAGCTACTACATGACCGGGTGTGTCACCGCCGATGAGGCGCTGAACCAGCAGGCGCGCGGCAATATTCTCAGCATGGTGCCGAACCCGCACCTGGCGAGCTCGGAGTGGGGCTGGCAGATAGACCCCCTGGGCCTGCGTACGCTGCTGAACGTGCTGTGGGATCGCTATCAGAAGCCGCTGTTTATCGTGGAAAACGGTCTGGGCGCCAAAGATAAGGTGGAAGCCGACGGCAGCATTAACGATGACTACCGCATCAGCTACCTGAACGACCATCTGGTGCAGGCGCGGGAGGCCATTGACGATGGCGTTGAGCTGATGGGCTTTACCAGCTGGGGACCGATTGACCTGGTGAGCGCCTCGAAGGCGGAGCTGTCGAAGCGCTACGGCTTTATCTATGTCGACCGCCATGATGACGGCACCGGCACCCTGGCGCGCAGTAAGAAGAAGAGCTTTGACTGGTATAAAGAGGTGATTGCCAGCCGCGGCGCCAGCCTGAAAGCGTAACGTTTCTCCGCCCGGCCATCGTCGGGCGGGGGATTAAGCCGGTTTACGCGCGCGCAGTAAAAAGATCATCGGCCGCTCTTTCTCTTCCTCCAGGGCGGGCTGTTGAGCAATCTGTTCGGCGCCTGGCCCCCACTCATCCAGCTGCTCCAGCACAAAACCGGCGGCGATAAGCGCGTTTATCCAGCTCGAGAGTTTGCGGTGCTGTTTAATGACGCCCTCGGCAAACCAGTTGCTGACGCGCTCCCCCTCCTGCTGATAGTGGCTGACCGGCCAGCTCTTTTGCCCCTGTTCATTCACCTGCCATCCCTGCTGCAGCGGCGCGGTATAGATGGGATGTTCGGCAGAAAAAACCAGGACACCGCCAGGGACCAGCGCCTGCTGCAGGGTGGAGAAGAGCGGGGCGATGTCGGGTAAATAATGCAGGGCCAGCGAGCTGTAGATCAGATCGCAGCTGTTGGCGGGCAGCGTCAAGGTTTGCAGATCGGCGCAGCGGTAGTCAATCTCATCCCCGCGGGTCATTTCCCGTGCCTGCGCCAGCATACGCCGGGAGATATCAAAACCCATTATCTGGCTGGCTCCCTGCTGCTGCGCCCAGCGGCAAAACCAGCCGTAGCCGCAGCCGAGATCTACCACCCGCAAACCGGCTAGCGGCGGCAGCATTTGCTGCAGGGCAGGCCACTCCGGTGCGCCATCCAGCCCTTTCACCGAACGATCGAGGGTTGCATAGCCGGCGAAGAAGTGCGGATCGTCATAAATATTCTGGCTCATATTCATCCCTTGAATTGATAAGTTTGTTTATTTTTAGCAAACTAATAATTTAGTCACACGCTTTACTAAACGCGTTTAATTCAATTAACTTATGATCACTCACCTGATTATATTATCTGACCTGTCTAATGAAATTGAGATTAAATAATAGCGTGCTGGCGGCCTTGCCCCTGGCCATCGCGCTGGTAGGCTGCGCGCCTTCCCATGAGGTTGCTCGTCCGCCGCAGCAGCAAATTCCGGCTTCCCACGTTGCCATGGATCTCCCCGCCGCCGTCAAAAACGGCTGGCCGCAGACCGACTGGTGGAAAGACTACCACGATGCCCAACTGGATAATTTGATTCAGCGCGCGCTCGCCAACGCGCCGGATATGCAGATTGCCGAACAGCGCATCAGGCTTGCCGAAGCGCAGGCCAGAATGTCGCAGGCGAATCTTGGCCCGGAGATGGATTTCTCCGCTGACATCGAACGTCAACGCATGTCGGCCGAAGGTCTGATGGGGCCGTTCGCCACCGACACCGACGGCAATACCGGCCCGTGGTACACCAACGGTACCTTCGGCCTGACCGCCGGCTGGGATCTCGATCTGTGGGGCAAAAACCGTGCGCTGGTGAAAGCCCGCATCGGCGAGCTGAAAGCCCAGGTGGCCGAGCAGGCTCAGACCCGCGAGCTGCTCTCCGGCAGCGTGGCGCGCCTGTACTGGCAGTGGCAGACGGAAGCGGCGATCAAAGCGGTGCTGCAGCAGGTGAAAAACGAGCAAAATAATATCGTGACGGTCGACAAGGCCCTGTATCAGCGCGGGATCACCAACTCCGCCGAAGGGGCGGAAAACGATATTAACGTCAGCAAAACCGACCAGCAGCTGGCGGACGTGGCGGGCACGATGAAAGAGATTGAAGCGCGGCTGATGGCCCTGACCAACAGCCAGAGCCAGTCGCTAAACCTCAAACCCGCCAGCCTGCCGACGGTCAGCGCGCAGCTGCCGGACACCCTTGGCTATGAGCTGCTGGCGCGCCGCCCGGATCTGCAGGTCGCTCACTGGTATATCGAGGCGTCGCTGAGCGAAGTGGACGCGGCGAAGGCGGCGTTTTACCCGGACATCAATCTGATGGCGTTCCTGCAGCAGGATGCCCTGCACTTAAGCGATCTTTTCCGCCATTCGGCGCAGCAGATGGGCGTCACTGCCGGACTGACGCTGCCGATCTTCGACAGCGGTCGCCTCAATGCCAATCTGGATATCGCCAGCGCGCAGAACAGCCTGTCCATCGCCCAGTACAACAAAGCGGTGGTGGACGCCGTCAACCAGGTGGCGAAAACCGCCAGCCAGGTCGAGACGCTGATGGCCAAGAGCCAACAGCAGCAGCAGGTTGAAAAAGACGCTCAGCGGGTGGTGGACCTGGCGCAGGCCCGGATGGCGGCGGGGATCTTGCCCGGCTCCCGGGTCAGTATGGCGAAGCTCCCGGCGCTGCAGGAGCGTATCACCGCCTTGCGCCTGCACGGCCAGTGGATTGACGCCAGCATTCAGCTGACCTCGGCCCTCGGCGGCGGCTACCACCAGAGCGTGAAGTAACCGGCCCCCCGGCGCGTCAGCGGGCGCGCCGCTCAGTCTTTCTTCTTCCCTTCGCGCCGCCTGAACCACCAGTGGGCGGCCACGACCACCACCACCGCGAGGATCAGCCAGATCCAGTGCTTCAGATGGGCGTCGAGGTGGTGCAGCCACGGGCCAACCACCTCGCCGCCAAGATAGCCTATGGTGGTAAACAGCAGAGCCCACACCAGCGCCCCGGCAATATTCAGCGGCAGGAAAATGCGCGGCGGCAGGCGGCTGGCGCCGATCAGCAGGGGGCCGATCACCCGGAAGCCGTACATAAAGCGGGTGCCGATGACAAACAGCCACGGCCGGTGCTGGATCATGCGCTGGGCTTTCCTGATCCGCGCCTTCTGGCTGGCGAAACGGCGCAGAATGCGCCCGCCGAAGCGGCGACCAAGCAGATAGAGCAACTGATCGCCAATCATCCCGCCGAGGGCGACAGCGATCACCACCAGGGGAAACTTCAGTAGTCCCTGATGCGCCGCGACGCCGCCCAGCAGGGTAATGGTCTCACCTTCCGCCATGCTGCCGACGATCAGCGCCGCGTAGCCATACTGGGAAATCAGGTGATTGATATCCATAAACAGCTTATCTCCTTACCTCATCACCTGTTAATCATACACCCTGCAGACCAAAACGCGTCGAACGCAGATTTTTTGTGCTGTACGCAAAATAATCTACAGGGTGAATTATACTTGGATCAGTGCAGTACGAAGCCGTGACAAGGGGGACGCTATGAACCATGTCTGGGGGCTCTTCGCTCATCCCAACCGGGAGATGAGCGTGATAAAGAGCGAGAATGAAACCATTTCTCATCACTATACGCACCATGTGCTGCTGATGGCGGCGGTTCCGGTGGTTTGCGCCTTTATCGGCACCACGCAGCTGGGCTGGAACTTCGGTGACGGCACCATTATTAAACTGTCGATGTGGACCGGGCTGGCGCTGGCTGTCCTGTTTTATGCCGTGATGCTGGCCGGGGTGGCGATCATGGGGCGGGTTATCTGGTGGATGGCCAGGCAATATCCGCAGCAGCCTTCCCTGAAACGCTGCATGGTCTTTGCCGGCTATGTGGCCACGCCGCTGTTCCTGAGCGGGATTGTGGCGCTCTATCCGCTGGTCTGGCTGTGCGCGCTGATCGGTACCGTTGCCCTGTTCTATACCGGTTATCTGCTCTATCTCGGAATCCCGACCTTCCTGAGCATTAACCGGGAAGAGGGGCTCAGTTTCGCCAGCTCGACCCTGGCCATCGGGGTGCTGGTGCTGGAAGTACTGCTGGCGATCACCGTGGTGCTATGGGGGTATGGCTACCGACTGTTCTGATCGGACGAAACGGGTCAATATGCATTGCCGGCAAATATGTATTTTATGTCGGCAATGCAGCATTTCTTCACGATTCTTATTAGGCACAGGGCCTTACGGCGCGGTATGATGGCGTTTGCCAGCGAAGTTGCCCACTTAACCTCGCGGCGTACGTTCCATAACGTGCAAAAATACTTTTCAGAATGCCCATGATGCCGAAATTCCGAGTCTCTTTGCTCAGCCTGACCTTGCTGCTGGCTGTGCCTTTTGCGCCCCAGGCGTTAGCAAAAACCCCGACGGCGGTAACCGCCTCGCAGCCGGACATCGCTTCCGGCAGCGCCATGATCGTCGATCTGGCCACTAAAAAAATCATCTACGCCAGCCAGCCGGATCTGGTGCGCCCGATGGCGTCGATCACCAAGGTGATGACCGCCATGGTGGTTCTCGATGCCCATCTGCCGCTGGACGAAATGCTGACGGTGGATATCAGCCATACTCCGGAAATGAAGGGGATTTACTCCCGCGTGCGTCTCAATAGCCAGATCAGCCGCCGCGATATGCTGCTGCTGGCGCTGATGTCTTCCGAGAACCGCGCGGCCGCCAGCCTGGCGCATCACTATCCGGGCGGCTACGACGCCTTTATTCGCGCGATGAACGCCAAAGCGCAGGCGCTGGGTATGACCCATACCCGCTATGTGGAGCCCACCGGTCTGTCGGTGCATAACGTCTCCACCGCCCGCGATCTGACCAAACTGCTGATCGCCAGCGAGCAGTATCCGCTGATTGGCCAGCTGAGCACCACCAAAGAAGAGACCGCCACCTTTGCCCATCCGGCCTACAGCCTGCCGTTCCGCAACACTAACCATCTGGTGTATCGCGACAACTGGAACATCCAGCTGACCAAAACCGGCTTCACCAACGCTGCCGGCCACTGCCTGATTATGCGCACGGTGATTAACCAACGTCCGGTGGCGCTGGTGGTGATGGATGCCTTCGGCAAATATACCCACTTCGCCGACGCCAGCCGTTTGCGGACGTGGATCGAGACCGGGAAGGTGATGCCAGTCCCGGCTTCGGCGCTGAGCTATAAAAAGCAGCGCGAAGCGCAGATGGCGGAGGCGATGCTGAAAGGCGGCGCCCAGACCGCGCAGAACGATTAATCTGCATATGCCCCGGATGACGGCGCATTGCGCCTTGTTCGGGATAAAGATGCATTTATATCAAAGGGTTATCAGGTCTTGTAGGCCCGGCAAGCGCAGCGCCGCCGGGCAATATACCCGGCAGCATGCCGCGTTGTGCCGGATGGTGGCTGACGCCTTATCCGGCCTACATTATTTGGCGCCGGGTTCCGCCCCTTCGCAGGCCCGGCAAGCGCAGCGCCGCCGGGCAATATACCCGGCACCGTGCCGCGTTTGTGCCGGATGGCGGCTAACGCCTTATCCGGCCTACGCGACCTAAAGATGGATTTATATCAAATGGTTATCAGGGATTGTAGGCCCGGCAAGCGCAGCGCCGCCGGGCAATCGGGCTGGGGGGTTTATGCCGCGAGCCGCGGGATGTGACGCCGAATATTACTCCGGCAGCGTCCAGTCGCCGTCACCCAGCGCGCGCTGCATAATCAACGTATCCCGCCAGTCGCCCATCTTATAGCCGACGCTGCGCAGCTGACCTGCCACGGTAAAACCGAACTTTTTATGGATCGCCAACGAGCCGGCATTGTTATGGCCATCGCCGATGATCGCCAGCATCTGCCGCCATGGGCCTTTCTCGCATTCGGCGATCAGCCGCGACAGCAGCGCGCTGCCGATGCCGCGACCGCCCATTCCGGATTCCACGTAGATCGATTCTTCGAGGGTGTAGCGATAGGCCGGGCGCGGGCGATAGAAAGTGGCGTAGCAGTAGCCGACGATAGCCCCGCGCCACAGCGCTACCAGCCAGGGCAGCCCGTTATCGCGCACGGTCTGGATCCGTTTACGCATTTCGTCAACGGTGGGGGGGATCTCTTCGAAGGAGGCGCGGCCATTGAGCACGTGCCAGACATACAGCGCGGCGATGGCGTGCGCATCGTCGGGCAGCGCTTCACGAATTTCTAAATCACTGTCGAGTAACGGGGCCTCTGCAGGCATGGCGGCGCTCCTGAATCTGCCGGAGAGACATTCTCCGGCGTGCAGCGTAATACAGAAGCGCCAGGCTGAATAGTCCTGCCGCCGATTATTGCGGATCCGTCGGGGAGGCCGGCGTCGGGGCCGCTTCACCCCAGTATTTCTGCTTGCTGGTTTTGCCGATCCCCGGGTTCATGCTGTTGGTCGGATCGTTCTGGCGATAGAACTGCTGCAGGCTCTCCGGCGCTTCATACAGATGACCCACGTTATGCTCCGCCGGGTACTGGGCGCCGCGGGCTTTCAGCAACGCCAACATCTGCTCCTTCAGCGCATGGGCGTCGACCCCTTTCTTGACGATGTAATCCTGATGGAACACATGGCACATAAAGTGGCCATAGTAGAGCTTATGCACCAGCTGGCTGTCGATCTCCGGCGGCAGATGTTCGAACCACTCGGTATCGTTACGGCGCAGGGCGATATCCAGCGCCAGAATATCTTCCACCTCGTCAGCATGCACCGCCTGATAGCGGATCGCCGCGCCCGCGGCGGCAAAGCGATGGAGGAACGCTTTGCTGCCTTCCTCCGGCGTGCAGGCGAAGAACTCCCCCTCGGCCTGTTGGAAGTACGCCGTCAGCCAGCGCTGCGCTTCTTCGATGCCGTCGCCGGCCATCTTCAGCAGCAGATGGTGTTCATATTTGTCGCGCCAGGTTTTCATCCGCTCCGGTAAATGCGCCGGGAAGACGTGGCCGAGCTTCTGCATAAAGCGGTCGGTAAAGTGCGGCTTAAACAGCGACACTTTCTCCAGCATCGCGTCGGTGCGCCCCTTCATGGTGAAGAAGAACGGCATTTTGTCGGTGCCGAGCTTGTCGATCATCAGGAAGGTGTCTTTGCCATACTTCTCGGCGATATCGTAAATATCGCGGTGCATATATTCCCCGGCCACCGGCAGATGCTGGAACTCGGCGAGGATATGGCGGCGGATCTCGGTCAATACCTGCGGCTGATTGGTGCCAATGTAAAACACCTGCTGGCGCTTCTCCGCCGGGAAGGTATCGAGACGCGCGGCGAAAACCGCCAGTTTACCGGCGCAGCCGGAGGATTCGAACAGGCGGTCCGGGTCGGCGTTGTAGCGCGCCGGGGTGTCGGCATCGACATCGCGCACGCGGGTAACATAGTCGTGATCGTGGGCGTGACGGCCATCGTGCAGCACATCGCTATCGCTGATCCGCTCGTCGTCGAGTCGGCTGAGGATCTGCTCCGGCGTACTGCCGAGATCGATGCCCAGATGGTTGACCAGCTTTAGCTTACCGTCGGCGTCAATCTGCGCGAACAGCGACATCTCGGTATAGGCTGGCCCGCGCTGCACCAGGGAACCGCCGGAATTGTTGCAGATCCCGCCGATCACCGACGCGCCGATGCACGATGAGCCGATCACCGAGTGCGGCTCGCGCCCCAGCGGTTTCAGCGCTTTTTCCAGTGAATAGAGAGTGGTGCCGGGCCAGGCCAGCACCTGCTCGCCTTTGTCCAGCAGATGCAGCTTATCCAGGCGCAGGGTGCTGATAATCACGATCTCGCGATCGTAATCATTGCCGTTGGGGGTGGAGCCTTCGGTCAGGCCGGTGTTGGCCGCCTGCATCAAAATGATTTTATCGGCGTCGACGCAGGCGTTGAGCACGCGCCAGAGTTCCAGCAGGGTGCCGGGAAAGACAACCGCCAGCGCTTCGCCCTGGCCGGAGCGGAAGCCTTTGCGGTAGCGCTGGGTTTTTGCCGGGTCGGTCAGCAGATGCGAAGGGCCAACCAGGCGCGCCAGGTCAGCCAGAAACGTTTTATGGGTGTTAGTGGGTGCAGATGACATGTTCCACTCCTTGTGGTGGTGCGCGAAATATCGAGGATAAGCATAGCGCTTTGTATGACAATTTGATGCATGAATGTTTCGCAAAAATCAGAGAAGAACCTTAGCATTCTGCGGGCGCGTTGTTTATATATATGGCAAACTGCGGTTTTTATTATGTTTTACCAAGTCCCCGTCTGAGAAAAAGCGAGATAACAATGAAATGGCTCTGCACTGTAGGCGTCGCCGTGAGTCTGGCGCTGCAACCCGCGCTGGCGGATGAACTGTTTGGTAACCACCCCCTGACCCCGCAGGCGCGGGATGCCTTTGTTACCGACCTGCTGAAAAAAATGACCGTGGACGAGAAAATCGGCCAGCTGCGTCTGATAAGCGTCGGCCCGGATAACCCGAAAGAAGCGATCCGCGAGATGATCAAAGCGGGCCAGGTGGGAGCGATTTTTAACACCGTCACCCGTCCGGATATCCGCGTCATGCAGGATCAGGTGATGCAGCTTAGTCGCCTGAAGATCCCGCTGTTCTTTGCCTACGATGTGCTGCACGGCCAGCGCACTGTCTTCCCGATAAGCCTCGGTCTGGCCTCGTCGTTTAACCTCGACGCGGTGAAAACCGTGGGCCGCGTGTCAGCTTATGAAGCCGCCGATGACGGGCTGAACATGACCTGGGCGCCGATGGTCGACGTCTCCCGCGACCCGCGCTGGGGACGCGCTTCCGAAGGCTTCGGGGAAGACACGTATCTGACCACGATGATGGGCCAGGCGATGGTGGAGTCGATGCAGGGCAAGAGCCCGGCTGACCGCTATTCGGTGATGACCAGCGTCAAGCACTTCGCCGCCTACGGCGCGGTGGAGGGCGGGAAAGAGTACAACACGGTCGACATGAGCCCGCAGCGTCTGTTCAACGACTATATGCCGCCGTATAAAGCCGGTCTCGATGCCGGCAGCGGCGCGGTGATGGTGGCCCTGAATTCGCTGAACGGCACCCCGGCGACCGCCGATTCCTGGCTGCTGAAAGATGTCCTGCGCGACCAGTGGGGCTTTAAAGGCATCACGGTTTCCGACCACGGCGCCATCAAAGAGCTGATCAAGCACGGCGTGGCCTCCGACCCGGAAGACGCGGTGCGCGTGGCGCTGAAGTCCGGCATCAACATGAGCATGAGCGACGAGTATTACAGCAAATACCTGCCGGGGCTGGTGAAATCCGGCAAGGTGACCATGGCTGAACTGGATGACGCCACCCGTCACGTGCTCAACGTCAAATATGACATGGGGCTGTTCAACGATCCGTACAGCCACCTGGGACCAAAAGATTCTGACCCGCAGGACACCAACGCGGAAAGCCGTCTGCATCGTAAAGAGGCGCGCGAAGTGGCCCGCGAGAGCCTGGTGCTGCTGAAAAACCGTCTCGATACGCTGCCGCTGAAAAAATCCGGCACTATCGCGGTGGTGGGCGCGCTGGCGGACAGCAAACGCGACATGATGGGCAGCTGGTCGGCGGCGGGCGTGGCCGATCAGTCGGTGACCGTCCTGACCGGCATCAAAGAAGCGCTGGGCGATAACGGCAAAGTGATTTACGCCAAAGGGGCGAACGTTACCGACGACAAAGGCATTGTCGATTTCCTCAATCTGTATGAGAAAGCAGTGCAGGTTGACCCGCGCTCGCCGCAGGAAATGATCGACGAAGCCGTCGCGGCGGCGAAGCAAGCCGACGTGGTGGTCGCCGTAGTGGGCGAGGCGCAGGGGATGGCCCATGAGGCCTCCAGCCGGACCGACATCACCCTGCCGCAGAGCCAGCGCAATCTGATTGCCGCCCTCAAAGCCACCGGCAAACCGCTGGTGCTGGTGCTGATGAACGGCCGTCCGCTGGCGCTGGTGAAAGAGGATCAGCAAGCCGATGCGCTGCTGGAGACCTGGTTTGCCGGCACCGAAGGCGGGCATGCCATCGCCGACGTGCTGTTTGGCGACTATAACCCGTCGGGCAAGCTGCCGATGTCCTTCCCGCGCTCGGTGGGGCAGATCCCAACCTACTACAGCCATCTGAATACCGGTCGGCCGTATAATCCGGAGAAGCCGAACAAGTACACCTCGCGTTACTTCGATGAGGCCAACGGCCCGCTGTACCCGTTTGGCTACGGTCTGAGCTACACCACCTTTAGCGTCTCCGATGTCACCATGTCGTCGGCCACCCTGCCGCGCGACGGCAGCGTGACCGCCAGCGTGCAGGTGACCAACACCGGCAAACGCGAAGGGGCGACGGTCATTCAGCTGTATCTGCAGGACGTCACCGCCTCCATGAGCCGGCCGGTGAAAATGCTGCGCGGCTTTAAAAAGGTCACCCTCAAGCCGGGTGAAACGCAAACCGTCAGCTTCCCGATCGACGTCGACGCGCTGAAGTTCTGGAACCAGCAGATGAAATACGTCGCTGAGCCGGGCAAATTCAATGTCTTTATCGGCGTGGACTCCGCCCGCGTGCAGCAGAGCGAGTTTGAGCTGTTGTAAGGCAGAGCCCTTAAGCCCAACGTCACACGTTAAAGGCCGATTAATCGGCCTTTTCTTTTTCGTATCGCTGGCAAATGGACTACGCTTTTCTCTTAAGCTTCTGTAAGCGAAGCGCAAAAGAACTGAGGGAAGCGGGATGAAGATGGCGACGAAATGGTCCGGCGCGCTGGCGCTGGCCGCCCTGATAAGTGTGCCGCTGCAGGCGGCGGAGCCGGTGAAGATCGGCTCGAAAATTGATACCGAAGGGGCGCTGCTGGGCAATATGATCCAGCAGGTGCTGGAAAACCACGGCGTCAAAACGATTAATAAAATCCAGCTCGGCACCACGCCGGTGGTGCGCGGGGCGATTGTCGCCGGCGAGCTGGATATCTATCCGGAGTATACCGGCAATGGCGCTTTCTTCTTTAAAGATGAAAACGACCCGGCATGGAAGAATGCCCGGCAGGGCTATGAGAAGGTGAAACGCCTGGATCAGGAGAAACATCAGCTGGTATGGCTCACCCCGGCGCCGGCTAACAACACCTGGACCATCGCCGTGCGCCAGGAGCTGGCGGAGAAAAATCATCTGACCTCGCTGGCTGACCTCAGCCGCTATCTGCAGCAGGGCGGCGAATTTAAGCTGGCGGCTTCGGCGGAGTTTATTGAACGCCCGGACGCGCTGCCGGCGTTTGAAAAAGCGTATGACTTCAAACTCAACCAGAACCAGCTGCTGTCGCTGGCCGGGGGCGATACGGCGGTGACCATTAAAGCGGCGGCGCAGCAGACCTCCGGCGTCAACGCGGCGATGGCCTACGGCACCGACGGCCCGGTGGCGGCTCTGGGGTTACAGACGCTGAGCGACCCGCAGGGCGTGCAGCCGATTTACGCCCCGACGCCGGTGGTGCGCGAGGCGGTGCTTAAAGCCTACCCGCAGATCGCCGACTGGCTGAAGCCGGTCTTCGCCAGCCTCGATGAAAAGACCCTGCAGCAGCTCAACGCCCGCATCGCGGTGGAAGGCCAGGATGCGAAGCGCGTGGCGGCAGATTATCTGCAGCAGAAAGGCCTGCTGAAGTAAGCTACCGGTGACCATTCGCTGTACTCACCGCGTCGGCCTGCTGCTGACAGGCCTGCTGCTGGTTACGCTGGCGCTGCCGTTTATCGCTTACGCGCCGAATCGCTTACTCTCCGGGGAAGGGCGCGGGCTGTGGCAGGTGATGCCCTGGCTCGCCGGCGTTCAGCTGGCGGCAGCCCTCGCCGGGATCCTGCTCTGCTGGCTGCCGGGCAGGGTTGCGCCGCTTCTCCATCTGCTGCTGGCCGAACTGCTCTTCCCGCTGCTTATCTGGGGCAGCGGCCAGGCGGCGATTGAGCTCTCCCGGCACGGCTCGCCGCTGGCGCGCACCTCGCCCGGCAGCGGTCTGTGGCTGTCGCTGGCGCTCTGCCTGCTGCTGGCCAGCGAGGCCATTCGTCATCTTACCGCCCGGCCGCTGTGGCGCTGGCTGCTCAATGCGCAAGTCTGGCTTCTGCCCATCATCCTGCTCGCCGCCGGGGCGCTCGATCAGCTCTCGCTGCTGAAGGAGTATGCCAACCGCCAGGAGGTGTTTGACGACGCCCTGCGCCAGCATCTGCTTCTGCTGTTTGGCACCCTGCTGCCGGGCCTGATCATTGGCCTGCCGCTGGGGGTATGGCTCTGGCGGCGTCCGCGCTGGCAGGCGCCGGCCTTCACCGTGCTCAATGTGATCCAGACTATCCCGTCGGTGGCGCTGTTCGGCCTGCTGATTGCCCCGCTTGCCGGTCTGGCGCGCTATTTCCCGGCGCTGGGCGAGCTGGGCGTCTCCGGGACCGGCGTGGCGCCGGCCCTGATCGCCCTGACGTTGTATGCGCTGCTGCCGCTGGTGCGCGGGGTGGTGACCGGCCTGCAGCAGGTGCCGCGGGATGCGCTGGAGAGCGCGACGGCGATGGGCATGAGCGCCGGACAGCGCTTTCGTCTGGTGCAGCTCCCGCTGGCGATGCCGGTGCTGTTGCGCAGCATGCGGGTGGTCAGCGTGCAAACCGTCGGCATGGCGGTGGTGGCGGCGCTGATCGGCGCCGGCGGCTTTGGCGCGCTGGTGTTCCAGGGGCTGCTGAGCAGCGCGCTGGATCTGGTGTTGCTCGGGGTCGTGCCGACCATTGCCCTGGCGGTGGTCGTGGATGCCCTGTTCGCCCTGTGGGGCGCCTGGCTGAAAGGAGAGGCCAATGATTGAATTTGAAGGGGTCAGCAAAGCGTTTGCCGGTCACCCGGCGGTGAAGGATCTGACCCTGCAGCTGCGCGAAGGCGCTTTCTCGGTGCTGGTGGGAACCTCCGGCTCGGGCAAGTCGACGACGCTGAAAATGATCAACCGCCTGCTGGAGCCGGACCGGGGCATGATTCGCTTTGCCGGCGAAGACATCCGCCAGCAGCCGCTCCTGACCCTGCGGCGGCGGATGGGCTATGCCATCCAGTCCATCGGCCTGTTTCCCCACTGGACGGTGGCGCAGAATATCGCCACCGTGCCGCAGTTGCAAAAATGGCCGCGGGGGAGGATCGCCGACCGGGTCGACGAGCTGATGGCGCTGCTGGGGCTGGAGGCAACGCTGCGCGACCGCTATCCTCATCAGCTCTCCGGCGGCCAGCAGCAGCGGGTCGGGGTGGCGCGGGCGCTGGCGGCAGACCCGGAGGTACTGCTGATGGATGAGCCCTTCGGCGCCCTCGACCCGGTGACCCGTGAGGCGCTGCAGCAGGAGATGCTGCGCATCCATCGCCTGCTGGGGCGGACGATTGTCCTGGTGACCCATGATATTGACGAAGCGCTGCGTCTCGCGGACCACCTGGTGCTGATGGACGGCGGCGAGGTGGTCCAGCAGGGGGCGCCGCTGGAGATGCTCCTGCGGCCAGAGAATCGCTTTGTGCAAACCTTTTTTGGCCGCAGCGAGCTGGGCGTGCGCCTGCTGTCGCTGCGCGAGGTGCGGGACTATCTGCGTCCCGACGAGCGGCTGGCGGGCGAGGGGCTGACAGTCACCATGACCCTGCGGGAAGCGCTGTCGCAGTTTGTCGCCCGGCGCTGCGAGGCGCTGCCGGTGGTGGATGCCGAGGGGCAACCCTGCGGCACGCTGCATTTTGCCGATCTGCTGCGCCAGGAGGCGAGTCATGAAGGCGCTTCGTGAGCCGCTGTGGTGGCTTAGCGCGCTGTTTATCGGCCTGCTGGCGGGGCTGCCCTACAGCGCGCCGCTGTTTAGCCGGCTGTTTCCGGAACTGCCGCGGCCGGTCTACCAGCAGGAGAGCTTCTGGGCGCTCACTGTCGATCACGGCTGGCTGGTGGCGGCGTCCAGCCTCGCGGCGACCGCTGTCGGGTTGGGGGCAGGGGTGGCGGTCACCCGGCCCGCGGGCAGCGCGTTTCGTCCGCTGGTGGAGACCATCGCCGCTATCGGGCAGACCTTTCCGCCGGTGGCGGTGCTGGCGATGGCGGTGCCGGTGCTGGGCTTTGGCTGGCTGCCGGCGCTGATCGCCCTCGCGCTGTATGGCATACTGCCGGTGCTGCAAGGGACTCTGGCCGGTCTGGGGTCGATACCGTCGGGCGTGTCAGATGTGGCAGAAGGGATGGGCATGACCGGCTGGCAGCGTCTGTGCAAGGTGGAGCTGCCGCTGGCGGCCCCGGTGATCCTGGCGGGGATCCGCACCTCGGTCATCGTCAATATTGGTACCGCGACGATAGCCTCGACGGTGGGGGCCAATACGCTTGGGACGCCGATCATCATCGGCCTGAGCGGGTTTAATACCGCCTATATCGTGCAGGGGGCGCTGCTGGTGGCGCTGGCGGCGATTATTGTCGACCGCGCATTTGAGCGCCTGGCCCGCTGGCTCAGCCGACACCGCCACGTACAATAAAGGAATAGCCGGCCAGCATCACGCCGCTGATCCCGCCGATGGCCATAAGTAAGAAGAGAGTGACGACCGCGATTTTCGCTGGCTTCATAATAGACTCCTGATGTTAACAGGGGGATTATACGGTGAAGCACAGGTGTTAATGAAACATTAATTGCGGTTTAGCGCGCCGCGCCGGGCTTTTTGCCGCTTTCGCTGCGTCACGCGCCGCAAAAAAGTGTGATCCTGCCCGTCATTTTTCATTTTTATGCAGGGCTTCAAAGAAAGTCTCCGCCAGGCAGTGTAAGGTACGCGCTTTCAGGAATGTGTGGTTTGCGGGTATGTACGAGTTTGATCTGGTGTTGCTGCTGCTTCAGCAGATGTGCGTATTTTTGGTCATCGCGTGGTTGATGAGCAAAACCCGACTGTTTATCCCCCTGATGCAAGTCACCGTTCGCCTGCCGCACAAGCTGCTGTGCTACGTCACCTTCTCCATTTTCTGCATTATGGGGACCTATTTTGGTCTGCATATCGAAGACTCTATCGCCAACACCCGCGCCATCGGCGCCGTGATGGGCGGCCTGCTCGGCGGCCCGGTGGTCGGCGGGCTGGTGGGGCTGACCGGCGGCCTGCACCGCTACTCGCTGGGGGGGATGACCGCCTTAAGCTGCATGGTCTCCACTATCGTCGAGGGGCTGCTGGGCGGTCTGGTGCACAGCGTGCTGGTCAAGCGCGGCCGGCCGGACAAAGTCTTTAGCCCGCTGACCGCCGGGGCGATCACCTTCGTGGCCGAGCTGGTGCAGATGATGATTATTCTGCTGATCGCCCGCCCGTTCCAGGACGCCCTGCATCTGGTGCAGAGCATTGCCGCGCCGATGATGGTGACCAATACCGTCGGCGCGGCGCTGTTTATGCGCATTCTGCTGGACAAGCGGGCGATGTTCGAGAAGTACACCTCCGCCTTTTCCGCCACGGCGCTGAAGGTGGCGGCGTCCACCGAGGGGATCCTGCGTCAGGGGTTCAACGAAGAGAACAGCATGAAGGTGGCCCAGGTGCTTATCCAGGAGCTGGATATCGGCGCGGTGGCGATCACCGACCGCGACAAGCTGCTGGCGTTTACCGGCATCGGCGACGACCACCACCTGCCGGGCAAACCTATCTCCTCCTCGTATACGCAACGGGCGATTGAGACCGGGGAGGTGGTGTATGCCGACGGCAACGAGGTGCCCTACCGCTGCTCGATTCATCCGCACTGTAAGCTGGGGTCGACGCTGGTGATCCCCTTGCGCGGCGAGAACCAGCGGGTGATCGGCACCATCAAACTGTATGAGGCGAAAAACCGCCTGTTCAGTTCGATCAACCGCACCCTCGGGGAGGGGATTGCCCAGCTGCTGTCGGCGCAGATCCTCGCCGGGCAGTACGAGCGGCAGAAGGCGCTGCTGACGCAATCCGAAATCAAGCTTCTGCATGCCCAGGTCAACCCGCACTTCCTGTTTAACGCGCTTAACACCCTGAAGGCGGTGATCCGTCGCGACAGCGAGCAGGCCGGCCAGCTGGTGCAGTATCTGTCGACCTTCTTTCGCAAGAACCTGAAGCGGCCGACAGAAATCGTCACCCTCGCCGATGAGATCGAGCATGTTAACGCCTACCTGCAGATTGAGAAGGCCCGCTTTCAGGCTAACCTGCAGATCCAGATGGCGGTGCCGGAAGGGCTGGCGCATCACCAGCTGCCGGCCTTTACCCTACAGCCGATCGTGGAGAACGCTATAAAGCATGGCACATCGCAACATCTTGGCGTCGGCGAAATTACCATTCGCGCCAGCCAGGACGATCGCTGGCTGCAGCTGGATATCGAAGATAACGCTGGGCTGTACCGGGCCAACCCTCAGGCCAGCGGGCTGGGGATGAATCTGGTGGACAGGCGGCTTCGGGCGCGTTTTGGCGCCGACTGCGGCATCAGCGTCACCTGCGAACCGGAGCGCTTTACCCGTGTCACCCTACGTTTGCCCCTGGAGGAGAATGCATGCTGAGAGTATTGATCGTCGATGATGAGCCGCTGGCGCGGGAAAACCTGCGTATTTTGCTGGAGACTCAGCGCGATATCGAGATCGTCGGCGAATGCGGCAACGCGGTGGAGGCGATTGGCGCGGTCCATAAGCTGCGTCCCGACGTGTTGTTTCTCGACATCCAGATGCCGCGCATCAGCGGCCTGGAGATGGTCGGGATGCTCGACCCGGAGCACCGCCCCTATATCGTGTTTCTCACCGCCTTTGATGAATACGCGGTGAAAGCCTTTGAGGAGCACGCCTTTGACTATCTGCTCAAGCCGATTGAAGCTGCCCGGCTGGAGAAAACCCTCGCCCGCCTGCGCCAGGAGCGTAATCTGCAGGATGTGTCGCTGCTGGATGACGCCCGGCAGACGCTGAAATACATCCCCTGTACCGGCCACAGCCGTATCTGGCTGCTGCAGATGGAGGATGTGGCCTTTGTCAGCAGCCGGATGAGCGGGATCTACGTGACCGACCGCGAGGGCAAGGAGGGGTTTACCGAGCTGACCCTGCGCACCCTTGAGAGCCGCACGCCGCTGCTGCGCTGTCATCGCCAGTATCTGGTGAATATGGCGCACCTGAAGGAGATTCGCCTGGAGGAGAATGGTCAGGCGGAGCTGCTGATGCGCGCCGGGCAAACGGTGCCGGTGAGCCGGCGCTATTTAAAAAGCCTGAAAGAGGCGATTGGCCTGTAAAGCTGCTACACTGCGCCCCATTGCATCATCGACAGTAAAAGGCACTCATGCTCAGTAATGATATTCTTCGTAGCCTGCGCTACACCCTGAAAGTCAATAATAACGATATGGTGCGCATTCTTGCGCTATCCGATATGGAATCCACCTCCGCCAGCTTTGACACCTGGACGACGAAAGAGGATGAAGAGGGCTTTGTCCGCTGCCCGGACATTATCCTGTCGGGTTTCCTCAACGGCCTTATCTATGACAAGCGCGGTAAAGACGATTCGGCGCCGGAGCTGGCGCTGGAGCGCCGGGTGAATAACAATACGGTGCTGAAAAAGCTGCGGATCGCCTTCTCGCTGAAAACGGATGATATTGTGGCGATCATGAGCGAGCAGAAATACCGCGTCTCGGTGCCGGAAGTGACCGCCATGATGCGGTCGCCTGACCACAAAAACTACCGCGAGTGCGGCGACCAGTTTCTGCGCAATTTCCTGCGCGGCCTGACCCAGCGGGTGCATAACCCGAAGGCGTGATGGTTAGCCGGGGGCGGCTTCGCCTTACCCGGCCTACAAAACCCGTCGGCCCGTGCAAGGGTAGCGCCGCCGGGCAAAAAAAAGCCGGAGATATTCTCCGGCTTTTTTATTATTTCACCTGCTGACCCGGCTTCGCGCCATCGTCAGGGCTTAACAGGAAGATATCCTTCCCGCCAGGGCCGGCGGCCATCACCATCCCTTCCGAGATGCCGAAGCGCATTTTGCGCGGCGCCAGGTTGGCGACCATCACCGTCAGGCGGCCAATCAGCAGCTGCGGATCCGGATAAGCGGAGCGGATGCCGGAGAAGACGTTACGCTTCTCGCCGCCAAGATCCAGCGTCAGGCGCAGCAGCTTGTCGGAGCCCTCGACGAATTCCGCGTTTTCAATCAGCGCCACGCGCAGGTCGACTTTGGCGAAATCGTCAAAGGTGATGGTTTCCTGAATCGGATCGTCCGCCAGCGGGCCGCTGACCGGCGCCGCGGTGGCTTTCACCTCTTCTTTAGAGGCTTCCACCAGGGCTTCCACCTGCTTCATCTCGATGCGGTTGTACAGCGCCTTAAACGGATTGACCTTATGCGCCAGCAGCGGCTGCTGGATGGCGTCCCAGCTCAGCTCGCTGTTGAGGAACGCTTCCGCGCGCGCGGCCAGCTGCGGCAGGACCGGCTTCAGCCAGGTCATCAGCACGCGGAACATATTCAGGCCCATGGTGCAGATGGCCTGCAGGTCGGCGTCGCGGCCTTCCTGTTTCGCCACCACCCACGGCGCCTGCTCATCGACATAGCGGTTGGCCACGTCGGCGAGGGCCATGATTTCGCGGATGGCCTTACCGAACTCGCGGCTGTCCCACGCTTCGCCGATGCTTTCCGCCGCGTCGGTGAAGGTTTTGTACAGCGCCGGGTCGGCCAGCTCAGCGGCCAGCACGCCGTCAAAACGCTTGCTGATAAAGCCGGCGTTGCGCGAAGCGAGGTTAACCACCTTGTTGACGATGTCGGCGTTAACGCGCTGGATAAAGTCTTCCAGGTTGAGGTCGATATCATCGATGCGCGAAGAGAGCTTGGCGGTGTAGTAGTAGCGCAGGCTGTCGGCATCAAAGTGCTTCAGCCAGGTGCTGGCCTTAATGAAGGTGCCGCGCGACTTAGACATCTTCGCGCCGTTGACCGTCACGTAGCCATGCACGAACAGGTTGGTCGGTTTACGGAACTGGCTGCCTTCCAGCATCGCCGGCCAGAACAGGCTGTGGAAGTAGACGATGTCCTTGCCGATAAAGTGATACAGCTCGGCCGTGGAGTCTTTCTTCCAGTATTCGTCGAAGCTGGTGGTGTCGCCGCGCTTGTCGCACAGGTTCTTGAAAGAGCCCATGTAGCCGATCGGCGCGTCCAGCCAGACGTAGAAATATTTGCCCGGCGCGTTCGGAATTTCGAAGCCGAAGTACGGCGCATCGCGGGAGATGTCCCACTGCTGCAGGCCGGATTCGAACCACTCCTGCATTTTGTTCGCCACCTGCTCCTGCAGCGCGCCGCTGCGGGTCCACGCCTGCAGCATTTCGCTGAACGACGGCAGGTCGAAGAAGAAGTGTTCGGAGTCACGCATCACCGGCGTGGCGCCGGAGACCACCGATTTCGGGTCGATCAGTTCGGTGGGGCTGTAGGTCGCGCCGCACACTTCGCAGTTATCGCCGTACTGGTCCGGAGATTTACACTTCGGACAGGTGCCTTTCACAAAACGGTCCGGCAGGAACATGCCTTTTTCCGGATCGTAGAGCTGAGAGATGGTGCGGTTTTTGATAAAACCGTTCTCTTTCAGATGGGTGTAGATAAGCTCCGACAGCTCGCGATTCTCGTCGCTGTGCGTCGAGTGATAGTTATCGTAGCTGATGTCGAAGCCGGCAAAATCGGTCTGATGCTCCTGACTCATCTCGCCAATCATCTGCTCCGGGGTGATACCGAGCTGTTGCGCCTTGAGCATGATCGGCGTGCCGTGGGCGTCGTCGGCGCAGATGAAGTTGACCTCGTGGCCGCGCATTCGCTGGTAACGGACCCAGACATCAGCCTGGATGTGCTCCAGCATGTGGCCGAGGTGGATGGAGCCGTTGGCGTACGGCAGGGCGCACGTTACCAGAATTTTCTTCGCGACTTGAGTCATAGTGAGCATTACATCTTCTGTTGTAAAAAGGGCTTCCGATATTACCAAAAGGGCTGTGGGTGCGCCATAAATGGCTGCCCATATATGGATAATCCTTTCCTGTGATAAACTCTGTGATTACTGAAAGCATCTCAAAACAACAAAGGAGTCGGGATGAATTCGCAATCCCAGGCCAAATCCCCCGAGCGCCTCCGCGCGATGGTCGCCGGGACGCTGGCCAATTTCCAGCACCCAACCCTGAAGCATAATCTCACCACCCTCAAGGCGCTGCACCATGTCGCCTGGCTGGACGATACCGTTCATATCGAGCTACAAATGCCGTTCGTCTGGAGCAGCGCCTTCGAAGCGCTCAAAGAGCAGTGCAGCGCTGAGCTGTTGCGCATCACTGGCGCGAAGGCCATCGACTGGAAGCTGACCCACAGCATCGCGACCCTCAAGCGCGTGAAAAACCAGCCCGGCATCAACGGCGTGAAGAACATTATCGCCATCAGCTCCGGGAAAGGCGGCGTCGGTAAATCTTCTACTGCCGTAAACCTGGCGCTGGCGCTCGCCGCGGAAGGGGCGAAGGTGGGCATTCTGGATGCCGATATCTACGGCCCGTCGATTCCGACCATGCTTGGCGCGGAAGACAGCCGCCCGACCTCGCCGGACGGTACCCATATGGCGCCGATCATGAAGTTCGGTCTGGCCACCAACTCCATCGGCTACCTGGTGACCGACGACAACGCCATGGTGTGGCGCGGGCCGATGGCCAGCAAGGCGCTGATGCAGATGCTGCAGGAGACCCTGTGGCCGGATCTCGACTACCTGGTGCTGGATATGCCGCCGGGCACTGGCGACATCCAGTTGACGCTGGCGCAGAACATTCCGGTCACCGGCGCGGTGGTAGTCACCACGCCGCAGGATATCGCGCTGATCGACGCCAAAAAAGGCATCGTGATGTTCGAAAAAGTGGAAGTGCCGGTGCTGGGGATCGTGGAAAACATGAGCATGCATATCTGCAGCAACTGCGGGCACCATGAGCCGATCTTCGGCACCGGCGGCGCGCAAAAACTGGCCGAGAAATACCATACCCAGCTGCTGGGCCAGCTGCCGCTGCATATTACGCTGCGGGAAGATCTCGATAACGGCACGCCGACGGTGGTGGCGCGTCCGGAAAGCGAATTTACCGGCATCTACCGCCAGCTGGCGGGTCGGGTGGCGGCCCAGATGTACTGGCAGGGAGAAGTGATCCCGGGTGAGATTGCCTTCCGCGCCGTTTAAGGCCGCGGCGAGCGCATCAGCCAGTATCCGCCCTCGGGCGAGGCGCCCTGTGCTTCGATGGTCCAGCCGTGACGCTGGTAGAAGCGCAGGGCGTTTTTATTTTCCATCAGGCACTTCAGCGTCCCGCTGGTGGTAAAGGTCCGTTCGACCTGCGCCAGCAGCGCGCTGCCGATATGTTTGCCCTGCCAGTCCGGGTCGACGAACAGATGGTGAAGAAAGTTATCGGCGGTCCATACGGCGGCAAAGCCCACCGGCAGGCCGTCGTATTCCGCGACCCATAGCTGTTCATCCGCGGTGGCGGCATCGAAATCTTCCAGCCGCCACGTCGTGGAGGGAAGCCAGGTCCACGACATACTGCGCGCCCGCAGAAAGAGCTGGCGCAGCGCCGGAGAGTCCGCTGGTTCGCCGGGGCGGATGCGGAGTTTGAGCGGATCAGCGATGATAGAAGATCTCGCCATCGTACACCTTGAGGATTTTGCCTTCGGTGTCGGTGATCAGCACGTAGTTACCGCCCATATAGGTCCAGTGGCTGCCGGCGTCCGGCGCGGGCAGATTACGCTGCTGCCACCCTTTGATGTTGTATTCGGGGGTGAGGTACATCGCCGGAACGGTGTCGCCAATGTGGAACTGGGTGAAGTCGGCGGTGAACTCTTTCAGCGCATACTGATCGATCCCCGCGGCAGAAGCCGTCCAGCTGGCGCCGGCGGTGGCAAGGAGTACGCCCAGAAGCATCATTTTTGTTTTACGCATAGTTTCCTCAATATTACCTGGACTCAAAATAGCAGCCTCGTATCATTCCTGATGCGTTGCTGAAATGGCAAGCACTGGATTTTTAAAAAGTGTAAGCAAAACACGGCGCAAGTCATGCGCCGCTTGCGTTGCAGCGACGGTGATGCCTATTTTGGGAGCAATCTGAAGCAGGGGAGAATCGGCATGTTCAGGCTGGAAGATCTGACCTTATTTGTCCGCGCCGCGGCACTGGGCAGTTTTAGCGACGCCGCGCGCGAGGCGGGGCAGCAACCGGCGCAGGTAAGCGCGGCGATTAAGCGTCTGGAGACAATCCTCAATATTCGCCTGTTCGCCCGCTCGACCCGCAGCCTGCGCCTGACGCCGGAGGGGGAGACCTGGCTGCCGTATGCCACCCAGATGCTCGATACCCTCGAGGCTGGCCTGCAGAAGATCCAGACCCCGGACGATGAAATTCGCGGCATGCTGCAGATCGCCGTGCCGTCGGATCTCGGGCGTAACCTGCTCCTGAGCCTGTTCCGCGACTTTCGGCAACGCCACCCGGCGCTGCGCCTGCGGCTGCTCTTTTCCGACCAGCTGACCGACGTGTTTAAAGATCCGGTGGACGTCGCGTTTCGCTATGGCAATAACGATGACGCCTCGTTTATTTCGCTGCCGGTGGCGCCGGAAAATCGTCGGGTACTGGTGGCCTCTCCTGAGTGGATCGCCCGCCACGGCGAGCCGCAGACCCTTGAGGAGCTCGGCCAGCACAATGCGTTGATCTACATATTGCGCGGCCGCCCGTTCGACCGCTGGTCGCTGAGCCTCGACGGCGAAGTTCTGCAGCAGAAGGTCTCCGGCACGGTGATGAGCGACGACGCGGAGGTGATCCGCCGGCTGGCGGTGGCCGGGGAGGGCATTGCCTATAAATCGATGCTCGACGTCAGCGACGATCTGCGGGCGGGCCGCCTGCGGCGCCTGCTGCCGCGTTACCAGGGGGATGTGGTGCCGTTGAACCTGATTTGTCCGCACCGCAAACAGCTCTCTGCCGCGGTGCGTTTGTTATATGAAGAGGTGAAATCACATTGTGAAGGGCTTAATGTCTAACTAAGGTCGCGAAGTAGTAGACCAGCGGGACGGCCAGCACCCACAGGCCAATCGGGATTTCCCGCCACTTGCCGGCGATGGCCTTGATCACAATGTAAAACAGCAGCCCGCCGGCGATGCCGGTGCCGAAGCTGTTGGCGATAAGGGTGATCATCACCATCATCAGCACCGGCAGGCCGTCGGTGAAGTTGCCGAGATCCACTTTGCGCAGGCCGCTGAACATGTTCAGGCCGATCAGGATCAGCGCCGGGGCGGTGGCCTCCTTCGGGATCATCAGCGCCACCGGCGTGAACAGCAGCATCAGCAGGAACATCACCGCCGCCGACAGCGCGGTGAGGCCGGTTTTGCCGCCGGCTTCCGCCGCCGCCGAGGACTCAATCAGCGCCGTCGCCGCCGGAATACCTACCCACGGGCCGAGCGCCGCGGCAATCGAATCGACCATAAACGGGCGATTAATCTGCGGCATGTTGCCTTCTTCATCCAGCAGACCCGCCTCGCCGCCCACCGCCAGCGTCGTCCCCATGGTGGAGAAAAACTCAGAAGCGAAAAAGACAAACAGGAACGGCAGGAAGGCGATGTTTAACGCCCCCAGCAGGTCAACCTCTCCCAGCACCGGGGCCAGCGAGTGGGGGACATCGATAAAATGCGTCGGCAGTTTCGTGACGCCGAACGGGATCCCCACCAGGGTAGCGCACAGAATGGCCCACAAAATGGCGCCCGGCACCTTACGCGCCTGCAGGGCTATGGCCAGGAACAGGCCGCACAGCGCCACCAGCGCGCCGGGGGCGAGGAAGTCGCCGAGCATCAGGGCGTTGGTTTTGGCATTGGCGAGCACCAGCCCGGCGTTGCGAAAGCCGAGGACGGCGACGAACAGGCCGATGGAGGCCGTCAGCCCCAGCTTGATCGACTGCGGCACCGAGCGGGTCACCACTTCACGCAGGCCAAAGCGGGTCAGCAGGAAGAAGAGAACCCCCGACCAGCAGGCGATCCCGAGGCCCGTCTGCCAGCCAATCCCCTCGCTACCGGCCAGCGTGACCCCCACCAGCACTGAGCCGCCAATGCCCGGGCCGACGATAAACGGCAGGTTGGCGTAAAACGCCATCAGCAGCGAGCCGACGACGAAGACCAGAATGGTGCCGGTGGTGGCGGCGCCTTTGTCCATTCCGCCGATCGCCAGCAGTCCCGGGATGACCACCAGTAAATAGGCGGCGGCGAGAAAACCGGTGATCCCGGCCAGGCATTCGCTGCGCAGCGTGCCGCCGCGCGAGCGCAGCGCAAAGCGGCGCTCCAGCCAGTTATCGCGGGCGGAAGAGTGAAGTGTGTTATCGGCCATGCTCAGGCTCCCTGAGGATTATTGTTGTGAGGCGTTGGCGCCGGGGTTTCCCGGCAGGCTATCAACGGGTCGACTATCTGGCGGCTGCCGCCGTCGGTCAGACCCAAATCGGTTAAATGCGGCCCGGCGTTACAGGCAAGACAGGTGCCTTCAATGGCCTTAAAGACCCGGTACGGCGGCTCCCAGTCGGCGACTTTGCTGCTCAGATCGCGCAGCTCGCGGAACTGACGCGCCAGCTCGGCCGCCGGGAGATCCGACAGCATGCCGGCAATCGGCATCGCCACATGGGCGAGGATCTCGCCCCGTTGCGCCAGCGCCATCCCGCCGCCGGAGGCGATAAGCTGGTTGGCCGCCTGCGCCATATCCTCAGCATTGCGCCCGAGCACCACCAGATTGTGTGAATCGTGGGAATAGCTGGTGGCGATGGCGCCGCGCAGCTCGCCCCAGCCTTCAAGCAGGGCGATTTGCGGCGTCGCCTGATGGCGGCCGTGGCGGTGCTTGACCCAGATCAGGCTGAAGCCGGCGGGCAGCTGGACCTGGCCGTCGCGGATCTGCACTTCGACCTCACCCCACTGGGTGAAGCGCGCGCCGCGGATATGGCGCAGGCGGGCGACGCCGTGGCGAATGTCCTTGATGCGCAGGATAAAGTCATCGGCGGCGAGGGGGGCTATCTGCAAGGTATCGCGCGGCGGCGTCACGCCCGGCGCCGGGGCGATCGGCTTCAGCAGGCGGCCGGCATGGGCCAGCCGTTCCCCACCAACGTAGACTTCGCGGGCCGCCAGTTTCTCCAGGGAATCAAACACCACCAGGTCGGCGCGTCGCCCGGCGGCAATCAGCCCGAGATCGTGGCGCTGCAGGCGAATAGCAGCGTTGAGGGTGGCGAAACGCAGCGCATCGACCGCCGGTAATCCATGCTCGATCAGCAGGTTGAGCAGGGCGATGATCCCGCCTTTCTCCAGCAGCATATCCGGCGGCACGTCATCGGTGCAGACGGTGATCTGCGAGGAGAGGTGCGGCAGCGTTTTCAACGCCGCCACGATATCCGGCAGCAGGTAGGGGTGCGAGCCGCGGATCTCGATCGTCAGCCCGGCGCGCAGTTTTTCCAGCGCGTCGTCCGCCGAGGTCAGTTCATGATCGGAGGTGACGCCGGCGGCGAGGTAGGCCTGCAGGTCGGCGCCGCTCAGCCCGCGGGCGTGGCCTTCAATCAGTTTTCCGCTGTTGAGACCGGCCTGGACAATCTCCTGCATCCGCTCGCTGCCGTGCAGCACGCCATGCATATCCATCACTTCCGCCACGCCGCGCACTTCCGGCCAGCCGAGCATGGTCTCCATTTCCGCGCCGGCGAAATCGGCGCCGGACATTTCGAGGCCGGGGGTGGAGGGCACGCTCGACGGCGCGGCGACCATCACCTGCAGCGGCAGGTGGCGGCTGGCGTCTACCGCGTAACGCACGCCCTCGACGCCGAGCACGTTGGCCAGCTCATGCGGATCCCAGAACACCGCGGTGGTGCCTTGGGTGAGGACGATTTCGGCGTAGCGCTCGGGCGGCAGGTGGGAGCTTTCGAGGTGCACGTGGGTGTCCATCAGGCCGGGCGACAGGTAGCCGCCGGACAGGGAACGCACTTCATGGGCGTCGACGCGGCTGCCGCGCGGGTGGACGCTGGCGATCATCTCGCCGACGATACCGACATCAGCCGGGCGGATTTCGCCCGTGGCCATATCGACGATCTGCGCATCGACCAGCAGCAGATCAAACGGGGATTCGCCGCGCGCGGCCTGCACGGCGCGACGGCGGACTTGAGCATTGCTGGACATAACCACTCCGGCACAAGGATAATGCGGATACTCTAGGGGCACAGCAAACGTTTGCCCAGATGAATAAATTTATCACCCGATAAGCTCGGGTTATTGTGCAGGACCACCGTAGCGAACCCGATGATGAACGAACCCTGGCAGCGGCTGCCCGCGCTCTCTCTTAAACAGCTTCAGTATTTCGTCACCCTGGCCCAGCTGCGCCATTTTACCGATACCGCCAGTCGGCTGGCGATTAGCCAGCCAGCGCTGAGCAGCGCTCTGCGGCAGATTGAAACGGTGCTCGGCGGCAAGCTGGTCAACCGCACCGCTTCGGCGGTCACCCTGACTGAACTGGGGGCGGCGATTTTACCCCACGCCCAGCGGATCCTCAGCGTGGCGCAGGCGGCCTTTTTCGATATGCAGCAGATCGTCGAGGCGGGCGGCGACGGGACGGTGCGCATCGGCCTGGTGCCGTCGGTCAGTTCGCTGCTGTTTCCGCTGCTGCCGCAGACCCTGGCCCAGGCCTTTCCCCGTCTGCGTATTGAATTTCACGATCAGACCAACGATGCGCTCATCCAGGCGCTGCTGCGCGGCGAGATTGATTTCGGCATCGGGGCGATCGACAGCTCACTGCCCGCAGAACTGCTGGTCTATCCGCTGCGCGACGATCCCTTCGTGGCGGTGCTGCACCGCGACGATCCGCTGGCCGCGCAGGCGCATCTGCCGTGGAAACAGCTGGTGGGGCGGGACATTGCCGTCTTCTCGAAGGGCAATATTCAGCGGCTGGTGGCGGCATTAGTGGAGAGCCATCGCCTGACGCTGACCACCCGCTACCAGGTGGACTATATCGAAACCCTGTATGGCCTGGTGCGCTCGCGCTTAGCGGTGGCGATACTGCCGGAGCTGTACACCACCCATCTGCAGGACCCGGCGCTCAAGGTCGCCGAGCTGCAGCAGCCGGCGTTGACCCGCACGGTGGCCCTGATGCGCGGGCCGCAGGCGCTGCCGCCGCTTATCGAAGACTGTTTTTCCCTGCTGCAGGCCGCCTTGCGCTAGGGCAGGTGCTTGATCAGCACGTCTATGGTTAAGTGGTTGATGTACTCCAGCGAGTGTGAGGAGAGGACGCCCAGCAGCCGGTTATGGTGTCCGGCAATAATTAAATCGATCTGCCGCTGTCGAACGCAGGTTTCGACATCTTCAAAGCGGCGGGTGGTCACCAGTGAGAGGGTATCCACCGGCAGGGAGACGGTGCAGGCCAGCTCGTTGAGCAGGGCTTTGGCCTGGATCACCTCCTGCGAGACCTGATCGTCGCGCAGGCTGTCGGAAACATAGTTCAGCGCCCGGTAGTCGGTGCTGATGTGGGCGATAGTGATGCGCATGCCGTTCTCTTCCGCCATTCTGGCGGCATGCTCGAGCAGCGGGACGCCGTCCTGACTGCTGTTAATCAGTACCAGCGCATGGTGATAAAGCGCCATAAATACCTCCGCGCAAAAAAGTTGTCCTCAGCGTATTTTGAGCCGCGGGCGGGGGGATGGCAAACCCTCGGCGCGTTTGCCTGAAGATAAAGTTCCCCCGCGGCCTGACAGGCGGCGGGGGGAGCGTGGGGCGCGTGGCGCTTACGGGGTGACGATGTTGAACCAGAAGGCAAAGGTGTCCATATAGCTCAGCATTTCGTCGAGCTTAGCGCCATTGCCGCGAATGTTAACCTCGCCGTTAGCCTGAGCCTGCTTCAGCGTCTCCTGTTTCAGGATGATCTTATTCAGGGTGTCGCGGCTGAGCGAGATGCTGGCGTCTGCGTTGTCGGCTACCGCATTGGCGGTATGGTTAAGCACGCCGTTTTCCAGCTCCAGTTTGTACTTGCCGCCGTCTTTACCGAGGTCGATGTTAAAGACCGCTTTAGCCGCCCCGGCTTTTTCGCCGTTGATATGCACCCCGAGATAATCGAAGAACATTTCCGGCGTCATCGCCCGCACGGTATCCGGGCTGGCGGTGTTCGGCGTCGGCAGTTTCTGCACGCCGTTACGCAGCTCCTGAGCGCCGGTGAGGTAGAAGTTGCGCCAGGTCCCGGCTTCCGCCTGATACCCGAGCTGCTCCAGGGCGTCGGCTTCCAGATGACGCGCCTGCTGATTGTTCGGATCGGCGAAGACGATTTTGCTGGTCACCTGCGCCACCCAGCGGTAGTTCCCCTGCTGGTAGTCGGCTTTGGCTTTCTGCATGATGGCATCGGCACCGCCCATATATTCCACGAACTTCTTCGCCGCCTGCTCTGGCGGCAGCTCGTCGAGGGTGGCCGGGTTGCCGTCGAACCAGCCGAGGTAGAAGACGTAGGTCGCTTTCACATCGTGGCTGACGGAACCGTAGTAGCCGCGGCTGGACCACTGTTTCTCAAGGGACTCCGGCAGCTTGAAGTTGGCGGCGATCTCATCGCGGGTCATGCCCAAATTCGCCATCCGCAGAGTCTGGTCGTTGATATAGCGATACATATCGCGCTGACCTTTCATCAGCTTAACGATATTGTCATTGCCCCAGGTCGGCCAGTGGTGCTGCGCGATAATCACTTCCGCATCGTTGCCCCAGCGGTCGATGGCGGCGTTGATGTATTTCGACCACGCCAGCGGATCGCGGATTTTGGCGCCGCGCAGCGAGTAGGTGTTGTGCAGGGTATGGGTGACATCCTCTGCCGCCTCGATCATTTTCTTCTCTTTGACATACCACAGCATCTCAGACGGCGCTTCCGAGCCCGGCGCCATCATAAAGTCATAGGTCAGGCCGTCGATCACTTCCTGCTGACCGGTATGGGTAATGTAGTTGGTCGGCGGGATCAGCGTGACGGTACCCGCCGAGGTGGTGGTGCCGAGACCGGCGCCAACCTGACCTTTGGCGTCCGGCTTCAGCAGGTTGCCATACATATAGCTGGCGCGGCGGCTCATCGCGGTACCGGCCATGATATTTTCGGAAACCGCTTCTTTCATAAAGCCGTCCGGGGCGTAAATCTTCACTTTTCCGGCTTTGACATCGGCTTCATCCACCACCCCGCGGATACCGCCGTAGTGGTCCACATGGCTGTGGGTAAACAGAACCGCCACCACCGGTTTTTTCGGCCGGTGGGCAAAATAGAGCGCCAGAGCCTCTTTAGCCGGTTCGGCGCTTAGCAGCGGGTCGATGATGGTGATCCCGGTTTTGCCTTCAATAATGGTCATATTGGAAAGATCGAGATTACGGATCTGGTAAACGCCGTCGGTGACTTTGAACAGACCGCCGATATTAAGCAGCTGCGACTGGCGCCACAGGCTGGGATTGACGGTGTCCGGCGCTTTTTCGCCCTCTTTGACGAAATTATATTTGGCCGGATCCCAGATAATATTTCCCTGGTCACCTTTGAGCATCGCCGGCGGCAGGGGCGCGATAAATCCCTGATGGGCGTTGTTAAAGTCGGTTTTATCCGCAAACGGCAGTTTACGGTATAGCGCCTGGTTCGCCTCCCGCGTGGCCGGTGTGGCATCCTGTTGTTGCTCGGCGGCAAAGGCGGTTACCGACAAAGACGATAACATTCCGGCCAGCGCCAGATTTTTGGCTATCTGATTTAATTTCATCACTACCTCTCAGGTAATTTATTATGCGGAAATAAAAAATATCTCCCGCTTAAAAAGTGAATGGCTTGTCGTTTATTCTAAAGACTAATATTCCGCTGAATAGTCCCATATGGGACTGGCGCGGCGCCGCTAAAGGATCTCCTCGTCTTTAGCAGGCGAGGACTGCTATACTGTCGCTAACGGCGCAGGCGAGGGCAGAGAATGAATTTCCAGGAAATACATAGTTATTATAAGACGTTAGCCATAGCCGACTTTTTTGCCGATATCCTCGTGGAAGGTGAAGAGGTTATTCTCGCCGCCAATAAAAAATGGTGCCCGCAACCGGGGTATATTTATTTTTGCACCGAGGGTTCGCTATCCATATTAATGCCGGATGATGGGTTGAATATCGGTAATACTATTGAGCATATGCCGATTGGCCTGATGGAACGGTATTGCCCGCTGGCGAAATTTGAATATACCGGAAGCGCAACCGTGACGCTGCGTAAAATTTCCTACGCCACTTTTGATCGCCTTTTTATTGCTACCCACCCGCAGCGCGTTGAGGCGCTGGCGCAGGTGTTGGTGTTCATGAGTATCTTTACCATCGACCTGCACAATGAACGTCGCCAGGTCACCAGCTACCAGACGATTCGTCCGATGCTGTATCGCTATTTGTATCGGCAGCATACGCATGAGGGTGAAAATGAGGGGCTGGCGTTATTTATCATCCGGCGTACGAATCTTTCGCGCACTCATGTGTTTCGCGTGCTGGCGGACTTAAAGGCGGGGGGATATATCACGATGAAACGTGGCAAACTGATCTCTATCGATCGACCGCTGCCTGCGGAGTACTGACCGGGCAGGAGAGGGTAACAAGGCGGGATCACCGCCTTGTTACCATGATAGCCGTCAGCGAATCATTACGGCGTCACGATGTTAAACCAGAAGTCAAACGGGTCCATATAGCCTAACATTTCATCGAGTTTAGCCCCGTTACCGCTGATTTTAACTTCCCCCTTATCTTCCGCCTGCTTCAGGGTCTCTTCTTTGAGAATGATTTTATTGAGGGTAGCGCGATCCAGCGTCAGGGTGGCATCCGCCTCTTTGGCTTGCGCATTGGCGGTGTGGTTCAGCACACCGTTTTCCAGTTCCAGTTTATATTTACCGCCGTCATTGCCCAGATCGATATTGAAGACCGACTTCGCATTGCCCGCTTTTTCGCCATTAATATGGACCGCCAGATAATCAAAGAACATTTCCGGGGTCATGGCGCGGACGGTGTCCGGGCTGGCGGTGTTCGGGGTCGGACCTTTCACCACGCCATTGCGCAGTTCCTGGGCGCCGGTAAGGTAGAAGTTACGCCACGGGCCGGACTCCGCCTGATAGCCTAATTGCTCCAGGGCATCGGCTTCCAGATGACGCGCCTGCTGGTTGTTAGGGTCGGCGAAGACGACTTTGCTCACCACCTGGGCAACCCAGCGGTAGTTACCCTGGTCGTAATCCTCTTTCGCTTTCTTCAGGATGGCATCCGCGCCGCCCATGTACTCGACGAACTTCTTCGCCGCTTCTTCCGGCGGCAGTTCGTCAAGGGTGGCCGGGTTGCCGTCGAACCAGCCGAGATACAGCACGTAGGTGGCCTTCACATCGTGGCTGACCGAGCCGTAGTAGCCGCGGTTAGCCCAGGTATTGGCGAGGCCGTCCGGCAGCTTAAAGTTAGCGGCGATTTCATCGCGGGTCAGGCCTTCGTTAGCCATCCGCAGGGTCTGGTCGTTGATGTAACGATACAGGTCACGCTGACTCTTCAGCAGGTTAACCACGTTCTCGTTGCCCCAGGTCGGCCAGTGGTGCTGGGCCATTATGATCTCAGCCTTATCGCCCCAGCGAACGATCGCCTGGTTGATATATTTCGACCACGGCAGCGGCTCACGGATCTTCGCCCCGCGCAGCGAGTAGGTGTTATGCAGGGTGTGGGTGACATCCTCTGCGGATTCGATCAATTTCTTCTCTTCGATATACCACAGCATTTCTGACGGCGCTTCGGAGCCTGGCGCCAGCATGAAGTCATAGGTCAGGCCGTCGATCACCTCTTTCTGGCCATCCTTATCAATGATGTTGGTTGGCGCAATCAGGGTGACGGTGCCTGCCGAGGTGGTAGTCCCCAGGCCCGCGCCCACCTGGCCTTTAGCGTCCGGCTTCAGCAGGTTGCCGTACATATAGCTGGCGCGGCGGCTCATGACGTTCCCGGCCATGATATTTTCCGCCACCGCCGCTTCCATAAAGCCAGACGGCGCGTAGATTTTTACTTTACCCGCTTTGACGTCGGCTTCATCAACCACGCCGCGCACGCCGCCGTAGTGGTCAACGTGGCTGTGGGTGTAGATCACCGCGACGACCGGTTTTTTACCCCGGTTCTTATAGTAGAGATCCATGCCGACTTTGGCGGTTTCAGCCGAGACCAGCGGGTCTACGACGGTGATCCCCTCTTTACCCTCAATGATTGTCATATTGGAGAGATCGAGGTTGCGGATCTGGTAGACCCCGTCGGTGACTTCAAACAGGCCGCTGATGTTGATCAGCTGCGACTGACGCCACAGGCTCGGGTTTACGGTTTCTGGCGCTTTTTCCCCTTTTTTAATGAAGGCGTACTGGCCCGGATCCCAGATGACATTGCCCTGTTCGCCTTTGATGACCTCTGGCGGCAGGGCGGCAATAAAGCCTTTATGCGCATTGGTGAAATCGGTGTTATCGGAGAAGGGGAGTTGGTTGTAGAGGGCATCGTTTGCTTTTTTGGTCGCTTCGGTTGCCTCTTTGGCTGACGTATCTGCCCAGGCGGCGAAAGCGAGACTACTCAACATGCCCGCTAACGCTAACCCTTTCACTATTGGGGTTAATTTCATTGCAATCCTCATTTATTGCATGGTTCGTTCGGTTTTACCGATTTAACGCAGGTGACTGTTTGTTACAGATTTTTTAAATATAACCACACATTTACATTCATCCAGTTTTGCTTGCAAAAAACACATTTTTAATCAGAAATTACGCCTTTTGTATTAGCTGGCGAACGGGGAAAAAAAGCCGGTCAGCTTGTGTTACACCGCCACATTTCGTACCCTGCTTCAGGAAAAAGTTGTACCGCTTTTATGACTCGGGGTGCCCTTCTTAAATGAAGGCTGAGAAATACCCGTACCACCTGATCTGGATAATGCCAGCGTAGGGAAGTCAGAGACCGCAGGGTCATTGCTTCTACCTCGTCTGGCGGGAGCAAACCATGCCTGAGCTGTTGAATCCCGCGCCTGTCGCGCACCTGCGCCATCTGCTGCGCGCCCATTCCCCCCTTGTGCACTGCATGACCAATGACGTGGTGCAGACCTTTACCGCCAATGTTCTGCTGGCCGTCGGCGCCTCGCCGGCGATGGTGATCGATCCCCGCGAAGCGGCGCAGTTCGCCGCCATCGCCGATGCGCTGTTAATCAACGTCGGCACCCTGACCGAAGATCGCGCAGTGGCCATGCGTGCCGCAGTGGAGCAGGCCCGCCAGGCCGGCAAGCCCTGGACGCTGGATCCGGTGGCGGTCGGCGCCCTGACCGTGCGCACGGCCTTTTGTCACGCGCTGCTGGCCTTCCAGCCGGCGGCCATTCGCGGCAATGCCTCCGAAATTCTGGCGCTGGCCGGGATGAGCGCCGGCGGGCGCGGGGTGGATACCACCGATACGGCCGCCGCGGCGCTGCCGGCGGCCCAGGCGCTGGCTCGTCAGTTGACCTCCGTCGTGGCGGTCACCGGTGAGGTGGATTACGTCACCGACGGCGAGCGGGTGCTCAGCGTGGCGGGCGGCAGTGCGCTGATGACCCGGGTGGTGGGCACCGGCTGCGCGCTGTCGGCGGTGGTGGCGGCGAGCGCGGCGCTGCCGGGAGACCGGCTGGAAAACGTGGCCGCCGCCTGCGGGCTCATGAAGCAGGCCGGGGAAATCGCTGCCCGTCACGGGGGGCCCGGGAGCTTTGTTCCGGCGTTTCTTGACGCGCTGTATCAGGAGGTGCGCGCATGAAACGCATCAATGCTCTGACCATCGCCGGCACCGATCCCAGCGGCGGGGCCGGTATCCAGGCCGATCTGAAAACCTTCTCCGCGCTGGGGGCCTACGGCTGCTCGGCGATCACCGCCCTGGTGGCGCAGAACACCCGCGGCGTGCAGTCGGTCTATCGTATTGAACCGGACTTTGTGGCGGCGCAGCTCGATTCGGTGTTCAGCGATGTGCGCATCGATACCACCAAAATCGGCATGCTGGCGGAAACCGATATTGTGGAAGCCGTGGCCGAGCGGCTGGCGCGCTACCGGGTGGCCAACGTGGTGCTGGATACCGTCATGCTGGCGAAAAGCGGCGATCCGCTGCTGTCGGCCTCGGCGGTGGAGACCCTGCGTCAACGATTGTTGCCGCAGGTGTCGCTGATCACCCCGAACCTGCCGGAAGCGGCCGCCCTGCTCGATGCTCCCCATGCGCGCAACGAGCGCGAAATGCTGGAGCAGGGGCGGGCGCTGCTGGCGCTGGGCTGCGGCGCGGTATTGATGAAGGGCGGCCATCTCGACGATGCCGAGAGCCCGGACTGGCTCTTCACCCGCGAAGGGGAACAGCGATTTACCGCGCCGCGAGTACAGACCAAAAACACGCACGGCACCGGCTGCACGCTCTCGGCGGCGCTGGCGGCGCTGCGTCCGCGTCACGCCGACTGGGCGGCCACCGTTACCGAGGCCAAGGCCTGGCTGTCGGCGGCCCTGGCGCAGGCCGACTCCCTGGAGGTGGGCCACGGCATCGGGCCGGTGCACCATTTCCATGCCTGGTGGTAAATGGCAGCGTAACGGGACAGCAGAATCTCCTGAAAAAATGCCCTCCCGGCTGGAAAATAGGCTAAGTCGGTACCAGGCTTAACCTGCCCAAAATAATTGGGTTGGGATAATGCATGCCGGCTCCGGCCGGCCTTACGGGAGATTGCTATGACTGATATTACGCAGTTGCTGGGCAAAGATGCCGAGAGCCTTTTGCAGCACCGTTGTATAACCATTCCGGCCGACCAGCTGTATCTGCCTGGCGCAGATTATGTTGATCGGGTGATGGTGGATAACAACCGGCCGCCGGCGGTGCTACGCAATATGCAAACCCTGTACAACACCGGACGACTGGGGGGGACCGGCTACCTGTCCATTCTGCCGGTCGACCAGGGCGTGGAGCACTCGGCGGGGGCCTCCTTCGCCGCCAACCCGCTGTACTTTGATCCGAAAAATATCGTCGAGCTGGCGATCGAAGCCGGCTGTAACTGCGTGGCGTCGACCTACGGCGTGCTGGCCTCGGTGTCGCGCCGTTACGCGCATCGTATTCCTTTCCTGGTGAAGCTCAACCATAACGAAACGCTGAGCTACCCCACCGAGTACGACCAGACCCTCTACGCCAGCGTTGAGCAGGCGTTCAATATGGGGGCGGTGGCCGTGGGCGCGACGATCTATTTCGGCTCGGAACAATCGCGTCGTCAGATAGAAGAGATCTCTGCGGCCTTTGAGCGGGCCCATGAGCTGGGCCTGGTCACCGTGCTGTGGGCCTATCTGCGCAATTCGGCATTCAAGAAAGACGGTGTCGACTACCATGTTTCCGCTGACCTGACCGGTCAGGCCAACCACCTGGCGGCCACCATCGGCGCCGATATCGTCAAGCAAAAGATGGCGGAGAATAACGGCGGCTACAAAGCGGTTAACTTCGGCTATACCGACGACCGGGTGTACAGCAAACTGACCAGCGATAACCCCATCGATCTGGTGCGCTACCAGCTGGCCAACTGCTACATGGGCCGCGCCGGGCTGATTAACTCCGGTGGCGCGGCGGGCGGGGAGACCGACCTTGCCGACGCGGTGCGCACCGCGGTGATCAATAAACGCGCCGGCGGCATGGGGCTGATCCTTGGCCGCAAAGCGTTTAAGAAATCGATGGCCGACGGCGTGAAGCTGATCAATGCCGTGCAGGATGTCTATCTGGACGGCAAAGTGACTATCGCCTAAGGCGAAAATCCGGGCGTCACCGCCCGGATTGCTCGTTGTTCATAGCAGATGTCGGGTTTATTAAGACTCCGCCGCGTTGGCGGTAAACGGTTTCGCACTCTGAGCGCGGGTAATGCCAGGCTGTTCAACGCGGATTAACGGGCACAGGAAGAAGGCCAGAATATATAAGGCGGTATAGGCAATCACCACCCCGATGGTGCTGAAATAGGGCAGCAGCACCACGGCGATCGCCGGCGCCAGAAAGTTCGACAGCCCGGCAGACAGGTTATAGACCGAAATCGCCGCGCCTTTATGGTTCGGCTCCAGCGCCGGGAACACCGCCGCCATCGGCACGAACGCGGCGACGAAAATACCCAGGGCAATAGCCGGCACCAGCGCCATCGCAAAGCTGTGGCCAAAGTGCTGAGGGATGTAGTAAAACGCCAGGCTGGAAAGCGCCATCCCGATGCAGCCGAACCAGCGAATCACCTTCATCCAGCCCATTTTCTCCGCCACGATCCCCCAGAAAACGTTCGAAAAGATGGTGGTAAAGAAGAAGGCCGCCCACACCTGGAGCCACTCCGAGGTGGTAAAGCCCAGCTCATCAACGAACATCATCGGCATAATCACCGCAAAACCAAACAGCGACAGGGTGTTAATAATGCGCACGATGCTGGAGAACAGGATGCTGCGGTTGGTATAGATCAGCGTCGCGGCGCGCCCCAGTTCGGCGAGTTTTTCGCGAGTGGTCAGGTTCTGCATATGGCGCGGCGTTTCGGTATGACGCATCGACACCAGCGCAATGATGCCGCCGGCGGCACAGAAGACCAGCGCCAGCCACAGGGTGCCCATTTCGCCAATGTGGGGAATGGTGAAGCTCGGAATATAGCTGCCGAACACGCCGATACCCACGGAGTAGACCGCCCAGAACCAGCCCAGCGCAGAGCTGGAACTGTCGCTGCGAACGTTGTGGATAATGGCGACGATAAATGAGTAGAGGAACAGCGGGTAGGCCAGGCCGCGAATGCCATAAAACAGCAGGATCAGCGCATAGTTGGCGCGACCGAGACCGAAGACGAGGAACAGCACGTGGAATACACACCACAGCACGAAGCCGATCATCATGGCCTTGCGCGGGGTGATGATTTCCGCCACCACGCCGGAAATCCACGCCGACAGGGCGGCGGCCAGACCGTAAAGCGTAAAGGCAAAGGAAGCCTGCGCCGGGGTAAATCCGAGTGTTTTGATGTAGTGCGACAGAAAAGCCAGCTCAAAGCCGTCGCCGGTCATAAACACGGCGATGGCGACATATCCCCAGATGAGGTTGAGCGGTAGACCATACCACTGTTTGTTATTAACGGACATGTTGACCTCGATTTCAGAGTGCAGATGAGTGTCTCCGCTGCACAGCAGCGGAGCATTATTGTTATTAAAAAAAGAGGGATGTTATTCGCGAATCAGCCTGCCGGCCTGTTGTAGCGCCTTATAGGCCTCATATCTGCGCTGATGTAACGAGCTAAACGCAGTCTCGCTGTGATAGGTGGCATCCACCTGAGTGAATTGCTTCATGGCCTCCGGCAGCGAAGCCGCGACTCTGCCCGCCACCGCGCCGAGGATGGCGGAGCCTAACAGCACCGGCTCGCTGCTGACGGTGCTCACGACGCTAACGCCGCAGGCGTCGGCCAGCAGCTGACGCACCAGCGGATGCTGTCCGGCCCCGCCGCTGATGACGATATTTTCACTCTCAATCCCGCAGGCGCGCTGGGCGTCGAGGATCTGTCGCAGGCCATAGCCAATCCCGCATAATCCGGCAACGTACAGCGCGGTCAGGTTATCCAGGTCCCGCTCCATCCCCAGCCCGGCAATCAGCGCTTTCGCGTGTGGGTCGGCAAGCGGCGCGCGGTTACCGAGAAATTCGGGCACCACGTGCAGACCGGCGGCCAGCGTTACCGCCTCAGAAGGCGAAGCCGTCTGCGCCAGTACGCGATCCGCCAGCCAGACCGGCAGAGGGACGCCCGCCGCTTTCGCCTCCTCGCGAGCCTCCGCCGCCGCCGGATGGAAGCTCAGCAGCTGGTCGATAGCCGCGCCGGCGGCGCTTTGGCCGCCTTCAATCAGCCAGTAGCCAGGCACCATCGCCGAATAGTATGGGCCCCAGACGCCGGGGACGAACACCGCTTCCTCAGTGGTGGTCATGGTGCAGGAGGAGGTGCCGAAGACGTAGGCCATATTGTTGACCGCGCCGTTAAGTACCCCGACGGTGCCGATGCCGCCCGCGTGGGCGTCAATCATCCCCACCGCCACCGGCGTACCGATCGGCAGGCCCATCTCTTCCGCCGCCGTGGCACAAAGACCGTCGCCGCAGGGGGTTCCAGGTTCGACAATCCGTTGGCCGATGCGGACAAAATCTTCATCCGCCAGCTCTTCGAGGCCAATCTGGCGGAAGTAGCCGGCATCCCAGCGTTGTTCATGCGCCAGGTAGGTCCATTTACAGGTCACAGTGCAGACCGAGCGGGCTTCATCGCCGGTTGAGCGCCAGGTAAGGTAATCAGCGAGGTCGAAGAAGTGGCGCGCCTGCTGATAGATGTGCGGGCGATTCTCCTTCAACCACAGAATTTTCGGCGTTTCCATCTCCGGCGAAATTTTGCCGCCAACGTACTGCAGCACCGGGTGGCCCGTCGCGTTGATCTTTTCCGCCTGCCCGGTGGCGCGATGATCCATCCAGACGATAATATTGCGGTCCGGATCGTCCGAAGGCCCGACCGCCAGCGGCGCGTCGTTATCGCCAATCACCACCAGCGAACAGGTGGCATCGAAGCCGATCCCGGCGATCGATGACGGCGGGACGCCGGCGCTGGCCACGGCGGTTTTAATGCAGTAGCACACCGCCTGCCAGATCTCACGGCTCGACTGCTCCACCCTGTTTCCGGCGCTGCGAAAGAGGGTAATTTCCCGGGTCGCGTGGGCGAGAAGCTCGCCACGCAGATTGAATACCCCGGCGCGCACACTGCCCGAACCGACATCCACACCAATAATGTTTTGCGTATCGTTTTGCATCACATCCTCTCACAGGCTGGTTACGGATCAGAGATCCACGCTGTTCGGCAGGATCACAATGTCGCGTACGGTGACGTTTTTCGAACGCGTCACCATAAACAGCACTGACTCCGCCACTTCAATCGGTTGCATCAAACTGCCGTTGGCCAGCGCTTCATCCATTTTGGCTTTTGGCCAGTCGTCCAGCAGAGCGGTCACCACCGGGCCCGGTAGTACGGCGCCGACGCGCACGCCATACTGCGCCACCTGGCGACGAGTCGTATGTACAAACGCCTGCACGGCGAATTTCGACGCGGTATAGACAGGCTCCCAGATCACCGGCACCACGCCCGCGATGGAGCTGGTGAAAATAATATCCCCGGATTTTTGCGCGATCAGATGCGGCAGGACGCTGCGCACGCAGCGGAAGGCGGCGTTGATGTTGAGGTGCAGCACGCGGTCCCAGACGTCCGGGTCGCCCTCGGCCACCGGCCCGCCGATATAGGCCCCGGCGTTGGCGTGGAAGATATCGAGACGCCCGGTGAGCTGCAAAATGCCCTGCAGAAGGTTATCGACCTGGTCCGCCTGCATCAGATCCACCTGCAGAGCGAAGGCGTTTTCGCCAAGTTCGGCGACCAGTTTGTTGAGCTTTTCGCCTTCGCGGTCGATAAGCACCACTTTTGCGCCAGCTCCCAGCAGGGTCCTCGCGCACTCGAGGCCGATACCGGACGCCGCGCCGGTGATCGCGGCGACTTTACCGCTGAGGGAAGTATTCATAGAGGAGACAGAGTGGTTCATTTTATAATCCTTTGCCGTGTCTGGTTGCAACTATCGAACCCGAGGGCATCGCGTTCGAGGTGATGGACAAAAACATGGTAACCTATTGAATATCAGCATCATTATTCAGGCTTGCTGGCATGTTAAGGCGGTATGCGCGCGTACTTCCTGGCGTGAAATGGATGCTCAATCGATGAAGCTATGTTGCTCTAGCTTCATCGATTGAGCAAGTGGGGAAATTAACAGCGACATGATTTTGTGACGCAAGTTGGAAAAATGAAGAAGATAACGATTTACGACCTGGCGGAGCTTTCCGGCGTTTCGGCGAGCGCGGTGAGCGCAATCCTCAACGGCAACTGGAAAAAACGCCGCATCAGCGCAAAGCTTGCCGAAAAGGTGACACGGATTGCTGAGGAGCAGGGCTATGCGATTAACCGCCAGGCCAGCATGCTGCGCAGTAAAAAATCACACGTCATTGGCATGATTATCCCCAAATACGATAACCGCTACTTCGGCTCCGTCGCCGAACGCTTTGAGGAGATGGCCCGCGAGCGTGGCCTGCTGCCGATTATCACCTGTACGCGTCGAAGCCCGGATCTGGAGCTCGAAGCGGTAAAAGCGATGCTCTCCTGGCAGGTTGACTGGGTGATCGCGACCGGGGCGACCAATCCGGATAAAATTTCCGCGCTGTGCCAGCAGGCGGGCGTGCCCACGATCAATCTCGACCTGCCGGGGTCTCTCTCTCCGTCGGTGATTTCAGATAACTACGGCGGCGCGAAAGCGCTGACCCACAAGATCCTCGCTAACAGCGCCCGCCGTCGGGGAGAGCTGGCGCCGCTGACCTTCATCGGCGGGCGCAGCAACGACCATAACACCAGCGAGCGCTTACGCGGCTTTCACGATGCGCATCACGAGCAGGGGCTGCGCGTGCCGCAGGCGAATATTCTGGCTCCCGGCTATTCGAAAGGTCACGTTGAGGCCTGCCTGCAGGAGCGGTTTGGCAGCGCGAAGACGCTATTGCAGGGGATATTTGTTAACTCGACGATATCTCTCGAAGGGGTTGTGCGCTGGCTGTCGCAGGTGGGGCTGACCGGCAGCGAGCAGCCGCCGATGGGCTGCTTCGACTGGGATCCGTTTGTCTATCTGCTGGGGCACGATATCGACATGGTGCAGCAGGACGTACCGGCGATGCTGGACGCTGTTTTTTCGATTATTGACGCCGGCGAAGCCAGCCAGCAGCGGATTGAAATTCCGCCGCGATTGATGAGCAGTAGCTGAGTCGCCGTCTGCTGATTGCCGTTAGCGCGTCAGCAGCCAGCGCGCGGTATGTTCATCGGTCACCAGACCGTTGATCCAGCCGCCTTTAAGGGCGGCCAGGATCGCCGGTCGTTTGTATTCTCCACAGGCCGCGGCAATCCGCGGGCAGTGGTTCTGGCGGATATCATAGCTGGTGATCATGCGGTTGATCTCGCTGTCTACCACCTCGCCTTCTGCATCGATAAACCGCCCGAGGATCTCCCCGATGCCGCCGCGGGCGGTCAGCTCATCCATCTGCGCCTGATTGATAAAGCCGTCTTTAAAGATGGGACTTTGCGTGCCCAGCGGACCAATGCCGACAAAAATGACGTCCGCCTCCCGGGCGACGCCAGAGACGCTGCGAAATAAGCGATTGGTGCACCACATCTCATACTCATCTGCGGTCTGGGCGTAGCGCGGCGCAGGCCACTGATAGTACTTGGCCTTAATTTTGCGGGTGAGCAGCAGGGGCACGTCATCGTAATAGTTGCACTGCCCGTCGGCGTCCATGGCGCTGATCAGCGCCACGCAGCGGGTGTTCAGGCTGTCGAAATCGATGCGCTGCAGCGCTTTTTTCAGGGTCAGGCCTGAGCCCAGGCCGATGATTTTCTCTTTATCATCCTGCAGATAGCGAGCCATCAGCTGATAGCAACCAAACGATACGCTGTCGAGGGTACTCTCTTCGCTAAAGGCGGGGACCACATTGCATTCGATAAGCCGGTACTTTTCCTGCAACAACTGCGCATAATCGAGGCAGTTCGCCACCGGATGGTGCAGATTAATCGACACAATCCCTTCTTCTTTCGCGGCGGCGATCAGCCGTTGCACCACCGGTCTGGAGGTGCCCAACTGGCTGGCGATCTCGCTCTGATTCTGGCCGGCGATGTAGTACATCCATGCGGCACGCACCTTCTGATCCAACCGGATATCGTCTTCTTTACTCATGGTTTCCCGCCCTAAATTGCTGGCCAGGGCACGCAATTGGCCCGGCGAATATCCGCATTCTCGCCGTGGTTGCCATAACTGGCAAGCTTTTGCTCTTTAATGGTCATTTGTAATTTAAGTGGGTAATTGCTCTTTTGTGATCCGTGGCTCTTATTTTGGTCAAATGATCAATTACAGTGGCGCCATCCACTCAAGGAGAGCAGAACATGAACAATCAATTCACATGGCTTCATATCGGTCTGGGTTCTTTTCATCGCGCGCATCAGGCGTGGTATCTGCATCGTCTGATCGCTTCCGGCGATAAGCGCTGGCGCATCGCGGCGGGCAATATTCGCAACGACGCCGAGCAGGTGGTGCAGGCGCTGGCGGCGCAGGGCGGACGTTACGTCCTGGAGACCGTCAGCCCGGAAGGGGCGCGTGAATATGAAGAGATCACCTCAATTCAGAAACTGCTGCCGTGGCAGGCCGGGCTGCAGCCGCTGATTAACGAAGGGGCCAACCCGCAAACCAAAGTTATCGCCTTTACCGTGACGGAAGGGGGGTACTACCTGAATACCCGCCATCAGTTGGAAACCAGCAACCCCGATCTGCAGGCTGACCTGAAAGGCGAATGCAAAACTATTTACGGCACCCTCGCGCGAATTCTGGAAAAGCGCATGGCGGACAACGCCGGGCCGCTGACCCTGCTTAACTGCGACAACGTGCGTCATAACGGCGAGCGCTTCCACGACGGGATGGTGGAGTTCCTGCAACTCACCGGCAAACAGGCGGTGATTGACTGGATGGCGGCCAATACCACCTGTCCGAACACCATGGTGGACCGCATCACCCCGCGTCCGGCGGCCGATCTGCCGGCCCGTATCAAAGCGCAAACCGGCATTGACGATAAGGCGCCGGTCATGGGCGAGACCTTTATCCAGTGGGTGGTAGAGAACAACTTCCGCGATGCCCGCCCGAACCTGGAAGCGGTCGGCGTGGAGATGGTCGAGTCGGTTATCCCGTATGAAGAGGCGAAAATCCGCATCCTGAACGCGTCGCACAGCTGCATTGCGTGGGCGGGGACCTTAATCGGCCAGCAGTATATTCACGAAAGCACGCTCACCGATGTTATCTACGCCATTGCCGACCGCTACGTCACGGAAGATGTGATCCCATGCCTGGGCGATAACGGTATTGATTTGCCGACCTACCGCGATGTGGTGCTCAAGCGCTTTACCAACCCGCATATCCAGGACACCAACCAGCGCGTCGCCGCCGACGGCTTCTCGAAAATTCCGGCGATGATCGCCCCAACCCTGCAGGAGTGCTATCAGCGCAGCGTCCGCCCGGAAGCGACCGCCATGCTGCCGGCGCTGTTCTTCGTCTTTATGGAGCAGTGGCATAAGGGAACCCTGCCGTATCAGTACCAGGATGGCATCCTGGATGAGCAGGCGGTGCATGAGATGTATGAGGCTCAGGATCCGCTGGCTGTCTTCGCCCGTGATAAAGCCCTGTTTGGTGACCTGGCCGACAACGCGGATTTCCTGGCGCTGATGCGCGAGAAAGTCGCCGCCGTTTACACGCTGATTAAATAAGAGGTGGCTATGTATCTGGGTATCGATCTTGGCACATCGGAAGTCAAAGCGCTGGTCATTGATGAGAACAATCAGGTTATCGCCAGCCATAGCGCGCCGCTGAGCATTCAGCGGCCTCATCCGCACTGGTCAGAACAATCACCGGAGTTATGGTGGGAGGCGACGGAGTATCTGATGGCCACGCTGCGGGAAAAATGCGCCCAGCACTGGCCGGCCGTCAAGGCGATTGGCCTCTCCGGACAGATGCACGGCGCGGTGTTGCTGGATGAAAAGGGGGAGACGATCCGTCCGGCCATTCTGTGGAACGACACCCGCTGCGCCGCAGAGTGCGCGGAGCTGGAGGAGATGGCGCCGGAGCTGCATCAGGTGGCGGGCAACCTGGCGATGCCCGGCTTTACCGCGCCGAAGCTGCTGTGGGTGCGTCGTCACGAGCCGCAAAACTTTCAGCGCACCGACACGGTGCTGCTGCCGAAGGATTATCTGCGCTACCGGATGACCGGGAAGAAAGTCTCCGATATGTCGGACGCCGCCGGGACGCTGTGGCTGGACGTGGCGAAGCGCGACTGGTCCGATGCGCTGCTGGACAAGTGCGGTCTGTCGCGCAGCCAGATGCCGACGCTGGTGGAAGGCTGCGAGGTTTCCGCCACCCTTGATCCGAAAGTGGCCGAACGCTGGGGGCTGAACGCCTCGGTGGTGGTGGCCGGGGGCGGCGGCGATAACGCGGTCAGCGCCATTGGCGTCGGCGCGGTCTCGCCGGGGGACGCGTTTATTTCGCTCGGCACCTCAGGGGTGCTGTTTGTGGTGACCGACGCCTATCGTCCGGCGCCGCAGTCGGCGGTCCATGCGTTTTGTCACGTTCTGCCGAACCTGTGGCATCAGATGAGCGTGATGCTCAGCGCCGCCAGCTGTTTACAGTGGTTCTGCCGCCTGACCGGCACCACGGAGGTGGCGCTGCTGGCGGAGATTGCCGAGCTAAGCGAGGAGGAGAAAGCCAACGCGCCGTTCTTCCTGCCCTATCTCTCCGGGGAACGTACCCCGCATAACGATCCTGACGCTCGCGGCATGTTCTGGGGTATGACCCACTCCAGCCTGCGCGCCCAGCTCGGCTACGCGGTGCTGGAGGGGGTGAGCTTTGGCATCAACGACGGCCTGCAGGTATTGAAAGAGAGCGGGACGCCGATCGCGCAGTGCTCGCTGGTGGGCGGGGGCGCCCGCAGTCCGTTCTGGGCCCAGCTGCTGGCCGATATTCTCGCTATGCCGGTGGTGACCCACAAAGGCGGAGAGACCGGCGGCGCGCTGGGCGCGGCGCGGCTGGCCTGCCTGGCGGCGGGCAAACCGGTTGCCGCGGTATGTGAAAAACCGGAAGTGTGGCAGACCTGGCGTGCGGATCCCGTTCGCCACCACACCCTGATGCAACGCTACGCGCAGTTTAAGGCCCTGTATTTAAACGATCTGCACTATCGGAAGCATTAATTTTTATCACCATAACCGCTCCGGTGAACTAACCGGAGCGGCCTCCTGTACCCTGAAAACGAGGTCATTATGTCTATCAATAATAAACAGTGGCTCGGTTTACCCCTGAACCTGCTCTGGGGATACATCGCCATTGCCGTATTTATGACCGGCGACGGTTTTGAATTAGCCTTTCTCTCGCACTATATCAAAGCGCTCGGATTCTCCCCGGCGGAGGCCTCCTTTGCCTTTACCCTCTATGGCCTGGCCGCCGCGCTGTCGGCATGGATCTCCGGCGTGGTGGCGGAAATTATTACGCCGCTGAAAACCATGATGATTGGCTTCGTGCTGTGGTGCGTATTCCACGTGCTGTTCCTCGTTTTCGGCCTCGGTCACGCCAACTATGCGCTGATCCTGGTTTTCTACGGCATTCGCGGCTTCGCGTATCCGCTATTCCTCTACTCGTTTATCGTGGCGATTGTCCATAACGTCAAAAGCGACAACGCCAGCTCGGCCATCGGCTGGTTCTGGGCGGTCTATTCCATCGGCATCGGCGTCTTCGGCAGCTATATTCCGAGTTTCACCATTCCGCACATTGGCGAAATGGGCACCCTGTGGCTGGCGCTGGCCTTCTGCGTTACCGGGGGCGTGATTGCTCTGGCTTCCCTGCGCCATATTAAAACGCCGCAGCATATGCAGAACCTGACCACCCGCGAGAAGTTTGCCGAGCTGGGCCGCGCCGCGACGCTACTCTATACCAACCGCAATATTCTGCTGTCGAGCATGGTCAGGATCATCAATACCCTCTCGCTGTTCGGCTTTGCGGTGATTATGCCGATGATGTTCGTCGATGAGCTGGGCTTTAGCACCTCGGAATGGCTCCAGGTGTGGGCGGTCTTCTTCTTCACCACCATTTTCTCTAACGTGCTGTGGGGCATTCTGGGCGAAAAACTGGGCTGGATGAAGGTGGTGCGCTGGTTTGGCTGCATCGGGATGGCGCTCTCCAGCCTGGCGTTTTACTACATCCCTCAGCACTTTGGCCACAGCTTTGCGATGGCGCTGATCCCGGCCATCGCCCTGGGGATCTTTGTCGCCGCCTTCGTGCCGCTGGCCGCCGTGTTCCCGGCGCTGGAGCCGAAGCACAAAGGCGCGGCGATTTCGGTGTATAACCTGTCGGCGGGGATGTCGAATTTTCTCGCCCCGGCGATCGCCGTGGTGCTGCTGCCGTTCTTCAGCACCATTGGGGTCGTCATCGCCTATACCGCATTGTACGTGGTGGCCTTTTTCCTCTGTGCGTTTATCCGCGTCGAGCAGCCGGGATTTTCCCACAAGGAAGCGCCGGCCAGCGAGCAGGTGGAGTTCTCTTAAGGTGATGCGGCTGGCATGCCAGGCATGCCAGCCTTAATGAGGTGAATGATGAGTATTCAGGCAGTGATTTTTGACATGGATGGCGTGATTATTGATTCCGAAAGCCTGTGGCGGCAGGCGCAAATCGACGCCCTCGCGCAGTGGGGGGCAACGGCGAGCGTCGAGGAGTGTGAAACGCTGACCAAAGGCAAACGCCTCGATGAGATCGCCGGCACCTGGTGCCGCTATTTTCAGCTTAACCTTGCCCCGTCGCTGCTGGAAGACGCCATATTGCAGCGCATTACCGGCCTGATCGCCGCCGAAGGCGAGCCGATGCGCGGGGTGCATGAGGCGTTACGCTATTTTCGCCATGCCGGTTATAACATTGCGCTCGCGACCTCCTCGTCCCGCCAGGTTATCGCCGCCGTGCTGAACAAGCTCTCGCTGTGGCACTATTTTGACGTGATCTCCAGCGCGGATGATGAAGCACAGGGCAAGCCGCATCCGGCGGTTTATCTGACGACGTTGGATAAGCTTAATCTCGACGCCAGCCGTTGCCTGGTGATCGAAGACAGCTTCAACGGTTTTAGCGCGGCCCGGGCGGCGGGGATTGCCACGATAGTGATTGCCGAAGATAGCCAGCACGCGCGTTTTCAGGCCGCCGTGGGCCGCTACCGGGCGCTGCCTGAACTGCTGGAAGTCCTCACCGCCGAGCCAGAGGCGGCGGTTTAAGTAACCATTTGTGGGCGCAGACATTCCCGGGATGTAGCTGGTCGGTTAATCTCTTCTCTGCGCTCACGCCCCATTTATAGCTTTTATCCGCGGGAGAGGGGCAGGGGGCTGCGCCGAACCGGTGTTTTGCCGGGTGGCGGCTGACGCCTGACCCGGCCTACATTGACCCACCCGGCTGGCGCGGCGCTTATCCGTGCTGCATGAGAGCCGCGGACCACAGGCCCGGCAAGCGCAGCGCCGCCGGGCGATGGGCGCCTGTCCGCGTCAGCGCAACAGCGGGCAGTCGGGCGGCAGCCGGCAGCGCAGGGCTGCCGGTAACAGCTCCATGCGGAAAGTTTTGCCGGTCAGCGGTTCGCCGTCGAGGTTAAACGTCATCTCATGAGGGGCGGTGATCTCAAACCACGAGGAGACGCCGTCGACAATATTCGGCGAGTTTTCCGGATTCGCCAGGGTGCTGAAGAGGGCAGGGATCAGCTCTTCGCCGGTGAAAATGCGCAGATGCAGCAGGCCGTCGTTAATCAACGCCTCCGGACACAGCTGCTGGCCGCCGCCCGCCTGGCGGCCGTTGCCGATGCCGATGACCAGCGCATCACCCTGCCAGTGAAAGTTCTCTCCGCGGATCTCGCAGCGGTCCGGCTTCAGGGTATCCATGCGCATCAGGCCGTGGATTAAATAAGAGACACCGCCGAGCGCGGCTTTGAGTTTTTCCGGCGTTTCGGTGGTGATCCGGGTGCCGAACCCGCCGGTCGCCATATTAATAAAGCCGGTCTTATCATTAACCCGGGCGATATCTATCGGCACATCGCGGCCGACGATCGCCAGCTTCAGGGCGCTGGCCAGATCCTGCGGAATACCGACGCTGGTGGCGAAGTCGTTGGCCGTGCCCAGCGGTAAAATCCCCAGCGCTATCCTGCTGCCGCGCTCCACCAGCGCCGTCGCCACTTCATTAATGGTGCCGTCGCCGCCGCCGGCGATCACCGTTTCAACGTTCAGCTGCAGGGCTTCATCGATAAACCGTACGGCATCGCCCTTTTCCCAGGTGACGCGGACGTGGATATCGATCCCTTCGTCGCGCAAAAGGTTAACCGCCTCGCGTAGCTGCGGTTCATTGGCACCTTTGCCGTTAAGGATCAGTAAGCTGGCAGTAAACGTAGACATCATCAAGGGAACCTTTATTGCTCAATGTTGCATAAAGTGTACCGCATGACGCCAGCGAAGGCCGGAGGAGAGACAAAAAAATAAGCCCGCGTAAGGGAGATTACGCAGGCTAAGGAGGTGGTTCCTGGTACAACTAGCATTTATGGGTTATGTTTTTCAGCGAAATGGATGATACCTGTTTCGATCGAAACGGTATGTGATCCGATTCTAATATCCTTACATCGTGAAAAAATAACGCAAATTAACTAGTTACCGTGCGGATTTCTGGTTGTCTGACCAGTAAAGTTGCGCATCAGCAGCGCATACTGCAGGGGCAGGTCATCCGGTACAGGCAACCATACGGTATAGCCGTCGCCCGGGGCCACCGGCATGGCTTCGCCTTTGCCATTTTCCATCTGCTCGAGGGTGAAGTTGACGTTACCCTGCGGGGTCATCAGTTCGAGACTGTCGCCAACGCTGAACTTATTTTTGACCGCCACAGCCGCCAGCGGGCCGTTACGCTCCCCGGTAAATTCGCCGACAAACTGCTGGCGCTCGGAGAGGGAGTAGCCGTACTCGTAGTTCTGATAATCGTCATGGGTATGGCGGCGCAGGAAGCCTTCGGTGTACCCGCGATGGGCCAGCCCTTCCAGCGTTTCCAGCAGGCTGGTATCGAACGGTTTGCCGGCGGCAGCGTCGTCGATCGCCTTGCGGTAAACCTGAGCGGTGCGCGCGCAGTAATAGAAGGATTTGGTGCGGCCTTCGATCTTCAGCGAGTGAACGCCCATCTGGGTCAGACGCTCAACGTGGGCGATAGCCCGCAGATCTTTCGAGTTCATGATGTAGGTGCCGTGCTCGTCCTCGAAGGCGGTCATGTACTCGCCCGGGCGTTTGGCTTCCTCGATCATAAAGACTTTATCGGTCGGCGCGCCGATGCCGAGGGTTGGCTCCACGGTCTGCACCGGGATCGGCTCATATTTGTGGACGATGTTGCCGACGTCGTCCTCTTTGCCTTCCGCCACGTTATATTCCCAGCGGCAGGCGTTGGTGCAGGTGCCCTGGTTCGGGTCGCGTTTGTTGATATACCCGGAGAGCAGGCAGCGGCCGGAGTAGGCCATGCACAGCGCGCCGTGGACGAAAATCTCAATTTCCATCTCCGGCACCTGGCGGCGAATTTCTTCGATTTCATCCAGCGACAGTTCACGCGACAGGATCACGCGGGTCAGCCCCATCTGCTGCCAGAATTTGACCGTCGCCCAGTTGACGGCGTTGGCCTGCACCGAAAGATGGATCGGCATATCCGGAAAGTTTTCCCGCACCAGCATGATTAAACCCGGATCGGACATGATCAGCGCGTCCGGACCCATCTCCACCACCGGCTTCAGATCGCGAATAAACGTTTTCAGCTTGGCGTTATGCGGGGCGATGTTGACCACCACATAGAATTTTTTACCCAGCGCGTGGGCTTCATTGATGCCGAGCTGCAGATTTTCGTGATTGAATTCGTTGTTACGCACGCGCAGCGAGTAGCGCGGCTGGCCGGCATAAACGGCATCGGCGCCATAGGCGAAAGCGTAACGCATATTCTTCAGCGTTCCCGCCGGGGAAAGGAGTTCTGGTTTAAACATGGTGTTCTCGTTCTGATGACAGGTCAGATTCGCCGCACCCGGTGCGGCGAGTTGGGGGAGTGTCCCCACATTAAGGGCGGGCATTGTAGCGCCGCGGCGAAGGGGAGTAAATATCAGTTGGGTATCTTTCAGCATGGCTAATTTGTTTGCCATTTTGAACCTGGGCAGTGCTCATACTGACAGCACTAATAACGCCTGGTGGGATAGGCTCTATGGAATTCCCCCGGGTTGCGGCGTAAACGCCTTACCCGGGCTACGGATTGCAGAGGGCGGTGAACGTGTAGCCCGGCTAAGCGCAGCGCGAGCCGGGAAAAGGCTAACTACGCCAGCCGGCAGGCGTCCGCTTCCCAGCGGTAGCCAACCCCGTATACGGCGCGGATAAACGATTGTTCGGCGTCCAGCGCCTCCAGCTTGCGCCGCAGGTTCTTGATGTGGCTGTCGATGGTGCGGTCGGTCACTACCCGATAGTCGTCATACAGATGGTTGAGCAACTGTTCGCGGGAGAAGACCTTCCCTGGCTCCTGGGAGAGGGTTTTCAGCAGCCGGAACTCGGCGGGGGTGAGGTCCAGCAGCTTGTCGCGCCACGAGGCCTGAAAACGCCCCTCGTCGACAATCAGCGGGCTCTGGGCGTCCAGCGCCTGCAGGTCGCGCTGCGGCTTGCAGCGGCGGAGAATGGTTTTCACCCGGGCGACCACTTCCCGCGGGCTGTAGGGCTTGCAGATATAGTCGTCGGCGCCGATCTCCAGCCCCAGCAGGCGGTCGATCTCTTCGATTTTCGCCGTCACCATCACCACCGGAACGTCGGAGAAGCGGCGGATTTCCCGGCACAGCGTCAGGCCGTCGGTGCCGGGCAGCATCAGATCCAGCAGGATTAGATCCGGCGGGGTCTGCCGAACGTAGGGCAGGACCTTGTCGCCATGGTTAATCAGCGTAGGCGCATAGCCGGCGGCCTGCAGATAATCAATCAGCAGCTGGCCGAGCTTGGGTTCATCTTCCACGATCAGAATGCGCGGGGTGTTTTCATCTACAGGCAATTCAGTCATACGTCTCTCGGTAAATCATGTTTCAGAGGTAACTCAACTTTAATGCTAACCCCGCCAAAAGGCGAATGGTCGGCGCGCAGGGCGCCGCCGTGGGCCGCTACGATATTGAGGCAAATCGCCAGCCCGAGGCCAGAGCCGCCGCTGGCGCGGTTGCGCGATCCTTCCGCCCGATAAAAGCGTTCGCACAGGCGGGCCAGCTGCTCATCGCTGACCCCGGGGGCGCTGTCGGCGAAGTCGATCACCAGCATCCGTCCGCTGCGGCGGGCGGTAATGTGCAGGCTGCCGCCGCTGTCGGTATAGCGCAGGCTGTTCTCCAGCAGATTGTTGAAGAGCTGCATCAGGCGGTCGCGGTCGCCGAAGATCATCGCCTGCTCCGGGAGCGACACCTGAATGCTCAGCTGCCGGCCGGCGAAGCGCTCGCGAAACGCGCCTGCGGCCACCTCCAGCAGGGTGATGATATCCAGCGAGGTTTTCTGGTAGGCCAGCGCGCCCTCATCGGACATCGACAGCTGGTGAAGGTCGTCCACCAGCTTGGTGAGGGTGGCGACCTCGGCCTGCAGGGAGGGAATGGACTCAGGGGTAAACCGTCGGACCCCGTCCTGAATCGCCTCCAGTTCGCCGCGCAGCACCGCCAGCGGGGTACGCAGTTCATGGGAGATGTCGGCCATCAGATCGCGACGCATCTGCTGGTTGCGCTCCAGGGTGCTGGCGAGCTGGTTAAAATCCTGCGCCAGGCGGCCGAGCTCATCGCCGCCGGTCACCGTCACGCGGGTGGAAAAGTCGCCCGCCGCCAGCTTATGGGTGCCTTCCACCAGCCGCTTCACCGGCGCCAGCAGGCCGCGGGCCAGCGGGAAGGTGGCCAGCGCGGCAAGCAGGGTGGCAAGGGCAACGATCAGCCAGCTGGTGCGCTTCTGCTGCCGGTCGAAGTTAATGTCGGTATTGCGGGTTAGCCGCTCCACCGGCGAGGCGATCACTCTCCCTACCTCCACGCCGTTGACCAAAATGCTGCGCTGGCTGCCGTCCTCCGGCACGCGCTCGCGGGGGCCCACCAGCACGCGGCCAGACTGATCGACCACCCAGAACATGGTGCGCCAGCCGTGGGGCGGCATTTCCGGCCTCGGGCGCGGGCCGTCAGGGGGGCCATCCGGCGGCGGCCCGTCCGGACCGGCGTCCGGCGCGTCTATCGCCCCCGGCTTCATGGCGTGCCCCGGCGGCGAGCGGTCGTCATTATCCCGTTCGAAGGTGCGCAGCAGCTGGAAGATAAAGCGGTCGTTGTTGCGCAGAAACGCCCAGCTGCCGTGCTGGGCATACTGCTCGCTCAGCGCGTCGCTGAGCATGGTTAACCGCTGCTCATTGCCGCGCTTGATGTAATCGATAAACCCGCGTTCGAAACTGATACGCACCGCCCAGTGCATGCTGATCAGCAGCACGATGCAGGTGGCGAAAATAGCGAGGAACAGCTTACCGGTAATGCCCGGGCGCCAAAATTTCACGATCCACTCCTGTTGCGTCGACGAATGACGGTATTACTGCCGACGTCATCCGGTACCCGGGAAAAGATGAGCGCTGGCAGGGCGATGATCGCCGCCATGCTCAGATAGGTATAGAGAAAGACCTGATGGGTGCCGGCGGCGTCGAGGCTCAGATGCTGCTGGCCGTACAGCCCCAGCAGCAGCCCGGCGATGGTCACGCCAATACTCATCGACAACTGCATCACCATCGACAGCAGACTGTTGCCGCTGCTGGCCAGATCGTCGGGGAGATCTTTCAGGGTCAGGGTATTCATCGAGGAGAAGCGGCTGGCGTTGATCATCCCCTGCAGAAACAGGATCAGCGGCAGCACGTAATACCAGCCCGCCAGTGCGCTAAACATAAACAGCAGGCTGACCGCCGCCAGGCCCAGAGTGCTGGCGACCAGCACCCGACGATAGCCGAAGCGGTTGACCACCTGGACCACGATCCGCTTCATCCCCATGCTGCCGAGCACCATCGGGATCATCATCAGCCCGGCGTGAAAGGGGCTAAAGCCGAGGCCGATCTGTAGAAACACCGGGGTCATAAACGGCAGCATGCCGCTGCCGATGCGCCCGGCGAAGCTGCCGCCGAGGCCAAGGGAGAAGGTGCGGTTGCGAAACAGGTTGAGGCTGAACAGCGCCCGGGCGTTACCGCGGGCATGCCACAGGTACAGCAGCAGGGCGGCGAGGCCGATGGCCACCAGTCCCGCCAGCCAGCGTGTCGATATGCCGAGCCCTTTCTGGCCGTCCAGGGCCAGGGTCAGGGTCGCCATCCCGGCCGCCAGCAGCACAAAGCCGGCGAGATCGAAGCGCCGGGTCTGCATGGTGTAGTTGGGCATCAGGCAGAGGGTGGCGATGGCCCCGACGATCCCCACCGGGATGTTAATAAGGAAGATCCAGTGCCAGGAGGCGTACTCCACCAGCACCCCGCCCAGCGCCGGGCCGAGCAGGGGGCCGACCTGCCCCGGCAGGGTAACGAAGGTCATCGCCGCCATGTACTGATCGCGCGGGACGATCTTCATCACCGTCAGGCGGCCGACCGGCACCATCATTGCGCCGCCGACCCCCTGCAGCACCCGGGCCATCACCAGCTGGTCGAGGGTGCTGGCCTGGGCGCAAAACAGCGATCCGGCGGTAAACAGCACGATGGCGGTAAAGAAAATATTGCGCACCCCGACCCGGTCGGCCAGCCAGCCGCTGGCCGGGAGCATCACCGCCACCGTCAGGACATAGGAGACGATGATCATATGCATATGCAGCGGACTCTCCCCGAGGCTTTTGGCCATCGAGGGGAGGGCGGTGTTGACGATGGTGGTGTCCAGCGACTGCATAAAGAAGCCGAACGCCACTATCCATAGCTGCCAGCGCACGCTGGCCGGGAGGTCTGTCATCTTATTCGCTTACCGGTTGAGTGGAATGACGCGAAAAACGCAGCCGCAAACGGTCAAAGAAAAGATAGACCACCGGCGTGGTGTAGAGCGTTAACAGCTGGCTCATCACCAGACCGCCGACGATGGTGATCCCCAGCGGCTGGCGCAGCTCGGAGCCGTCGCCGCCGGAGAGCACCAGCGGCAGGGCGCCGAACAGCGCGGCGAGGGTGGTCATCATAATCGGCCGGAAACGCAGCAGGCAGGCCTGGAAAATCGCCTCTTCCGGCGTCAGGTTGCCGGTGCGCTGCGCCTCAAGGGCAAAATCAACCATCATGATGGCGTTTTTCTTCACGATGCCAATTAATAACATGATCCCGATAAGGGCGATGAGGCTGAACGGGGCATCGAATATCTCCAGCGCCAGCAGCGCGCCCACCCCGGCGGAGGGCAGCGTCGAAAGGATGGTCAACGGATGCACATAGCTCTCGTAGAGCATCCCCAGCACGATATAGACCGTGGCGATGGCCGCGAGGATCAGGATCACCTGCGCGTTCATGGTCTGCTGGAACACCTGAGCGGTACCGGCAAAGGAGCCGCGTACGGTGGACGGCACCCCGAGCTGGGTCATCGCGCGGTTAATCGCCTCGCTGGCTTCCGACAGCGAGCGGCCGGTGGGCAGGTTAAAGGAGATAGTGGACGCCGCCGACAGCCCCTGGTGGTTCACCGACAGCGGGGCGTTGGCCGGCTGCCATTTGGCGAAGTAGGCCAGCGGGATCGGCTTGCCCTCGCTGTTGATGACAAACATCTTATCCAGGGCGCTGACGTCCTGGGTATAGGCCGGGTCGACCTGCATCACCACTTTATACTGGTTCAGCGGCTGGTAGATGGTGGAGATCTGCCGCTGGCCGAAGGCGTTGTTCAGCAGGTTGTTGGCGTCCTGAACGCTGATGCCAAGGCGCGACATGGTATCCCGGTCATAGACCAGGTCCATTTCGGCGCCATTGTCCTGCTGATCCGAGTTGACGTCCGCCAGCTCAGGCAGCGCCGCCAGCGCTTTGCGGATCTTCGGCTCCCATTCGCGCAGCGCCGACAGGTCATCGGACAGCAGGGTGTACTGATAGCTGGCGTTCGACTGCCGGCCGCCGACGCGGATATCCTGCACCGCCATCAGGAACAGATTGGCCCCGGGCTCGTTGGCCAGCTTTTTGCGCAGCCGGTCGATCACCTGCTGCGCCGTCTCGTGGCGCTGGTCGCGCGGTTTGAGGGTGATAAACATCATCCCGCTGTTGACCCGCGAGCCGCCGGTAAACCCGGTGACGTTATCCACCGCCGGATCTTCGCGAATGATCTGCATAAAGTCCTGCAGCTTGCCGCGCATCGCCTGGAAGGAGATGCTCTGGTCGGCCTGAATGCCGCCCATCAGCACCCCGGTGTCCTGCTCCGGGAAGAAGGTTTTCGGGATCGAGATATAGAGCCAGACGCTGAGGGCGATGGTGCCCAGCACCACCAGGCCGGTCAGGCGGCTGTGCTTCAGCACCCATTTTAACGACTTACCATAGCCGCCCTGCATGGCCACCAGCAGGCGGCCAAAGCCGCGGTTGCGCGTCGGCTGGTGGGGTTTGCCGCTTTTCAGCAGCCAGCCGCACATCATCGGCGTCAGGGTAAGGGAGACCGCCAGCGAGATGCCGATCGCCACCGACAGGGTGACGGCGAACTCGCGCAGCAGGCGGCCGGGCAGGCCGCCCATCAGCAGCAGCGGCAAAAACACCGCCACCAGCGACAGGCTCATCGACAGGACGGTAAAGCCGACCTCGCGGCTCCCCTGCAGCGCCGCCTGCAGCGGTTTCATCCCCGCCTCCAGATGGCGGGAGATATTCTCCAGCACCACGATGGCGTCATCCACCACGAAGCCGGTGGCGATGGTCAGCGCCATCAGCGACAGGTTGTTAAGGCTGAAGCCGCACAGGTACATGGCGGCGAAGGTACCAATCAGCGAAACCGGAACCGCCACCGCCGGGATCAGCGTCGCGCGCCCGGATCGCAGGAAGAGGAACACCACCAGGATCACCAGCGCCACCGAGATCACCAGCGTCTGCTCCACCTCCTCCAGCGAGGCGCGAATAGTCGGCGAGCGGTCCTGGGCGATCTGCAGATCGATGGCCGCCGGAATGGTCTGCTGCAGCTCCGGCAGGCGGGCGCGGATGCTGTCCACCGTCTGGATGATATTGGCTTCCGGCAGTTTGCGGATCATCAGCAGGATCGCTGGTTTGGCGTTGGTCATCCCGGCGTTGCGCACATCCTGCACCGAATCCGAGACGGTGGCGACATCCCCCAGCCGCACCGCGGCGCCGTTCTGGTAGTGGACGATCAGCGGCTGATAGTCGGCGGCGGTCTTCAGCTCATCGTTGGTCTGCACCTGCCAGCGGTGGGCGCTATCCTCCAGCGCCCCCTGCGGTTTGCGCACGTTAGCGTCGCTGATGGCGGTGCGAACCGCGTCCAGCGACACGCCCTGGTTGAACAGCGCCTGCGGGTTGAGATCGACGCGCACCGCCGGCAGAGAGCTGCCGCCGACGTCGACATCGCCGACGCCGTCGATCTGCGCGATGGTCTGCGCCAGCTGGGTGGAGGCGAAATCATACAGCTCACCCTGGGAGTAGGTGTCCGAGGTCAGCGTCAGGATCATGATCGGCGCATCCGACGGGTTGGCTTTGCGGTAGGTCGGCCGGCTGGGCATCCCGCTCGGCAGCAGGCTTTGCGCGGCGTTGATCGCCGCCTGGACGTCGCGCGCCGCGCCGTTGATATCGCGGTCGAAGTTAAACTCGAGAATGATGCGGGTGCTGCCCAGCGAGCTGGAGGAGGTCATCTCATTGACCCCGGCAATCCGCCCCAGGGAGCGCTCCAGCGGGGTGGCCACCGACGAAGCCATGGTCTCCGGCGAGGCCCCCGGCAGCGAGGCGCTGACCATGATCACCGGGAAATCCACCTGCGGCAACGGGGCTACCGGCAGCAGCCGGAAGCCGAGAATGCCGCACAGGGTGATGGCCAGCGAGATGAGGATCGTCGCCACCGGGCGGTAAATGAAGAGGGCGAAAAACTTCACTTACGCCTCCTCTTCCTGACGCGGGAAGCGACGCTTCAGATGCAGCGACAGGCGGTCGAACAGCAGGTAGATCACCGGGGTGGTGAACAGGGTCAGCACCTGGCTGAGCATCAGACCGCCGACCATGCCGATCCCCAGCGGACGCCGCAGCTCGGCGCCGACGCCGGTGCTCAGCATCAGCGGCAGGGCGCCGAGCAGGGCGGCGAGGGTGGTCATCAGGATCGGGCGAAAACGCAGCAGACAGGCCTGATAGATCGCCTCCCGCGGCGGCATACCCTGCTCGCGCTCGGCGGCCAGCGCGAAGTCGATCATCATGATGGCGTTCTTCTTCACGATGCCGATCAGCAGAATAATGCCGATAATGGCGATCACGTCCAGCTCGCTGCCCGCCAGCCACAGCGCCAGCAGCGCCCCGACCCCGGCGGTGGGCAGGGTGGAGAGAATGGTGATCGGATGGATGAAGCTCTCATACAGCACCCCCAGCACGATATACATCGCCACCACCGCGGCCACGACCAGCCAGACGGTGCTGCCGAGCGCCGACTGGAAGGCCAGCGAGCTGCCCTGGAACTGGGTGCGGATATCGGTCGGGAAATCCAGCGACTGTTCGGCGGCGAGGATCGCCTCCACCGCTTCGCCGAGCGAATAGTTGTCCGGCACGTTAAACGAGATAGTGGTCACCGGGAACTGATCGAGGTGGTTCACCGACAGCGGGGTAAAGCGCTGCTCCACCGTGGCGATGGCGGTCAGCGGCACAATGCCGCCGTCGCTGCTGGTCAGGCGGATATTATCCAGCGCCGCCAGGCCCGGCGTCGCTTCGGTATCCTGCTCAAGCACCACGCGATACTGATTCGCCTGGGTGTAAATGGTGGAGATCAGCCGCTGGCCGAAGGCGTTGTACAGCGCGTTATCGACGTCCGCCATCGAGATGCCGAGGCGGCTGGCGCTGTCCCGGTCCACCTTGATGTAGGCGGCCAGGCCTTTGTCCTGCCAGTCGCTGCTGACGTCGGCCAGCTGCGGCTGAGCCTGCAGGCGGCTGAGCAGCGGCGGCACCCAGGTGCTCAGCGCCTCGAGGGAGTTCGCCTGCAGTGTGAACTGGTACTGGGTGCGGCTCACCGTGGTGTCGATGGTCAGATCCTGGGTCGGCTGCAGATAGAGCGCCACGCCGGGGACGCCGGCCACCGCCTGCTGCAGACGGCTAATCACCGTCTGAACGCGGTCGTCGCGTTCATCCAGCGGCTTGAGGTTGATCTGCAGGCGGGCGCTGTTCAGCGCCGGGTTGGTGCCGTCGACGCCGACAAACGAGGTCAGGCTCTCCACCGCCGGATCCTTGAGGATAATGTCGGAAACCTGCTGCTGGCGCTGGGCCATGCTGGCGAACGAGACCGACTGCGGCGCCTGGAGGGTGCCCTGGATAATGCCGTTATCCTGAATCGGGAAGAAGCCTTTGGGAATAAAGATCCACAGCAGGATCGACAGCGCCAGGGTGCTCAGGGCGACGCCGAGCGTCAGCCACGGATGGTTCAGCACCCCGCTCAGCCAGCGGCCATAGACGGCGATTACCCGGTCAAAGAAGCGCTCGCTGGCCCGCGAGAAGCGGTTCTGCTTGCGCAGCGATTCGTGGCTTAACATGCGGGCGCACATCATCGGCGTCAGGGTCAGGGAGACCACCGCCGAGATAAGAATAGCGACGGCAAGGGTGACAGCGAATTCGCGGAACAGGCGGCCGACGATATCGCCCATAAACAGCAGCGGGATCAGCACCGCGATCAGCGAGAAGGTGAGGGAGATAATGGTGAAGCCAATTTCCCCTGCGCCTTTCAGCGCGGCGGCCAGCGGTTTCTCGCCTTTTTCGATATAGCGCGAGATGTTCTCGATCACCACGATGGCGTCATCCACCACAAAGCCGGTGGCGATGGTCAGGGCCATCAGCGTCAGGTTGTTGATGGAGAAGTCGAGGAACACCATCACCGCGAAGGTGCCCACCAGCGACAGCGGCACCGCGACGCCGGGAATAATGGTCGCCGGGACGTTGCGCAGGAACAGATAGATGATCATCACCACCAGGGCGATGGCCAGCATCAGCTCAAACTGCGTGTCGCGCACCGAGGCGCGAATATTGGTGGTCCGGTCGGAAAGAACCTGCACCTTCACCGATTTTGGCAGGCTCTCGGTGAGCTGCGGCAGCATCTGGCGAATGCTGTCGGCGGTGTCGATAATGTTGGCCCCCGGCTGACGCTGGACGTTCATCACGATGGCCCGCTGCTGGTTGGCCCACGCCCCCAGCCAGCTGTTCTCAGCGCCTTGTTCGACGCTGGCGACGTCGCCAAGGCGGATCGGCGCCCCGTTCTGATAAGCGATAATCAGCCGGCGGTAATCTTCCGCCGACTGCATCTGATCGTTAGCGGAAAGCGTCACCGCGCGGGCCGGGCCGTCGAGGCTGCCTTTCGCCGAGTTGACGTTGGCGCTGGTGATAGCGGTGCGCACGGTTTCGCTGGTCAGGCCGAGGGCGGCGATGGCCTGGGCGTTCAGCTTGACCCGCACCGCCGGGCGCTGGCCGCCGGCGAGGGTCACCAGACCGACGCCGGAAACCTGAGAAATCTTCTGCGCCACCCGGGTCTCCACCATATCCTCCACCTGGGTCATCGGAATGGCCGAGGAGGTGACGGCGAGGGTCATGATCGGCGGATCCGCCGGGTTGACCTTGCTGTAGACCGGCGGGTTGGGCAGATCGCTCGGCAGCAGGTTGGTGGCGGCGTTAATGGCCGCCTGCACTTCCTGCTCGGCGACGTCCAGCGGCAGGGTCAGCTGGAACTGGAGCGTGACGACCGAGGCGCCGCCGGAGCTTTGGGAGGACATCTGCTTAAGGCCGGACATCTGGCCGAACTGGCGCTCCAGCGGGGCGGTGATGGCGGAGGTCACCACGTCCGGGCTGGCGCCCGGATAGAGGGTGACCACCTGGATGGTCGGGTAATCGACCTCTGGCAGGGCGGAGACCGGCAGAAAACGGTAGCCGATGATCCCGGCCAGCAGGATCGCCACCATCAGCAGCGTGGTGGCCACCGGACGCATAATAAATAGCCGGGACGGGCCGCCGGTGCGGCCTGGGGGTAACACCTGCATCAGGAACGCGCTCCGTGTTTACCGCTCTGGCGCGGGGCGGGCTGCGCCTGCTCGCCGCTGCTGGCGGTGACAACTTCCACTTTCGCCCCTTCGGTCAGGCGGTCAATCCCGTCGGTGACCACGCGATCCCCGGCGGAAAGCCCGGCGCTGATCACCACTTTCTGGCTGTCCTGAATCCCCGGGGTGACGCTGTGTTTGCTGACCTTATTCTCATCGTTCAGCACCCATACAAAATGCCCTTCGTTGCCCATCTGCAGGGCGGCGGCAGGGATCACCACCGCGTTCTGCTGGGTATCCACCAGCAGGCGGGCGTTAACGAACTGGTTGGGGAACAGGGCGTCGTCCAGATTGCTAAACCGCGCCTTCAGCTTGATGGTCCCGGTGGTCGCATCGATCTGGTTGTCGAGGCTCAGCAGCTCCCCGACGCTGATTTTCTGCTTATTGGTGCGGTCCCAGGCTTCGACGCTGAGCGCTTTGCCCGCTTTCTGCGCCTGCACCACCGTGGCGATGGTGCTTTCCGGCAGGGTAAAGACCACGTCGATCGGGTGCGTCTGGGTGAGAACCACAATCCCGGTGGTATCCCCGCTGGAAATCTGGTTGCCGATATCCACCTGCTTTAAGCCGACGCGGCCGTCAATCGGCGCGGTGATGCGCGTCCAGTCGAGCTGCAGCTGGGCGCTGGCGACGGCCGCTTCATCGGCCTTCACGGTGCCGGCGGATTCCACCACCAGCGACTGCTGGGTGTCGAGCTCCTGGCGGGAGACGAGGTTGGTTTTCACCAGCTGCTGGTAACGGGCCAGATCGCGGCGGGCGTTGGCCAGGGTGGCGTTATCTTTCGCCAGCTGACCCTGCGCCTGGGCGAGGGCCACCTTAAACTGGCTGGGGTCGATCTGCGCCAGCAGATCGCCGGCTTTGACCTGCTGCCCCTCCTGGAAGTGAAGGCTCAGCAGCTGGCCGTCGACCCGGCTGCGGACGGTGACGGTATTGGCCGCCGTCACGGTACCCAGCCCGGTAAGATAGCGCGGCACCGCTTGTTCGGTCGCGGTGGCGGCTTGCACCGGCGCCAGCGCGCCGCCAAAGCGACCATGGCGCGCGCCGCCCGGCCCCTGCGGACCCTGTCCGGCGGCGGGCGTCCCGCTGCCGCTCGTTCCACGATCGTGCCAGAACCAGTAGGCGGTCCCGGCGATAATCACTACCGCCAGCGCGGCGCCCCAACGACGTATGTTACTGCCTTTCATTAGTTTACGGTCTCATCCTGAAGCGTTTCGCTGAATGATACTAGTTTAGTGAGGGAAGGGGCCGTAAAAATGGAGGAATTATGAAAAGAAGGTTGAGAAATGTCTGGATAACGGCGGCGATGGCGGGCGGTCTCGCCGCCGATTTCCGGGGTGATATCAACTTTTAGTTTAAAAAAGTAAAAAATAGTTGTATCCGCAAGGGCTTTAATTAGATTTATGCGGTGAATAAATCAGTGCATTTCCATAATAATAAAATATGCACTTAAAAATCAACGTGTTGAATAATCAGGGGTCATTGCTGTGGCAAACGCAAACAAACTCACGCTCTTCATCGTCATTTTTATGCTGATGGGGATCCTCTCCGGCGCGGCTATCCATGCCTACGCGACGCCGACCACCATCTCCGCATGGGCAGACAACATCACGCTGCTGACCGATCTGTTTCTGCGGTTGATCAAAATGGTCATCGCGCCGTTGGTGTTCAGCACCCTGACGGTCGGTATTATGCGCCTCGGCGAGACGGCGACCATTGGCCGGGTGGGCGGTAAGGCGATGGTGTGGTTTATCACCTCTTCGGTATTGTCCATTCTCGTCGGGCTGGTGATCGTAACCTTCCAGCACCCGGGCGCCGGGCTAAACCTGACGGTACCGAAAGAGGCGGTGGATACCGGCCTGGCGGTCAGCGGCATGACCCTGAAAGGGTTCCTGTCGCATACCATTCCCACCAGCATCACCGAGGCGATGGCCAACAACGAGATCCTGCAGATCGTGGTGTTCTCGATGTTCTTTGGCATCGCCGGCGCGTCGCTGGGGGAGAAGTTTAATGCGCCGCTGGTGGCGGCCCTTAACGTGGTGTCGCACATTATGCTGAAGGTGACGGGCTATGTGATGTACGTTGCGCCGCTGGCCATCTTCGCCGCCATCTCGTCGGTGATTGCCTCGCAGGGGCTGGGAATTTTGCTCAACTACGCTTCGTTCATTGGCGGTTATTACCTGGCGGTGCTGCTGACCAGCGCGGTGCTGATTGCCGTCGGCTATATGGTGCTCAAGAAAGAGGTCTTCCGCCTGCTGAACATGCTGAAAGATCCGGTGCTGGTGGCTTTTACCACCAGCAGCTCGGAAGCGGCCTATCCGAAGACCCTCGAGCGGCTGGTGAAGTTTGGCTGTTCGCGCAATATCGTCTCGTTCGTCCTGCCGATTGGTTACTCATTCAACCTCGTCGGCTCGATGGTTTACTGCTCCTTCGCCGCGATGTTTATCGCGCAGGCCTATAACGTATCGCTGAGCTTCAGCGAGATGACGGTCATGATGCTGACCCTGATGCTGGCCTCAAAAGGCATCGCCGGGGTGCCGCGCTCGGCGCTGGTGGTGCTGGCGGCCACCATTCCCAGCTTCCATATCCCAGTTGCCGGGATCCTGCTGCTGATGGGCATCGACCACTTCCTCGATATGGGGCGCTCCGCCATCAACGTGCTGGGCAACGGCATCGCCACCGCCATGCTGTCGAAAAATGAAGGTCTGCTCACCGACGAGGAAGCGCAGCCGGACTGGGAAGCGGAGAAAGTGGAAGCCTGATCCTGCCGCGCCCTCGCGCAGAGGGCGCCATTCCACATGGAAAAAAAGACCCCTGACAGGCACGTCAGGGGCAATGTGACGAAGTATCAGTTTTCCTCGTAAATAGTCTTTTTTCTTATATAAAGGCGCGCGGTAACGTCTTTATACCGAGGAAGCGTCAGAGTTTAACGTTATGTCTGGCAGCGCTGGCGCTTTTTTAGCATTCAGCGGCTATTTTCAGATTTCCGACAATATAGCCAGGTGAAAATCTTATTTTCTTCTGCACGCTATTTGCCTACCAGCGCTCACGTAACAGATTCATAAACTGGAAAAAGTCGTGGTTATTATTCAGGCTGTATTTTTCCATTATCTTATTCTTATGATAAGCGGCGGTGCGGGGGCTGACGCGCTGCAGGGCGGCGATTTTACTCATATCGAGACCTTCGAGAATACCGTGCACCACGGCGGTCTGGGAGCGCGACAGCACGCGATGCGGGCAGCTGGCGCAGCTGAGTTCCCGGCCTGCGTCGTCGGTGGCCGAAGGCGCCATACAATGCTGGAGCTCGCTTTTAATGATCGTCAGCAGTTGCGGAATACTGGCCGTCTTGAGCGAGACAAAAATGACCCCTTTCAGGCAGTTAATCATGAAATCCTCTTCCGGCAGCTGGTCGTAGCTGTGGAGGATAATCAGCGAACTGCCTTTTTTCCTGTTTTTAATCAGCGTATTGCACAGGTAGATTTCGCCGGGGATCACTTCGCAAATGATGATGTCTTCCCCTGACAGGTCATTATTCCGCCAGGAAAAGCGCGCCCGCTGATCGCCCCGGGTGAGGTCATTGACCATGGCGACCAGCGATTCACGGACAAAGGTGTTACGGGTATTGATGGTGACATTAATGTTTCTCATGGCGTTATTTCCTTACGCAAAAACATAACGCCATGCTGTGACACATCCTCCGGGCGTATGCGGTGTGTTGACTGTATTAAAGTACCTGCAATAAGTTTTTATTATTCTAAAGTGAATTATTTACGACGCGTCGAGCGCTTATCGTTAAAGGTAAATTTTACCCGTTTCCTGTCTTTCAGATAGGAAATAAAACTGTATACAGAGATGCTGAAGAAAAAAATGCATAGCAATAAAACTAACCACGTTTGCATGGCCATCGTTTTTACCTTGGTTGTGTTGCATGGTGTCATAATTTGCCGCGAACGGCTAATACGTTTTGTTATATGTTTTTCTGTCCGCTGAAAATCATACGTCATCATCCTTATGTGGTAGCACTATAAGAAAGTTCTTAAGGTCATCGTCAGTCTCATTCCTCTCATTTCTCTCAGAAAATGAGAAAAATTAACACTTGCGAGTCATTCATATCCAGCACGGCCGCCGACATGCCCCGTCCTTCAGGAGATAAAGGCCAGCCCCTTACCAAAGATGGCGCGTACGGGCAGGTGGATCCCCTGCTGGCGAGCCTTGTGGCGCAGGCGGCTAACCACCACGTCGATGCGGTGCAGGTCAGGCTCGCTTTCATGGGCGAACAGGCAGGCATGGAGATCCAGCTTGCTGCACACTTCGTTGCGATTGCGCATTAAGAGCTCCACCAGGCGATATTCCTGCTGGGTTAACTCCAGCGTCCGGGCGTCGGGTGAGATCAGTTTATCTTCGTGCAGACGCCACAGTCCGGTGGCGGGGGAAGAGACGGCGCTGGCCGTCTCCGGCGGCGGGGAGGCCGCCGGGCGATCCTGCTGCAGGCGGGCGCCGAGGGCGGTCAGGGTCTCCGCGAGGTGGGCGAAGTTAACCGGCTTGATCAGGTAAGCATCCGCCCCGAGGCTCAGCGCCTGCAGTTTATCCTGCTGCTGGCCGCGGGCGCTGACCACCACCAGACCGTAGTGGCCCAGCTCATGCAGGTAGCTCAGCACGCTGAAGCCATCCTCGCCGGGCAGACCGATATCTATCAGCACGATGTCCACCGGATGGCTGTGCAGCTGCCGCCAGAAGGCTTCGGCGCTGCACGTCCCCCAGACCTCGAAGCCGCGATAGCCCAGCCAGGCCAGCAGTTCATCCAGCAGATCGGGGTTATCTTCAATTATCGCCAGCCGTAAAGCCATGCGTCGTTCTCCTCTTAAGCAACCGTGGGGAGGGTGAGAATAAAGGTGCAGCCGTCCGGGCCATGCTCGGCCAGCCACAGTTTGCCATCATGAGCCTGCACGATCTGGCGCGCAACATACAGTCCTAGACCGGTGCCGCCCGGCACTGGCGATGTATGTTCTCCGCGCCGATAGCGCTCAAAGATCAGTTCCGCCTGCCCGGCGGGGAGGCCAGGACCGTAGTCGCGAATGCGCAGCTCTGTTTGCCCGGCATCAGCGTGAATATCGATGGTGATTTCTCCCGGCGGAGAATACTTGACCGCGTTATCCAGCAGGTTAGCGATGGCGATGCACAGCAGGCCGGCATCGGCCTGCAGCTGGGGGCTTTCCACCGCGCCGTGATGGTGGATGTTCAGGTAGTGATCATGGGAGATGGCCACCACCGAGGCGGCCATGTTGATCACCGCCAGCAGGGCGGTCTGCTGGCGGTCGACGTGCAGATCGTGGGAGGCGAGGCGCGCGTCGGCGAGGCAGTTATCGGTGAGCTGTACCAGACGGGTGGTGGCGCGGCCGATGCGATCGAAGCGCGCCTCCTGGCTGGCCGACGCCGCCGAGAGGCGGAGATTCTCCAGCGCGGCCTGGATCACCGCCAGCGGGGTGCGGAATTCATGCGCCACCATGCCCATAAACTGCCGCTGGTGGAAGCTGGCCTCGCGCTCGATCTGCAGCTCGCGCGCCAGGCGCTGCTTCTGCTCCAGCTGACGGTTTTCAGCGCGTACCCGCAGGATGGCAATGATCAGCACCGTAATGATGTGGACGATCAGCGCATACTGCCAGAGGGAATAGATCGCCATATGAAACGGGATAATACCGTGGATCGACAGCTGCACCAGCACCGCGGCGGCGACATAGAACGGCGGCAGGAGCCCCAGCAGGAGGGTGTTGCGGTCGATAGCTTTTTTGCGCCACAGCCACCAGGAGGTGAACAGCAGCACCGGAGTGATAATGATAAAGATCACCCCTTCAATCTGCATGGCGAGGCCGTAAAACCCCAGCGGAATGCTGACCTGCAGCAGCAGGTTGAGCGCCACGGCGGCGATCAGCAGCCGGTAAAGCCGCGGCATATTTTTCTTCAAATCAAATATCTCGCTGTGCAGCCACAGGGCGGTGGCATAGCTGAACAGGGAGAGGCTGCTGATCATAAAGTCCTGGAAGGGCAGCGCGGCGCGGCCGAAAAACCACTCCGGGAAGCCGTGCAGGGCGGCTACCAGCGGATAATTGAGCGAGAAGAAGCAGATGCCCCACAGCAGACGCCGGCGCAGGGCCAGGGCCAGCCACAGCGCCACGCCGCTGGCGACCGCCGCCAGGCCAAAATAGAAGCTCCAGAAGGCGGTGTCGGCGGTGGCCCGCTGCAGATAGGCCTGCGGAGAAGAGAGGGAGGCCAGCAGGATCAGGGTGCTGGTGCTTTGCAGGCGAAAGACCATCTCATAGCCGGCGGCGGTGGGCGGCGGAGGGAGGATCAGCACGCTTTCCCGATAGTGGAGATCGCTCTCCCGGGCCAGGTCACGGTCGCCAAAGGTCCGCGCGGTCCACGGCGCGTCGCTGCCCAGTGGCCGGTAATAGAGAGTCAGGTGGTCGACGAAAGAGGGACCAATCTGCAGCCAGCGCGACTCGCCGGCAAACCAATCACCCGGCAGCTCGCTGCGCAGCCACAGGGTTTTGCGTGAATAGCCGAAGGAGGGGATTTGCCGGGTGGTGGCGAGCTGGTCCACGGGCAGGTCGGCAAAGCGATCGATAGTCATCTGGCCGCTGTCGTCCGCGTACCACTCGACGGGGATATCTGTTCCCAGTTGTCGGGGCGCCGACTGCGCCTGCGGGGCGATCAGCAGCAAGAGCAATCCGCAGCTGACCAGCCAGCCTGCCAGGAACCGCGGCCGGCAACGCCGGACCGCTGCGAAGATCGCAGACACCCTTTTCAATCACGCCCCCTTGCGGCATGCAAAGATTACTGACCGCAGACGACTGGCTACGGTATGGATAATACGCCCCCGGAAGCGGAGGAAAGTGGACAGGCCTGTCCGGACGAACAGGCCATTTTGCGTGGGAGACCAGGAATATTCCAGCGTAATCTGCAACGCCGCGATCAGGACAGACCTGCTGCGCGGCAGCGCCGGGCAAGGGCTAGCGGAAAACCACCTGCGCCCAGCGGGCCAGCCCGGCGGTTACTGAGCCAAAATCATCCCCACCGGCCAGCGGAATACCCGGGAGCTTGGCCGCCAGCGCCTTTTTGATCAGCGGTGAGCGGGCGCTACCGCCGGTCAGATAGATCACGTCCGGGGTGGTCTGGCTGCTGTCGAGGGCAAGCTGCACCTGTTCCATAATGCGGCTCAGCGGCTGATCCAGCGCCGCTTCCAGCCCCTGCCGGGCGATGGCGGTGGCCAGCTCGTCCTGAATAAACGGCAGCGCGGTCTCGACGCTGTCCGCGCTGGAGAGGGCGATTTTGCTCTCTTCGGCGCTGCGCACCAGACGATAGCTCAGGCGCTGACGCCAGACCTTCAGCAGCAGGGCCACTTTATCGGCATCCCGGGCGCTGCGCAGCAGGTCGTTAAGCAGCCGGCCGTTGGCGGTGCTGTAGAAGTCGCTTTGCGCCGGGACGTCGTTGATCGCCACCGCGTTCCACCACGGAAGGATCGGCAGCGCGGTGCCTTTCTCCGTTTCGCCGCCCATGCCGAGCAGGGGCATCAGGCATTTGAAGGCCAGGGCAATATCGAGGTCGTTACCGCCGATGCGGCAGCCGCTGTGGCCGAGCAGGCTCTGCTGGCGGTCGGCGCGCTCCCGCCACTGCGGGCCCATCAGCAGCAGGGAGCAGTCGGTGGTCCCGCCGCCGATATCGACGACCAGCACCCGCTTCTCTTCACTGAGGGTGGCTTCGAAATCCAGCCCGGCGGCCACCGGTTCAAACTGGAAGACCACATCGCGGAAACCGGCGCGGAGGGCGGCCCGCTCAAGGATCCCCTGCGCCTGGGCGTTGGCTTCGTCGCCGCCGAGGCCCTGGAAGTTGATCGGCCGGCCTATCACCGCCTGGTCGATCTGCTCGGGCAGCTGGCTTTCCGCCTGCAGCTTGATGTGCAACATCATGGCGCAGACCAGGTCTTCAAACAGGGCCACCTGCTGTGGCTTGAGGCCGCTGGCGCCGAGGAAGGACTTTGGCGATTTGACGAAGTAGACCTCTTCCGGATCTTCAACATACTGATGCAGGGAGGCGAGGCCGAACTGCACGCTGTTGCGCAGCACCTCGATGTCTTCGTCGCGGTTGGCGGCGATGGCCCGGCGCAGCAGCGCCTGGTTTTCGTCGCTGTGGGTCGGCACCTCGTGATGGCGATAGAGCCACTCGCTGACCGCTTCGCGCGTCGGCGCGCAGAGCATGGAGGGCAGCAGCGCGCTGCCGTTTTCCAGCGTCAACAGCTGGGGCTTGTTTTCCCGCATCACGGCCACCGAACAGTTGGCGGTGCCGTAGTCAAAACCAATAAACATCGTCTGCAAAATCCCCATGCCGGTGAAGAAGGGGGGCGACTTTAGCGGATCGCCGTCATGTCGACAACCGGAATTTAAAAGCAAGGCGCTGACGGTGAAGGGCGACTATCATTGAAACGCTATATAAAGGAGAGCTTATGGTGCTGTTACCCTGGACCCCGCCCTACGACTGGGGGTGGATGGTTGGTTTTCTGCAGGCGCGCGCAGTCGCCGGCGTCGAGCGTTTTCATGACGGAGGCTACAGCCGCAGCTTTCGCGTAGCAGGCCACGGCGGGCTGATTCATCTGGCGCCGGACGAGGAGGCGCAGGGCCTGCGGGTGACGCTCTCCCCGGGGCTGCAGCCGGTGGCGGAACTCTGCTATGCGCGAGTTGGCCAGCTGTTTGATCTGGCCTGCGACCCGCAGAAGGTCGCTCGCACGCTGGGCGACCTGGCGCAGGCGCGGCCGGGGCTGCGCCTGCCAGGGGCGCTGGACGCTTTCGAACAGGCGGTGCGCGCGGTGCTCGGCCAGCTGGTGAGCGTGGCGATGGCCGCCCGGCTCACCGCCAAAGTGGCGGCCGGCTGGGGCGAACCGCTGGCGGATGCCCCCGGCTATGTTTTATTCCCAACGCCGGAGGCGCTTTCCCGGGCCGATCCGCAGGCGCTGAAGGCGCTGGGGATGCCGCTTCGCCGCGCGGAGGCGCTGATCCACCTTGCCCGGGCGGCGCTCAGCGGCGAGCTGCCCCTGACCGCGCCGACGGATATCGACGCCGGGCTGCGTCAATTGCAGGCTTTGCCCGGGATTGGCCGCTGGACGGCCAGTTATTTTGCCCTGCGCGGCTGGCAGGCGAAGGATATCTTTTTGCCGGACGACTACCTGATTAAACAGCGCTTTCCGGGAATGACCCCGGCCGCCATCGCCCGCTATGCTCGCCGCTGGCAGCCGATGCGATCTTATGCGCTGTTGCATATCTGGTATACCGATGACTGGGCGCCGGCGGCGGAATAGCCGTCCGGGGCGCATACCACTGGTATCGGGGCGCTGAAATCCCTATAATTGCCGCGTTTGGCGGTCCGCCGCCACCCTCCATCTCTATCCAGGTTAATCAGGTCGCAAAAATTTATGACTGATATGTCCCATCAGTGCGTCATTGTAGGCATCGCCGGCGCATCGGCTTCTGGCAAAAGTCTTATTGCCAGTACTCTCTATCGCGAATTGCGTGAACAAGTTGGCGACGAACATATTGGCGTCATTCCGGAAGACAGCTATTACAAAGATCAAAGTCATCTGTCGATGGAAGAGCGCGTCAAAACTAACTATGACCACCCGAGCTCAATGGACCACAGTCTGTTGTTCCAGCACCTGCAGATGCTGAAAAGCGGCCAGCCGATTGAACTGCCGGTCTACAGCTACGTCGAGCATACCCGCACGCCGAACACCATTCACGTCGAGCCGAAGAAGGTAATTATTCTTGAAGGTATCCTGCTGCTGACCGATGCGCGCCTGCGTAACGAGCTCAACTTCTCTATTTTCGTCGACACCCCGCTCGATATTTGCCTGATGCGCCGCATTAAGCGCGACGTTAACGAGCGCGGCCGCTCCATGGACTCGGTGATGGCCCAGTATCAGAAGACCGTACGCCCGATGTTCCTGCAGTTTATTGAGCCGTCGAAGCAGTATGCCGACATCATCGTGCCGCGCGGCGGCAAAAACCGCATCGCGATTGATATTCTGAAGGCCAAAATCAGTCAGTTCTTTGAATAACCTGGCCGAATTGTGTAACGTGCAAAGAGTAGCCCTGTTGCCCTCTCCGCCGCGAAGCGTGCGGGAAGCAGCCTTATAAGGAGAAAGCCCATGCGTCTGTGTGACCGAGATATCGAAGCCTGGTTGGATGAAGGGCGACTGGCCATCAATCCGCGCCCGCCCGTTGAGCGTATTAATGGCGCGACGGTTGATGTACGGCTGGGTAATAAATTCCGCACCTTCCGCGGCCACACCGCGCCGTTTATCGATTTAAGCGGCCCGAAGGCGGAGGTGAGCGCCGCGCTGGACCGCGTGATGAGCGAAGAGATCGTTCTGCCGGAAGGGGAGGCCTTTTTCCTGCATCCGGGCGAACTGGCGCTGGCGGTGACCTATGAGTCGGTCACCCTGCCTGCCGACCTGGTGGGCTGGCTTGACGGGCGCTCCTCGCTGGCGCGCCTGGGGCTGATGGTGCACGTGACCGCGCACCGCATCGACCCGGGCTGGTCCGGCTGCATCGTGCTGGAATTCTACAACTCCGGCAAGCTGCCGCTGGCGCTACGCCCGGGGATGCCCATCGGCGCGCTGAGCTTTGAACCATTATCGGGCCCGGCGGCCCGACCGTATAACCGCCGTGAAGACGCCAAATATCGCGACCAGCAGGGCGCGGTGGCGAGCCGAATCGACAAGGATTGATAACGTCAACGGGGTGTTGCTGAGGATGCCATGAGACGAATACTGACAACGCTGATGATCCTGCTGGCGGTCATTGTCGCCGGGCTTACCTCGTTGGTATTGCTGGTCAATCCCAACGATTTTCGCGCCTATATGGTGCATGAGGTGGCAGAGCGCAGCGGTTATCAGCTTGAACTCGATGGCCCGCTGCGCTGGCACGTCTGGCCGCAGCTCAGCATTCTCAGCGGGCGCATGACGCTGACCGCCAGAGGCGCTGAAGAGCCGGTGATCCGCGCCGACAACATGCGCCTCGACGTGGCGCTGCTGCCGCTGCTTTCGCACCAGCTGCAGGTGAAGCAGGTGATGCTCAAGGGGGCGGTGATCCAGCTGACCCCGAAAACCGAGGCGGTTCGCGACAGCGCCGCGCCGGTGGTGCCGCATGACAACACCCTGCCGCTGGCCCCGGAGGACCGCGGATGGTCCTACGATGTGCGCCAGCTGCAGGTGGCCGACAGCGTGCTCTTCTTCCAGCATGAAAACGGCGAGCAGGTGACGGTGCGCGATATCCGCCTGCAGATGGAGCAGGATGAGAACCACCGGGCCACCGTCGATTTCTCCGGCCGCGTCAACCGCGACCAGCGCGACCTGGCGCTGAACTTCTCCGCCACCGTGCAGGGCGGCGACTATCCGCATTCGTTAAAAGCCGACTTTAGCCAGCTCAGCTGGCAGCTGCGCGGTGCCGAGCTGCCCCCCGACGGCATCAATGGTCAGGGGAGCCTGCAGGCCAGCTGGCAGGAAGATAGCAAGACCCTGCGCTTTGATAATCTGAACCTGATGGCCAGCGGCAGCACCCTCACCGGCAACGGCAGCGTGGTGCTGGGAGAGCGCCCGGACTGGTCATTGGATCTGCACGCCACCACCCTGAATCTCGACAGTCTGCTGGCGTCCTCTTCGCCGGCGACCGACAGCAGCGCCAGCCAGCAGGGCCAGAGCCAGACGCGCCCGCTGCGTCCGGTGATCGCCGACAGCGATGAGCGCGAAGATTACCAGAGCCTGCGCGGCTTTACCGGCCGGATGGCCCTGAGCGCCGACCAGCTGCAGTGGCGCGGCCTGAACTTCACCCAGGTGCAGAGCGAGATCAGCAATAAGCAGGGGCTGCTGACGGTCAGCAAAATGCAGGGCAACCTCGACGGCGGCCAGCTTTCCCTCCCCGGCACCCTTGATGCCCGCGGCGACACGCCGCAGGCGACGTTCCAGCCGGCGCTGCAGAACGTGGAGATCGGTTCGCTGATCAAAGCCTTCAACTATTCCTTAAGCCTGACCGGCAAGCTGTCGCTGACCGGCGAGTTTTCCGGAGCGCGCATTGACGCGGATGATTTCCGCCGTCGCTGGCAGGGCCAGGCACAGATCCAGATGACGGATACCCGTACCGAAGGACTTAACTTCCAGCAGCTGGTGCAGCAGGCCGTGGAGCGCAGCACCAACGTGCGGGCGCAGGAAAACTATGACAACGCCACCCGGCTGGATGCCGTGAGCAGCCAGCTGACGCTGGATAACGGGCTGGTGACGCTGAACCGCGTGCAGGGGCAGTCCGACGTGATGGCAATGACCGGCGAAGGACAGCTCGATCTGCAGAAAGAGAACTGCGATATGCGCTTTAACGTGCGCGTGCTCGGCGGCTGGAAAGGTGAGGGCAAGCTTATCGACCGCCTGAAGCAGACCGCCATCCCGCTGCGCATCTACGGCGACTGGCAGTCGCTGAGCTACAGCCTGCAGGTGGACCAGATCCTGCGTAAACAGCTGCAGGATGAAGCGAAGCAGCGCCTCAACGACTGGGTCGAACGTAATAAAGGCAGCAAAGAGAGCAAAGACGCCAAAAAGCTGCTCGATAAGCTTTAATCGTCCAGATCAGCAGCCCGGGACTTCCGGGCTGTGAGCATGTCGTCAAAGTATGATGTCACGTTGATGCCGGGCGGCGACTACGCCTGACCCCGCCTGGGTTGTGCGGCAGAGGTAATTCCCCGGTTTGCGTCGCCATCTCGTAGGCCTGATAAGCGAAGCGCCATCAGGCAGTATGGCGGCTGTAGAGTATCAATTCCCTGTGATGTGAGCATGTCGTCCAGGTGTGATGTCACATTGATGCCGGGTGGTGGCTACGCCTGACCTAGGCTGGGTTGTGCGGCAGGGGGAATCCCCCGGTTTGTGTCGCTATCCCGTAGACCTGATAAGCGAAGCGCCATCAGGCAGTGTGGCGGCGGTAGAGCATCAATTCCCCGTGATCTGAGAATGTCGTCCAGGTGTGATGTCACGTGGGTGCCGGGCGGCGGCTACGCCTGACCCCGCCTGGGTTGTGCGGCAGGGGGAATCCCCCGGTTTGTGTCGCCATCCCGTAGGCCTGATAAGCGAAGCGCCATCAGGCAGTATGGCGGCTGTAGAGCATCAATTCCCTGTCATGTGAGCATGTCGTCCAGGTGTGATGTCACGTGGGTGCCGGGCGGCGGCTACGTCTGACCCCGCCTGGGTTGTGCGGCGGGGGGGCATCCCCCGGTTTGTGTCGCCATCCAGTAGGCCTGATAAGCGAAGCGCCATCAGGAATGGCTTTGATTAGCCGTCCCACCGCCCGGGATACCCCGGGCCGTTTTATGCCTGACGATTACACCTCATAATCCAGCTCATCCTGCTTTGCCGGCGGAACGATCTGCACCTTCTGCACCCGATGGCTGTCGACCTGCAGCGTGCGCAGGGTATAACCGTCAATCTCAATGGTTTCTCCCACCTGCGGCACATGCTGCAGATACTCCATCAGCAGACCGGCAACAGTGTGGTACTCACGTTTATCATCCAGCGGTAGCGGAACATACTGCACCAGATCCTCCAGCGGCATATGGCCGTTAACCGTCCACGAACCGTCCGGATGGTGCTGAATATCGTGCCGGGCGTCGATCTCCTCCACCTCGTTGGGCAGATTGCCGGCAATGGTCTCCATCACGTCGCTCAGGGTCACAATCCCCTCGACGGAGCCAAACTCATCCACCACAAAGGCAAAATGGGTGCGGGCCTGACGAAACTGCTCAAGGGCGGAGAGGAGCGGTAACCCTTCCGGAAAGACCAGCGGCTGGCGCACCAGCGCCTGCAGATCCAGCGGCTCCTGGCGCAGGGACTGCTGGAGCAGGTCGATAACATGCACCACCCCCAGCAGGTCTTCATTATCCTTTCCGCCGGTGACCACCAGGCGGGTGTGCTGATTTTTTTCCACCAGGCTGCGGATCTCTTCCTCCGGCGCGCTGAGGTCGATGCGCTCGATATCATGGCGGGAGGTCATAATACTGCTGACGCTGCGCTGATTCAGGTTCAGCACCCGCTCAATCATCAGCCGTTCCTGCGGATTAAACAGCGGATGATGGTCCTGATCGGCGACCAGCGACGCCGTGTCAGCATCCAGTTCAGCTTTTTCTTTCTGCCCGCTCAAAAGATTCATTACCGCCTCGGTAGTGCGCTGACGCAGCGTCATATTGGCGGAGAGAAAGCGACGGCGGTTAAACAGCGCCAGCTGGTTAAGGGCTTCAATCATCACCGAGAAGCCAATTGCCGCATATAAATAGCCTTTCGGAATAATAAAGCTGAAGCCTTCAGCAATCAGGCTGAAGCCGATCATCAGCAGGAAGCTCAGACAGAGGATCACGATGGTCGGGTGGCTGTTAACGAAGCGCGTCAGCGCCTTGCTGGCCATCAGCATCAGGCTGATAGCGATGATCACGGCGGCCATCATCACCGCCAGGTGGTCGACCATGCCGACCGCAGTGATCACCGAGTCGAGCGAAAAGATGGCGTCGAGCACCACGATCTGCGCCACCACGGCCCAGAATTTGGCCCCTCTGCGCTGGGTGGGATTATCGCTGTCTTTTCCCTCCAGCCGCTCATTAAGCTCGACGGTTGCTTTAAACAGCAGGAACAAGCCGCCGAACAGCATAATTAAATCGCGTGCGCTGAAGCTGAAGTCGTGAAAAACAATCAGCGGTTTGGTCAGGGTGACGAGCCAGGAGATAGAGGCCAGCAGCAGGAGACGCATCACCATCGCCAGCATCAGGCCAGTGATCCGCGCGCGGTCGCGCTGGGCGGGCGGGAGCTTCTCAGCGAGGATAGCGATAAAGACCAGGTTATCGATACCTAACACCAGTTCGATAACGACCAGCGTGACGAGACCTGCCCAGATTGACGGATCGGCAATCCATTCCATATGTATTAAAACCTGTACGACTGCGGTATGTGTTACCCCGATCATGGATAAGATGGGTATAAAATGCAATAACGACGCGGATAGCGCCCTGCCACAGGTGGATATATTTCCAGCAGATTAAGCGAACCGATAAGAATTATGTTCCGGTAAAGAACAGTGAAAAAATAACACTATGGCGGTTGTCTGGAATAAGCGGGCCAATATCAGAACGTCTGCCGCTGGGTTTCCGCCAGGGCGCAAAAGCGGCGCTGTGCCACCGCTCATCGCAGCGAGAGGTGATGCCCACGCCATGGGGGAAGAGCGAAATTCCTCGCAAAATCGGCATAATTCAGCTCATAAAGGGGGCGCAGAATAGGGCGGCTCCTGGTTTTATTCAGCCGATTATGGCTTGTATAGCGACATGTCCAGCGGTAAATGCTGAAATATATTACCTGGATAAATTTATTATCTATACCTATTCTTTGCGGGCATAGGTGCGGCACGGCAGCCCTGGCGTGCTGGCGCGCCCTGTGGACGGGGATCTCGGCCACATTGCACGGCGCAGAGAAACGCACCGCTGAATAACCTGATCGTGAATAAGATTATTCTCACTTCTAACTGTTGGTAAAAGGGAGTTATGTGTATTCTTTTACGTGACAGTGAATTTAAGAATTTGGCGGGCAGATGCCCGGGCAGTATCCGTGTATTATCAGTTTCAATGGATTTGTGACATGTACAATTTTGCAAAACCGCGTGTTTTGCAACCAAACAGGTGAAGATGAATATGGCGAATTTGAAAGCGGTTATTCCGGTCGCAGGACTAGGCATGCATATGCTGCCGGCCACCAAGGCAATCCCAAAGGAGATGCTGCCGATCGTTGATAAGCCAATGATTCAGTACATTGTTGACGAAATCGTCGCCGCCGGGATCAAAGAGATTGTTCTGGTGACGCACTCCTCGAAGAACGCGGTGGAAAACCACTTTGATACCTCCTACGAGCTGGAAGCCCTGCTTGAGCAACGCGTGAAGCGCCAGCTGTTGGCGGAAGTCCAGGCCATTTGCCCGCCGGGCGTAACCATCATGAACGTGCGCCAGGCGCAGCCGCTGGGTCTGGGCCACTCCATCCTCTGCGCCCGCCCGGTCGTCGGGGATAACCCGTTTGTGGTGGTGCTGCCGGATATCATTCTCGATGGCGGCACCGCTGACCCGCTGCGCTATAACCTCGCCGCCATGGTCGCCCGCTTTAACGAGACCGGCCGCAGCCAGGTGCTGGCGAAACGCATGCCGGGGGATCTCTCCGAATACTCCGTGATCCAGACCAAAGAGCCGATGGTGGCGGAAGGGCAGGTCGCACGTATCGTCGAGTTTATTGAAAAACCGGACGAACCGCAGACTCTGGACTCCGACCTGATGGCGGTGGGCCGCTACGTGCTGTCGGCAGATATCTGGGCCGAACTGGAGCGCACCGAGCCGGGCGCCTGGGGGCGCATCCAGCTGACCGACGCCATTGCCGAGCTGGCGAAGAAGCAGTCCGTCGACGCGATGCTGATGACTGGCGAAAGCTATGACTGCGGTAAGAAAATGGGCTATATGCAGGCCTTCGTCACCTACGGAATGCGTAACCTGAAAGAGGGCGCCAAATTCCGCGAAAGCATCAAAAAGCTGCTGGCCTGAACGCCAGCCTGAGACCGAGCGGCAGGCTCTGAACATCCGTCCTGCCGCTCATAACGTTATGCAGAATTTATTCATAACGTGAATGTTATAACGATTGTAAAGAAACGTATGGCTTCGGAGACTTCTGGTAGTTTGTCTCTGGCCTCTGTGGTGCAATGGTCGGAGTAGCGGCAATAATGCTTTATGAATAGTCACTTAGTGCGACAATTCCTAAAGTGCAGGGAAAGCGATCAACGTCAGCCAAAAATAAAACTTGACTGCGATCATGTTTCCGCTTTAAACATCTCACTTGCATGCATAAAAATGTGAAATGAATTGGCATGCGAGCTGGTACAGACATTATGGATAATCCCTGAGCACGGCAGTGGACATCATCGAAGGATCACAGGTATATGAACTGGCAACTCATCTCATTTTTTGGCGATAGCACCGTTTTGCTGCCCAGCGCAGCGGCGCTGTTTATTGTCCTGATGCTGCGTAAAACGTCGCGGTTGCTGGCGTGGCAGTGGAGTTTGCTGTTCGGCATCACCGGCGCCATCGTCTGCGCCTCCAAACTGGCCTTTATGGGCTGGGGACTGGGTATTCGCGAGCTGGATTATACCGGCTTCAGCGGCCACTCAGCGCTCTCCGCGGCCTTCTGGCCTATCTTCTTATGGCTGCTCAGCGCCCGTTTTTCGGCGGGTGTGCAAAGAGCAGCGGTTGCCACAGGCTATGTTTTAGCCGCAGTGGTGGGGTATTCACGGCTGGTCATCCATGCGCATTCCGTCTCGGAAGTGATCGCTGGCCTGCTGCTGGGTGCTGCTGGCAGCGCTTTGTTCCTGTCGCTGCAAAAACGTACTACCCATTCGGAAAGCGTGAGTATTTCCTGGGGCGGCGTCGCGTGCCTGTTGATGGTCCCGCTTATCCTGTTGCATAGCGGCAATAAAGCGCCGACCCAGTCCCTGCTGGGGGAAATCGCCACCGCGGTTGGGCCGCTGGATAAACCCTTTACCCGAAACGATCTGCACAAGCAGGCCTGGTAAATGCCATTTGTTTTACAGGGGAAATTAAGTTTTCGCTGGTAAATTAGTCAAATAAGAAAATAATCTACTATATGCCGGGCAATTGATAATTCATATTTATGAAATAATGAAGTGCTACTACATTGCTATTGCATATTTGCCTGGATATAGCCGTGATAAGACGTTTCTTAAAGGCGTTAAGAAAGTACCTTTTGCAGATTTAATGTATATCCAGACACTGGAAACTATTAGAAATTGTAGTTGACTATGACGACATCATCTGATTTTAGAATGACACAATTGTCATGAAAAAATGTCTTTTTTTCAGATGGTTAGCTGTGCATGTGTCGGCGCAGTGATGTCGTGTAGATGTTCGATTGGTGAGAGCAGTAAATAATCTTATTGGCGAACCCCTATTTTTCGCCAATAAAACAGCGGATAGGATTAATTGGCAGATATTCGGCACTAAGACTCCCAATTGTGACCGAAATCCCGTAGACTTAACGCCGTAAAAATAAAGGCCTGACCAATTATTCATCCGCAGGTCGATAAAATAAGTCGTTCAGGTAGTCAGTGCGCTGGTAGCTGTGAAGCCAGGGGCGGTAGCGTCTCTGAAGCCGCCTGCTGCTGTACAATAGTTCCTGTTCAACGGCTATAAAAAATCGACCCAGCCAGGATGAATACCCTCATCAGATATCTAACCATCTTCCACGGATATCCTCAGAAGTTGGTCAGGAGCGGCTGCTGATATCACCTGGACATTAATTTTCCCATCTCATCGATAGCCTGTAGGGTAAAATTCGCCTACATTGTGAGCTGGGCGGATGTTATAAAGATGACAAGCAGCTTAGGGTAACTGTACTTGCCTCGTCGGTGTTGCACAGTGAAGTCAGCTGGTGCCGCGAGCGCTTTCTATCTTGCTATTCCCGTCATTCTCATTGAGATATGACAGCGGGGCTGAAAATGGATCTTGTACAATGATAAAAATTGCGCGCATTGCCGTGACGCTGGGTTTGCTTTCCTCACTGGGAGCCCAGGCTTACGCGGCCGGGTTAGTAGTAAATGATAACGATCTGCGTAACGACCTTGCCTGGCTTTCCGATCGCGGGGTCATCCATCTGAGCCTGTCGACCTGGCCGCTGAGTCAGGAAGAGATCGCCCGGGCGCTAAAAAAGGCCAAACCTTCTTATTCCTCTGAGCAAGTGGTTCTGGCTCGTATCAACCAGCGTCTGTCTGCTTTAAAAGCCGATTTCCGGGTCACCGGCTACACCTCCACCGACCAGCCGGGTACCCCGCAGGGGTTTGGCCAGACGCAGCCGGCAGATAATTCGTTAGGCCTGGCATTTAATAACAGTGGCGAGTGGTGGGATGTCCACCTGCAGGGTAACGTCGAAGGGGGGGAACGGATCAGCAACGGATCGCGCTTCAACGCCAACGGCGCCTATGGCGCAGTGAAGTTCTGGAACCAGTGGCTCTCCTTTGGCCAGGTACCGCAGTGGTGGGGGCCGGGCTATGAAGGCAGCCTGATCCGTGGGGATGCCATGCGGCCGATGACCGGCTTTTTAATGCAGAGAGCCGAGCAGTCCGCACCAGAGACCTGGTGGTTGCGCTGGGTGGGCCCATGGCAGTACCAGATATCTGCCAGCCAGATGAATCAGTACACTGCTGTCCCACACACTAAAATTATCGGCGGTCGTTTCACCTTTACGCCGTTCCAGTCATTGGAATTAGGCGCATCGCGGATAATGCAGTGGGGAGGGGAAGGGCGACCGCAATCCTTTAGCAGCTTCTGGGATGGTTTTACCGGAAAAGATAATACCGGGACAGATAACGAACCAGGTAACCAGCTGGCCGGGTTTGACTTTAAGTTCAAACTTGAGCCGACTCTGGGCTGGCCGGTAAGCTTCTATGGGCAGATGATCGGCGAGGATGAGTCTGGTTACCTACCATCAGCCAATATGTTCCTCGGCGGCGTGGAAGGGCATCACGGTTGGGGTAAGGACGCGATAAATTGGTATCTGGAAGCTCATGATACACGGACAAATATGAATCGAACCGGATATAGCTACTGGCATCATACGTATACCGATGGTTATTACCAGCAAGGTTATCCATTGGGTGATGCGATGGGGGGCGATGGCCAGTTATTAGCAGGCAAAGTTGAGCTTATTACTGAGGATAACCAGCGCTGGAGTACGCGACTGGTTTATGCCAAAGTTAACCCTGAAAATCAGTCGATTAATAAAGCGTTCCCACATGCCGATACCCTGAAAGGTGTGCAGCTTAGTTGGAGTGGGGATGTGTATCAGTCGGTCCGGTTGAATACCTCACTGTGGTACACCAATGCTAATAATAGTGACACGGACGACGTTGGCGCCAGTGCAGGGATAGAGATACCGTTTAGTTTATAAGGCTGAATGCTGGAAAACAGGAGAGAGATGGTGGTAGCGCTGCAGGACGCAGTCAGCTTTTATCTCTCCATAAGCCGGTAGGGAAGCAACGGCGATGACAGCTGCTCAGGAATTGGCAAATTTTGATTTACTGATGATGTGACATTATGAAGAAAAAAATTGTTAGATTTTCGGCATTAGCATTGGCAATTGGGTTTTTAACGGGTTGTACCATAATCCCAGGTCAGGGATTAAACAGCCTGCGCAAGAACGTGGTCGAGCTGCCGGACAGCGATTACGATTTGGACAAACTGGTCAATGTATACCCAATGACACCGGGCTTAATCGACCAGCTTCGACCAGAAGCAGTATTGGCACGTCCTAACCCACAACTTGAAAATCTTATTAAAAGTTATGAGTATCGCATCGGTATAGGTGATGTATTGATGGTTACCGTCTGGGACCATCCAGAACTAACGACTCCTGCAGGTCAGTATCGTAGTGCAAGTGATACAGGTAACTGGGTTAACTCGGATGGTACTATATTTTATCCGTATATAGGTAAAGTACAAGTTGCCGGTAAGACACTTAGTCAAGTTCGGCAGGATATAGCCAGTCGCTTAACAACGTATATTGAGAGCCCTCAAGTTGATGTGAGTATAGCAGCATTTCGTTCACAAAAAGCTTATGTAACTGGTGAAGTAGTTAACTCAGGAAAACAGCCGATTACGAATATTCCGTTAACAATTATGGATGCTATAAACGCCGCAGGTGGATTGGCGCCTGATGCTGACTGGCGGAATGTTGTTTTGACACATAATGGAAAGGATACAAAAGTTTCCTTATATGCATTGATGCAGAAAGGAGATTTAACGCAAAACCATTTATTATATCCAGGTGATATTTTATTTGTTCCACGTAATGATGATTTAAAAGTATTTGTAATGGGAGAGGTGGGGAAACAGAGTACATTGAAGATGGATCGGAGCGGCATGACTTTGGCTGAAGCAATTGGTAATGCGGAAGGGATGTCACAAGCGTTTAGTGATGCTACCGGGATTTTTGTCATTAGACAACTGGTAGGGGATGCGCAAGGTAAGATTGCTAATATCTACCAGTTAAATGCACAGGATGCTTCAGCTATGGTGCTAGGTACGGAATTCCGATTACAACCATACGATATCGTATATGTGACGACAGCTCCTCTGGTTCGGTGGAATCGTGTGATATCTCAGCTTGTACCAACTATTACAGGCATACATGATATAACTGAAACTGGTAAATTTATTCGCACTTGGTGATATGTATGTTCGAATCAATTTTAGTTGTTTGTACAGGAAATATTTGTCGCTCTCCGTTAGGCGAAAGATATCTAAAAAGTTTATTACCTTCAAAAAGAATAGAGTCAGCAGGTACAGGCGCATTAGTAGGATATGAAGCTGATGTAAATGCTATGAAGATTGCTAGTCAGAAAGGTATATCTCTGGATGGGCATCAAGCACGTCAAATCACACGAAATATGACGAGAGACTTCTCGCTGATTTTAGCGATGGATAAATCGCATGTTGAATACATAGGGAAAATCGCGCCAGAAGCACGAGGCAAGACAATGTTATTTGGACATTGGTTGAGTCAACGTGAGATTCCGGACCCTTATCGCAAGAGCGAAGAAGCGTTTAATTCAGTTTATGACCTCATTGAACAGGCGGGCCAAAAATGGGCTCGGACTTTGGCCGAGTAATTCAGGATATTGAGCATGACATCCATTTCTAATAAAAATGTTACATCTGAGTCGGATGAAATCGACATCGGTCGATTGATAGGTGAATTAATTGATCATCGTAAATTAATAGTTTCAATTACAGCCTTATTTACATTAGCTGCGATATTGTATGCTGTATTATCGACACCTGTATATCAGGCAAACGCATTAATTCAAGTTGAACAAAAGCAGGGGAATGCTATTTTAAATAGTTTATCTCAGGTGCTACCAGATGCACAGCCTCAATCAGCACCAGAAATAGCGCTTTTACAATCTAGAATGATACTAGGTAAAACTGTTGATGACTTGAATTTACAAATACAAGTACATGAAAAGCATCTACCAATAATAGGGCGTGGTTTTGCGAGGCTAATTAAAGATAAAGAAGGTGAAATATCGATTTCAACATTATATTTGCCACAGGATGGTTCTGATATTCCTGAGATAGAATTGGTAGTAAAAGATAAAAATCATTATACAATAAACACCGAAAATGAATCATTTACCGGTACTATTGGTGAGTTATTTTCAAAAAACAAAATTAAAATAAAAGTTGATAAGGTTGATGCTGAACCAGGTACAACGTTCAGAGTCAGATATCTTACGAAACTGAAAGCAATTACTGATCTACAAGATAGATTTTCAGTCTCAGATCAGGGTAAAGATACCGGAATGTTAAATTTATCACTGACCGGGGAAGATTCGGAATTAATTGCGAAAATTTTGGATGATATTAGTAATAATTATTTAGCACAAAATATTGCCAGACAAGCAGCGCAGGATGCGAAAAGTTTAGAATTTCTAAATAAGCAGCTTCCACAAGTACGTACGGATCTGGATTCAGCTGAAGGGAAGCTAAATGAATATCGTAAACAAAAAGATTCAGTAGATCTATCTCTAGAAGCAAAATCAGTATTAGATCAGATTGTTAATGTAGATAACCAGTTGAATGAACTCACTTTTAGAGAGTCGGAGATTTCACAATTATATACTAAAGAGCATCCAACTTACAAAGCGTTGATGGAGAAACAGAAAACACTCCAAGAGGAAAAGGGGCGTTTAAATAAAAAAATATCATCAATGCCTGCAACACAACAGGAAGTATTAAGACTTAGCAGAGATGTAGAGTCTGGCCGTGCAGTCTATATGCAACTTCTCAATAGGCAGCAAGAATTAAATATTGCTAAATCTAGTGCAATAGGGAACGTTCGCATTATTGATGAAGCGGTCACTCAACCTATTCCTGTTAAGCCGAAGAAAGTACTTACTGTTTTAATTGGGTTTATTCTTGGCGCAATAATATCTATAGGCGCGGTACTTATTCAGATATTCTTGCGTAGAGGCATTGAATCGCCTGAACAACTTGAAGAGTTAGGAATAAATGTATATGCAACAATTCCTGTATCTGAATATTTATCTAAGAAACGAGTTAAGGGTATTAAACAAAATAAACTTGATGGTAGTGAAGTATTCTTGATCCTTGAGAACCCGGCTGACATAGCTATTGAAGCGCTGCGTGGCTTACGCACTAGTCTTCACTTCGCTATGATGGAAGCAAGAAACAATGTATTGATGATTTCTGGTGCTAGCCCTAACGCAGGTAAGACATTTATTAGTACTAACTTAGCTGCAATAATTGCTCAAACTGGAAAATCTGTATTATTCATTGACACTGATATGAGGAAAGGATACGTCCATAAGCTTTTCAACAGCAGCAATGAAAATGGCTTATCTGATGTACTCGTCGGGAAAGTTAGTCCTTCAGAATCAGTTAGAAAACTTCCTGATGCAGGTTTCGATTTTATAGCAAGGGGTATGGTGCCACCAAATCCAGCAGAATTATTAATGCATCACAGGTTTGATTCATTAATAAAATGGGCAAGCGCCAATTATGATCTTGTTATAATTGATACGCCACCTATTTTGGCAGTAACTGATGCAGCAATAATAGGTAATTATGCAGGAACGACTCTGCTTGTAGCTCGCTTTGAAGAGAATACCGCAAAAGAAATTGAAGTTAGTATTAAAAGATTTGAAAATAGTGGTGTAACAGTAAAAGGTTGCATACTTAATGGAGCAATGAAAAAAGCTAGTAACTATTATGGTTATGGTTACAGTCATTATGGTTATCAATATAACGAAAAATCTTAAATAAAAAAAAGGCACACAATGAATATTTTGTGTGCCTTGATAATTTAATAAGCTCCGTGAGTTAATATGAAAGGAATAGCATATAATGTTTCAGCGCTAATAATTGAAAAATTTTTAGTCACGATAATACTGATGACGTCAAATATTGTAGTGATAAGATATTTAGGCGCTGAAAAATTCGGTGAGTTGGCATTATTTCAAGTGTATTTGGCATTAGTGACTGTAGTTACTGAATTTGGGGTAAGACGTGTATATACATCACAGAAGAGTGTAAAAAGCGAGCAGAATATTTTTAGCGAAGTAATTTTTGTAAAATCTATTATTGCCGCTTTGTTTTTTGTTTTTTTTATTGTATTACTGTACTCGTTTAGCATCGATAAAAAATATATGCTTTTAGCTATAGTGTTTATAGTATCCCCATGGGAAGCATATTCTTATCATTTTGAAGCGAACTTAAAAAATGATTTACTGGTGAAGCTCAGAGTAACAGTAACATTAACATTAGCCCTAATAAGAATTTATTTATGTTATATCAAAGCAGATGTTATATTATTAATGTTGAGCTTTGTGTTGAATTATGCTTTAACAAATTTTATTTGCGTTGTTATAGCAAGGAAAAATAAATTTAATTATATCCCATTAAAGAAAAAAAGCAGCAGAATAAAAATAAGGAAATATATTCTTAACAGGTCATTCTTTTTTTGGGTTTCAGTATTGGCAGTTCAATTAAATATGCGTACAGACCAACTCATGTTGTCGGCATTGGCAGGTACTGCGAGTGTTGGGATCTATGCAGGCGCATATAAATTAGTAGAACAGTTGATGAGTATACCGAGTATATTAGCGAATGTGTTACTGCCACATATTAGCCGTAATGTGCAATCAGATAAAGAAAAATACCTTTTCGAAGTTTATAAAATTAGTATGTTAGCAGCGTTGCCAATATGCATTATTTTGTTATTCACCGCGCCATTATTACTGCCTTTATTATTAGGTAAGGAATTTGTTGATTCTGTTCCAATTTTTCAAATACTAATCTCAGCATTGCCTATTTTAGTAATAGTGAATGTTAGTGGCCTGTACTACAGCATATTTAAGCTAGAAAAATATGCTGTTTATCGGAATGTCTTTGGTCTAGGTCTAAGCCTAATATTAAACTTTGTCTTCATTAAATATCTTGGCGCAATTGGTGCAGCGATATCAGTCTTTATCAGTTATACGTTGCTAGCATATGTATTTGAGTGGATATTACCGCTCACTAGAAAAAATGCGCATTTGAAATTACAAGCTTTAATTTCAATCTTCAACACTAAAACCTATCAGGAAATATTTGTCTATGCTATTCAAAAGTTCAAAAAATAGTAACATTAAAAAATGTTTGTATTGGTGGGAACCGGCTGGGGGTAAAATGCATAATGCCGGGGATCATCTTTCAAAGATTATTGTGCAAAGAATGCTTGACCTATATGATAAAGAAATTGAAGATAAATTAAGTAAAAAAAATAAAATGCTCGCAATTGGTTCAGTCATGCATTTTGCGAAGGATATGGATACTATATGGGGCACAGGTATAAATGGCAAAGTTTCTGCAGACTTACATAAATTTAAAAACCTTGATGTTAGGGCTGTACGAGGGCCATTGACGCGGAATTATCTCATTAATAAAGGAATTAATTGTCCAGAAATTTATGGCGACCCTGGATTATTATTACCCAGTTTCTACTCAGAGAACTTGTTATCTGAGAAAGGGCGAGTTAACGACTTCATGGTCATTCCACACATGAATGAGGATCTTAACGATTATGCAAAATTCAAGGGTAAATTAATTAACCCGTGTCAAGGGGCTATATCCTTTACAAAGGAAATTTTGTCGAGTAAATTTATCATTTCCAGTTCACTTCATGGGGTGATTATTGCTGAAGCGTACGGTATACCAGCAATTTGTTTGCAAAATAAAAGTGGGGAGGCGGATTTTAAATATAAAGATTATTATGAAGGAACTGGCAGAAAAACGTTCCCAGTGATTAATTCTGTCGAAGAGGCGTTAAAAACAGAACCTGTTGAACTGCCTGATATTAAAAAATTGAGCCATAAATTGATGAAGGCGTTTCCATATGATTTATGGTTGAACTAGCTTGTCCTTTACCGAAAAATTATTCAAAGTAAATGATTAATTAGAAGAAATTATGAATAAACGAATTGATTTCTTGCCTATATGTTATTTTTTTCTTTTCATATCCTTGATGGTCAATGGACGATTAAGGCTGGATCCTACAATTCCTTTTCATTTTGGTGGTGCAGAATACGCTATATCTCCTTTTGATATTCCATTAATTGGAATATTTATTTTCTCTTTATTGTCTACGTTATGGAAGAAAACAAATTATTCTATAAAATTCGATGCTTTGGATTTGTCGTTAATAACATATTTGATCGTATTACTCATAACCACAGTATTTTCAGAAAGTTTGGATTTTTCAATTTATGAACTAATTAGGCAGTTTAAGTTATTTCTATTATATATTTGTGCAAGGACTTTTTTTTCGAAACAAAATGGGCTAACAACATTAATTGTTAGTATTAGTTTTATTGTATTTATTCAGGGTATTGTTGGTTATTTTCAATATTTTACAGGGCAAACGATTTCTGGTTTAAATGCCGAAGTTTCTGATTTGAACGAAATTGCTTCTGGCGTTTACCGTGTTGCGGGAACTTTTGGGCATCCAGGTATTTTATCACAATTTTTGAATTCAATTCTTGGTGTTTTGCTAGTTGCATCATTTAACTATAAAGGATACAAAAAAAATATCATTCTTCTTTTTTACATGTTAGGTGGCATAATAATTCTGACAAGTTTAGCACGTACTGGTATAGCTATGTTTGGTGTTATTTTATTTTTAACCATCTTATTAAACTCAAAGCTTAATGCATATAAATTAGGCCGATTAAAAAAAATATTGCTTGTAATGGGGCCCATATTTATTTGTATTGGGTTACTAATCGCCTTTTTTGATGTCATACTTCTACGTTTTACTACAGCACAAGATGTAAGTTTAAATATCAGGTTTTATTTAGCAGATATAGCTTTTAACATGATAGAAAACAATCCTATAACAGGTGTTGGCCTTAATGCATTTACTACTGTAATGAAGCATTACGACCATACAGGAGTGTCAGGATATTTTATGTTTCCCGTACATAATATATACCTTCTGATTGCATCCGAAAGTGGCTTACTGGGGTTAATTAGTTTCTTAATCGTAATGTGTGTATTTTTAAGCATTGGTATTAAAATTGTTCGTAAAGGGCGTGTATTACTTGCACGTCAATTAGCTTTTTGCGCTGTTTCTGGATTGGTGGTTATTTACCTATCCGGTTTGCTTGGTTGGTCATGGAGGTTAGATTGCCTGCAAGTAATATTTTACATACTTTTAGGTTTGGTTGCTGCTGCGCGGAAAATTGAGGGAGAAAAGAAAAATGAAGAATATAATAATAACACCTTACTCAGTAACAAATAACGAATATATAACCATTCATAAAAAATTATTTTTAAAGATGGGTTATACAACGAGTAATATTAATTTAAATAATATTTTCAGTAGAAAAAATAACACCTTTATATGTAATTGGCTTGAGGATTATCTAAGGGGTGGGGGCATTAATTTACTTATTAATGCTCTAAAGTTTTGTATAGTATGTTTATATGGAAAACTTGCCGCCAAAAAATTTATATGGGTGCGTCATAATTTAAAGCCCCATAATGATTTTAGAAATGATTATGTTTATAACATGGGTTTGTACATATTACATAAAATAGCAGATGTTGTTGTTTATCATGGGCAATATAAAATTAATGAAAGTTATAGATATATTCCACATCCCTTGTACATGGAAGAGCAACTTGATTCACAAATTCAAAAATCTATTGATTTTGCTTTTTATGGAAAAATTGCGCGATATAAAGGATTGGTTGATTTGCTAAATAATTGGCCGGTTCATTTAAAATTGTTTATTAGAGGATCTTGTGATGATCACAAGTTGCAACAGGAAATATCAAAGGTAATAAGTGAAAGAGGTTTGGAACAGGTAGTAAATCTAAAATATGGCTATATCGAGCATGATGAGTTGAATACAATGATGTATCATACAAAATATCTTATTCTACCACATGAAGATAAGAGTATGATTGTTTCAGGTGCCTTTTACCATGGGATCTCGTATGGTGCAAATATTATTGCAAAAGAAAGTTCCTTTTCCAAATCGATGGCTAAAAGATACCCTTTTTGTACAACTTACGATAATGATAATTTACAAAATATTCTTTCATCCTTGCAATATATAGACCCACAGGAAGTAAAAAAAATGGGTATTGAAGATTTTGGCGAAAATATATGTAAGAAGGAGTGGGGAAAGATATTGTCATGAAGCCAATTATTAATTTTTGAAGAACATAAATCCAGGAGATTTAAATGAAAGTTTTTTTTTTCAACCTTATATGACAAAGTACCGTGAGCTTTTTTTTGAAGATTTGCACAAAAAAATTGTAAATCATGGGGGAGAGTTTGAAGTAATTTGCGGTCCTACACCTAAGGATTTTGATAATTCTAGTGCTTATGATTTTAAGTGCTTAACTTTGAAAACGAGTACTGAACTAAAATTTATAAGATTTCAACAGTTATCAGAAAATATATCCGTTACTAAGGATTCTATAGTAATTCATTTTGCCGATTTTAAATATTTAAGTCTTTATTATGCACTAATGAAAAAACTATTAAATAGAACGCCATTATTTTTGCATGGGCAAGGCGGGTATAAAAAAAACTCGATAGCATCAAAAATCATTTATAACTGCGCTGTTGCTTTAACCTCTGGGTATATTTGCTATAATAAATTTTGCGAAATTGAGCTCAAAAAAAAGCTGCTACCATATCTTCACAAGAAAGTGAAATCAATTGATAATACACTCTATATTGAAAGTGTTGATTCTGTGCCCTATCCAGATAATGATGATCATAAAATTGCTTTTATTGGTCGAATACGGCCCAGGAGTGGTCTTGAAGAGTTACTAAAAGCAAGTATGATAGCGAAAAGCAAATTTCCCGATTTAACTGTTGAAATTATCGGTTCTGGTGATACCTCTTACATTCGTACTCTTCAAGAAGAGTATCCCTTTGCTAATTTTATAGGTAGTCTCTACAACCAAGAAGACATTATTTCAGCGACAAAAAATTGCTCAATTGGAGCGTATGGCGGGGATGCTGGCTTATCAACTGTTCATTATATGTCTCTTGGCTTAGCAGTTATAGTTCATAACGATTTATTAAATCATATGGGACCAGAGCCAAGCTATGTTAAAGATCATTATAATGGTCTTCTTTTTGAAAGAAATAATATAAATGATATGGCAGATAAAATTTGTCTTCTTTTTAGCAATAAAGAGTTAACATATAAATTGCGAAAAAACGCATTAAAAACATTTCATGAACTGTCGTCACCTTCCATGGCAGAAAAGTTGTTAGATATAATACTTGATAAGGAAATTAAATGATTTTTTTAATTAACTTGCCACCGCCGGTTCACGGGATGTCACTGATAAATAAAAAAATGACTGCCAACGCACTCGAGCATTTAAAAAATATTGTAGTCGTTAATAGCTCTCCAACAGCTGAACAATCTAATATAAGTAAACTAAAAAAAATCTATAATTATTTATTAATTATAGTTAAATTCGGTAATGTTCTCAAGAGTACAAACATTAAGGACTCTTTATACAGACCGATAAATGGAGGGAAGGGACAATTTTTTGACATGGTATTTTTGATGCTTGCAAAAATATATAGAAGAAAAATTTTTATTCATCATCATTCATATAATTATTTGAATAAAAAATCATTTTTGTTTACTTTAGTAAATAAAATTTGTAGCGTTAATTCAATACATATTGTACTGTCAGAAGATATGAAGGTTAGATTAAGTCAGATCTATGATATAGAACTGTCACGAATAAGAGTTTTATCCAACTGTGCTTTCATTGATGATCCTAAACTGGAACACCAGAGGATAAATAAAGTAACACGAATTCTTAATATTGGTTATTTATCTAATGTGACTGTTGATAAAGGTATAGATGTTTTCATTAATATTTGTGAAGAGATTCTAGCAAGAGGGATAAAAATAAATCCTCAAATTGCAGGGCCAATTAATGATAAAAAAAGTAAAAAAATAATCGACGATTTTTGCATAAAATATCCGTTCGTTAATTATGTCGGTCCAGTATATGGTGAAGACAAAACACGATTCTTAAATGATCTTGATGTTTTTATCTTCCCATCAAGATATTATAATGAAGCCGAACCATTAGTAATTTATGAAGCGGCTGCTAGTGGAAATTATGTTATTGGCAGTGAAGTCGGTTCTATGAAGGAAGCAATTAAAAAAATTGCAGGTTTTAGTTATCCGCTTAATATGGACAGTGATGTAAGTCAATTGCAAGAGTTTATAGAAACTACTGTAAAGCATTTAATCAATTTAAATAAAGAAGATTTTGATAAAATAAATAAAACTGTTATCGATAGCTTTCGAAAAGCAAAAGTTTCAGCAAATGATGATTTAATGTCGATATTAAAGGAATTTGAAAATGTATGAACTTAAAAATTTCAAGGTTCCGAAAAAATTTCGTGGGAAAAATGTTATATATACTCAATTGTGGTGGTTAGTTCAGTCAACTTTATTCGCTTGGTCTCCACAGGTTTTGTATAAATGGAGAGTATTCTTGTTACGTATGTTTGGAGCATCTATAGGAAAAAATGTAATTATTAGGCCTTCTGCGAAAATTACTTATCCATGGAAAGTGAAAATTGGTGATTATAGTTGGATCGGAGATGATGTGACGTTATATTCACTTGGGAATATTAACGTTGGAAATAATACTGTGATATCACAACGATGTTATTTATGCGCCGGTAGTCACGATTACAATAGCATTAATTTTGATATTATAAGCGAAGAAATTATTATAGGAGATTCTTGTTGGCTTGCTACTGATGTTTTTGTTGCTCCAGGAATAAATATAGGTACAAATTGTGTAGTTGGTGCACGAAGTTCCGTTTTCAAAAATTTACCATCAAACAGTATTTGTTTAGGTAGTCCTGCTACTAAAATTCGCGATAAATAACCTTTATTATACATAATGTTAAAATTAGGAGTTGTTATGTCTAAAGTTGCTCTAATTACAGGTGTAACTGGTCAGGATGGTTCATATTTAGCTGAGTTTCTTTTAGAGAAAGGTTATGAAGTACATGGAATAAAAAGGAGAGCTTCACTTTTCAATACTGAACGGGTAGATCATATCTATCAAGATCCGCACAGTTCTAACCCTAAATTCCACCTTCATTATGGAGATCTTTCTGATACATCAAATTTAACGCGTATATTATCTGAAGTGCAACCTGATGAAGTGTATAACTTAGGTGCAATGAGTCATGTCGCTGTTTCTTTTGAGTCGCCTGAGTATACAGCAGATGTTGATGCGATAGGGACGCTACGTTTATTAGAGGCTATTCGTTTTTTAGGCCTTGAAAAGAAGACTAAATTTTACCAAGCGTCTACTTCTGAATTGTATGGTTTAGTCCAAGAAATTCCACAGAAAGAAACTACTCCTTTCTATCCTCGTTCTCCATATGCTGTAGCGAAGCTTTATTCGTATTGGATAACAGTGAATTATCGTGAATCTTATGGAATGTACGCTTGTAATGGTATTCTTTTTAACCATGAGTCACCTCGTCGTGGTGAAACATTTGTTACTAGAAAAATTACAAGAGCTTTATCTAATATAGCTCAGGGTTTAGAAAAGTGTTTATATTTAGGTAATATGGATTCATTAAGGGATTGGGGCCATGCTAAGGATTACGTTAAGATGCAGTGGATGATGCTTCAACAGGAAGTCCCTGAAGATTTCGTTATTGCAACAGGTGTACAATACTCAGTTAGACAATTTGTTGAATTCGCTGCCGCTGAGCTTGGCATTAAACTTAAATTCCAAGGTGAAGGTGTAAATGAAATTGGCATCGTCGAGAGTGTTACTGGCAATGATGCTCCAGCAGTCAAAACGGGTGATGTAATTGTTTCTGTTGATCCTCGTTATTTCAGGCCAGCAGAAGTTGAAACTTTATTGGGAGATCCAACTAAAGCACATCAAAAGTTAGGTTGGAAACCTGAAATAACTTTAAATGAGATGGTTGCTGAAATGGTCAGAAATGATCTTGAAAGAGCAAAAAAACACTCATTATTAAAATCACATGGTTACGAGGTTTCAATCTCATTGGAGTAATGATTATGTCTAAAAAAACTAGAATCTTCGTAGCTGGTCATAATGGTATGGTTGGGTCAGCTCTAGTCAGAAAACTAAACCAACAAACTAATGTTGAGATAATCACTAAAGATCGTAATGAACTAGATTTATTAGATAAAAATGAAGTCGATTCATTTTTTAAAGCAGAAAATATTGACGAGATCTACTTAGCTGCAGCTAAAGTTGGTGGAATTGTTGCTAATAATACATATCCAGCCGATTTTATATATGAAAATTTAATCATTGAATGTAACGTTATTAATGCAGCACATCTTAATAATATCCAAAAGTTAATGTTTTTAGGATCTTCCTGCATTTATCCTAAACTTGCTCAACAACCAATCAAAGAAACTGAGTTGTTGCAAGGTACGTTAGAACCGACAAATGAACCTTATGCTATCGCTAAAATTGCTGGTATCAAGCTTTGTGAATCATTTAATCGTCAATATGGTAGAGACTATCGCTCTGTAATGCCGACAAATTTATATGGCGAAAATGATAATTTTCATCCTAATAACTCGCATGTTATCCCCGCTTTGATTAGAAGAATTCATGAGGCTAAGTTAAATCGTTCTCAAGAAGTTGTTGTCTGGGGCAGTGGAAACCCGATGAGGGAGTTTCTACATGTTGATGATATGGCAGCTGCATCGATTCATGTCATGAATCTTGATAAAGATAAATGGTGTAGCATTACATCTCCTATGCTTTCACATATTAATGTGGGAACTGGAGTTGATTGCACGATACGAGAGCTTGCATTTACAATAGCTAAAGTTATTGGTTTTGAAGGTAAGATTGTATTTGATGCTGACAAGCCAGATGGTACACCTAGAAAATTATTAGATGTAACAAGATTGTCTGATTTGGGATGGAAATATTCGATTTCACTTGAAGATGGTTTAAAATCCACTTATACATGGTTCCTTGAAAATCAAAACGATTTTAGAGGTCAGAATGTCTCTTCTAAATGATAATTTGTTTTCTACGATTATAAATCATACCCCACTTATTTCTATTGATTTAATAATTGAGAATGAGTTTAAAGAGATCCTAGTTGGAAAAAGAGTCAACCGCCCCGCAAGGGGCTTTTGGTTTGTTCCTGGTGGGCGAATAAGGAAAAATGAGTCACTTGACGTTGCATTTTTGCGGATATGCAAAAATGAAATAGGCTTATCACTACCAAAAATAAACGCGGAATTCTATGGCGTTTATGAGCATTTTTATAATGACAGTTTTTATGGGGATGAATTTTCAACCCATTATGTTGTTCTTGCGTATAAATTTATTATCCAAAAAAAATCTATATGTCCACCTTTTAATCAACATAATCAATATTGTTGGATGAGTCATTTTGAGCTAACAAGAGATGAGTCAGTCCATAATAACACGAAGGCGTATTTTATTAATAATAACGAGAAATGAATTCATGAAACTATTGGTGTACGGATTAAATTTTAGTCCTGAATTGACAGGCATCGGTAAGTATAGTGGCGAAATGGCTGAGTGGTTTTCTGATAATAATCAAATGGTTAAGGTTATTACAGCTCCGCCCTATTATCCTGAATGGAAAATTCATAAGGGATACTCAGCATGGAAATACACTGTTACGAACGATAAATTTGAAGTTATTCGATGCCCTTTATACGTTCCACAAAAAATTAATACCTTAAACCGGCTTTTACATCTTATTTCTTTCTCTTTATCATCATTAAAACCACTGATAAAACAACGGAAATGGAAACCAGACTATATAATTTGTGTAGTTCCTACACTATTTACTGTACCAGGAGTTCTCATATTAAGAAAGCTAACAGGGGCGAAAGTAATTCTTCATGTTCAGGATTATGAAGTTGATGCAATGGTTGGTTTGGGGTTAGCCAAAAATCGATTTTTCGGATCGTTAGCAAGAAAATTTGAAAGATGGTGTCTCACTTCTGTTGATAAAGTTTCTACTATTTCAAATTCAATGATGCGTAAAGCATTAGAGAAAAAAGTGCATCCTGGAAATATCATTTTTTTTCCTAACTGGTCTGAAGTGTCAAGATTTAAAAATATCGATGAAGTTGATGTTATTAATATTAAAAATAGATTGGATTTACCTGAATATAAAAAACTAATCCTTTACTCTGGTAATATAGGCGAGAAACAAGGATTAGAGATTATTGTTGACGTTGCTGAAAAATTCAAAGACAAACCCTATCTTTTTCTTTTTGTGGGACAGGGAGGTGGGCGCCAACGCCTTGAAAGCATCGTGTCTGAACATAAATTAAAAAATGTTTTATTTCGCCCACTTCAACCATATGCTGATTTACCTGCCCTATTAAAGCTTGCTGACTGTCATTTGGTTATTCAAAAGAGAGGCGCAGCGGATGCTGTTTTACCCTCTAAGCTAACAAATATTTTAGCAGTAGGTGGAAATTCAGTAATTACAGCTGAAGTCGGTACAGAATTAGGTCAGTTATGTATTGACTATCCTGGTATTGCGATCTGTGTTGAGCCCGAATCAAAAGATGCAATATATCAGGGTATTGAAAAATGTTTAGCGCTACCTTTAGAAAATGTTGTAGCAAAACAATATGCGGCAGAAAACCTTGATATTGATTGTGTGCTTCCTAAATTTATAGACGTACTTCATCAAGCATGATTAATACATTGTGATTATTTCGAATTAATATACAATATTCTTGTTTCATAAACTTTTTTCAAATCTGGATGAAAGAAATTTCTCCAGATTTGAATGTCTCTTTTATTGGTTTATGCAGTTTGTAATTGTATGTTATTCTTGTATGAGTATCTTCAAATATGACAATCCTGCAACATAGATCCCGCTCTAAAGCAAATGCATCTTTAATATCGATGATGCAACGATTTTCTGATATTTTTACTATTTTCTTTGGTTTATATATTGTATCAGTTATCGAAAGTGTAAAATTCAACTATCAACATTTATTAATGGCATTAACGTCATTAGTAATTTTCCAAATGATAGGTGGAATAACCGATTTTTATAGATCATGGCGTGGGGTTAAAATCTCAACTGAGATTCAGTTAATTTTGCAGAACTGGAGCTTAAGCATAATATTCTCTTCTGGAGTTTTCTCATTTTCAGAAGAATATACTATTAAATTTACTACTTTGTTTAAATGGTATATTATTGTATGTCTTGGCTTTATTCTTTGTAGAGTTTTTATCCGCATTATTGCTAGAGGAGTTCGAAAGCTAGGCTATAATACCCGTAGAGTTGCGGTCGCGGGTGACATGCCGGTAGGTGTTAATTTACTTAAAGGTTTTCTAGATCAGCCGTGGATGGGATTTTCTGTTTGTGGTATCTATAATGATGATGAAGTTAAAGCGGACGGTATATCATATGCCGGTACCCTTGATAAGTTAGTTGAAGATGCCAAAAATGGTCGCCTTGATAGGATCTACATCGCCATGAGTATGAGCGATGAAATGAAATTAAAACGTCTTGTGAGAAAACTAACTAATACAACTTGTTCTGTGATACTAATACCTGATGTATTCACATTTAATATCTTGCAGTCAAGAATCGAAGAAGTTAACGGAGTACCGGTTGTACCCCTTTTCGATACGCCGATGAATGGTATTAATATGGTTTTTAAAAGGATTGAGGATCTCCTAATAGGATCTTTGATTTTATTATTAATATCTCCAATATTAATTATAATCGCTCTTTCTGTAAAATTAACATCTAAAGGCCCTGTCATTTTTCGTCAAATCCGATATGGTATGGATGGTAAACCTATAGAGGTCTATAAATTCAGGTCTATGAATGTTATGGAAAATGATGACAATATTAAACAGGCAACTAAAAATGATTCTAGAGTAACTAAAGTTGGGGCCTTTTTGAGAAAAACTTCACTTGATGAGTTGCCTCAATTTATTAATGTTATCACTGGGCAAATGTCAATAGTTGGTCCTAGACCACACGCAGTTGCACATAATGAACTCTACCGTGACCTAATCGAAGGATATATGTTACGCCATAAGGTTAAACCAGGTATTACTGGTTGGGCTCAAATTAATGGTTGGCGAGGTGAAACTGATACTCTGGATAAAATGAAAATGAGAGTTGAATATGATTTAGCTTACATTCGCGATTGGAGTGTTTGGTTCGATATTAAAATTATATTTCTGACTGTTTTTAAAGGTTTTGTAAATAAATCTGCTTACTAGTGAATAAGGGTCAAGCAAGACCCTTATTGTAGAGTTGTAATTCAATGCAATTGATAGTAATTGTCTGATAACTTTATTACTTTATTTTTGTTATGAATTTTTTCAAATAAATCATTTGACACTTTTGCGTTGAGGCTCTGCAGATAATTGTTCGTATTTTGCGGCTGATACTTACAATTCAGGAAGGTAATAACAGTATTTAGTTTGCTTGACTCGAGCGGGTTGATAAATTTAACATTGTTAAACTCTGTATTATGTTCATCTTTGAATGTCGAGTTTTTAACTTCCGAGAATGCTATTTTATTGAAAGTGCTATTAGAAATTTTAGCGAAAAGTTGCATATAGGATTGACTTATTGTACTTTTCTCAAAATTTAAATTGGATGCTTGCCATTTTTTTATCTTCACATTTTTTACGTAGGAGTATATGAGTCTTGTTTTTGAATTATTTGATGTTAGCCTAATATCATCCATCGTCACGAAACTGCTATCATTATAAGGATATAGCACTGCATCCACGTTTCCATTGACTTTTATTTTTTCTATCGTTGTATGAGTCAAATCCCCAGTGCAAATTATTACGCCTGCGTATGAGGCTTTTTTTGAAGGATTGAAATTAGCATTGTAAATTGTAAAATTGCTATTTGGGCCAATACTCTGTGCCGATTTGAGAAAAAAAGTCTCATGCTTTTTAATTCTGTTCCTAGGGTTAATTCCTAAAGAACCGCCAGTAATATTTCTAAAAATGATATTCGAGTTATTTCCTCCACCTTTGCCAGAAATATAGAATACATGTTCGCCGATGTTGTCATATTTAATCCCATCGAGTATTACGTTATTGATGTTTTTACCCCACTGCGATCCACAGTAAAGCGCATTAAACATTGTTGTATTGGAAAAATAAACATTTTTACTATTATCACCAAGTCGCCAATTTAAGCATCTTCCATACCATGAAGGATCATTTAATTCGGTATCCAATACATTATCTCTATTGCCATCAGTTGTTAGATCACAAACCATGCTATTTTTAAGTGAAATAAATCTTATCATTTCGTGATCAAGTGGCGATGTGTTTTTTAACAATCTAAATGTGACGCCAGTAAATATAAAAATAACGTTCTCTAAGCTAGGAAAGAGGATACTTCTTATGTCAAATACTCCTGGTTGCATTATGTAAATAGTATTATTTGTAAGCCCGTTGATTTCTTTTTGTAATGCTTCCGTTTGATCTAAACCAGTTGGCAATATTGTACTGCGTTGAATTTTTAATTCTTCTGGTTTTAAATTAATGTTAGTTGCTGAATTTAATATTTTCTCTATTCTCACCATATCTGTTTGTTCTGATGCAATTGCAAGACTTATGTTTAACTTGGCAAGGGTAAAAAATATGGCTGTTTTCGCGATAAAATCTCTACGTGATTGATTCATATGTGCCTCTTTAGATGAGCGTAGATTACCTATCTGTCAGGATAGATGTTACAATTTTTCTTGGTTTTAATATGTAAGACTTTTCCATTTTTTTCTACTGGATGTTTCTAAATATTCTTAATGTGAGATAAGCCATGTCTATTGAAAGAAAATCTTCATTCGAATTGCTACGCTTATTGTCAATATTCGGTGTTGTATTATTACACATATCGTATAATAATTCTGGCGCTATGAACAGCGCTGATTGGATGAGGTTATTTTTTAGATGGTGTGTACCTTTTTTCTTCATGTTAAGTGGATATTTTTTGACAAACGTTGGCAACTATCCTGATGTCAAAATTTCTAAAATAAGAAATTTAGCTATAATTATTTTTTTCTCAAATTTGCTCTATTTACCATTTGTATTTTATCTAAAGAGCTTTTCTTTTCTTTCTGCGCAGTTGTTCTATATAGGTACATGGTTTCATCTTTGGTTCCTTAATTCTTTATTGCTTTCATATTTCTTTTTTATTGTTTTTGCAGATGCCAAATTTCGTTTTCTCTATATTTCTATATTATCAATCACTATTTTTTCTTTATTTTATTTTATTGATTTAATGTCAAGTATTTATACAAGTAAATATTATTCCTATCTAGGAGTGATAAGGCAATTTCAGTCAATTCCTTTTGTGTGGGTTGGTTTTATACTATCGTCAAATCGTTTCTCGATCTTTAACAAGACCTCCAAAAGTGGTATGGCCTTTATAGCACTTGGCTTGTTTTTATGTTTTCTTGAATTGCTTATTTGTATTACTTTTGATTTGCCACTTAAAAATCGTACGCTATTAATTGGTTTTCCATTAATTTGCATTGGTTTAATATTAGTAGGTGAGACTCTTTCTTGCAGAAACAGTCTTGGAAATTTTATATTAAGAGTGAGTCAATATACTCTTATCATTTACATAGTTCATCCATTAATAATTCCATTGATTTCAAAGGTATTGACATTATTGCATTTACAAGAGGTCTATCGATTGATTATGGGAACTATATTTACTTTCATTATTTCGCTACTTATTGCTTTCTTAATGAAGAAATATTTTCCACGTTATTATAGTCTATTAAAAGGTAAGTTCCAGAACAGTAGTACTTAACGTTTCAACAAATAATTAATCGTATACTACTTTGGTTTTCCAAAGCGCTTTTTTGCTAGGTGGTTTTCTACCTTTGCGCTAATATAAACATGAATTCTAAACTGCGAGTATGTCGCAGTGACCACACCTGACAGGAGTATGTAATGTCCAAGCAACAGATCGGGGTTGTCGGTATGGCAGTGATGGGGCGTAACCTTGCGCTGAACATCGAAAGCCGTGGTTATACCGTCTCCGTTTTCAACCGCTCCCGTGAAAAGACCGAAGAAGTGATTGCCGAAAATCCAGGCAAGAAACTGGTTCCTTACTACACAGTAAAAGAGTTTGTTGAATCCCTCGAAACACCACGTCGTATCCTGTTGATGGTGAAGGCCGGGGCTGGCACCGACAGCGCCATCGATTCCCTGAAGCCTTACCTTGATAAAGGCGACATCATCATTGATGGCGGCAACACCTTCTTCCAGGACACCATCCGTCGTAACCGTGAACTGTCTGCCGAAGGTTTTAACTTTATCGGTACCGGTGTTTCCGGTGGTGAAGAGGGGGCTCTGAAAGGGCCTTCCATCATGCCTGGTGGGCAGAAAGAAGCCTATGAGCTGGTTGCTCCTATTCTGAAGCAGATTGCTGCGGTTGCTGAAGACGGTGAGCCATGTGTGACCTATATCGGTGCTGACGGTGCTGGCCATTATGTGAAGATGGTTCATAACGGCATCGAGTATGGTGACATGCAGTTGATTGCTGAAGCTTATGCGCTGTTGAAAGGCGGTCTGGCACTTTCCAACGAAGAGCTGGCGCAAACCTTCACCGAATGGAACGAAGGTGAGCTAAGCAGCTACCTGATCGACATTACCAAAGATATCTTCACCAAGAAGGATGAAGAGGGTAAATACCTCGTCGATGTCATTCTTGATGAAGCAGCAAACAAAGGTACCGGTAAGTGGACCAGCCAAAGCTCACTGGATCTCGGCGAACCTCTGTCTCTGATCACCGAGTCCGTTTTTGCTCGTTATATCTCTTCTCTGAAAGACCAGCGTGTAGCCGCTTCGAAAGTGCTGAGTGGTCCGCAGGCTCAGCCGGCAGGTGATAAAGCTGAATTTATCGAAAAAGTGCGTCGCGCTTTATACCTCGGTAAAATCGTTTCCTATGCTCAAGGCTTCTCTCAGCTGCGTGCTGCTTCTGATGAATACAACTGGGATCTGAACTACGGAGAGATCGCTAAGATTTTCCGCGCGGGTTGCATCATTCGTGCACAGTTCCTGCAGAAGATCACCGATGCGTATGCGCAAAACGCGGGCATTGCTAACCTCCTGCTGGCGCCATACTTCAAACAGATCGCTGATGACTATCAGCAGGCGCTGCGTGATGTCGTGGCTTATGCCGTGCAGAATGGTATTCCGGTACCGACGTTCTCTGCCGCCATTGCCTACTACGACAGCTACCGTTCCGCAGTTCTGCCAGCTAACCTGATTCAGGCTCAGCGTGATTACTTTGGTGCGCACACCTATAAGCGTACAGATAAAGACGGTGTGTTCCACACAGAGTGGTTGGAATAATTTTCTTCAAACAGTCAGGCCATTTGGCCTGACTGTTTTAATTTTATATTTAATGTTGCAACCTGACCTTAAGCATTTCCTTTCTAAAAATATTTCTAATATCTAATTTTTAACCTTTTTAAGAATTTGCCATATTTATTATCTTGTACGCCTATATTAGTCTGCTTCTGGCCTCAGTGATTTACTGGGTGTTAAATAACAGGGTTTTAATTAAAGGATATTAATATGTTACTTCCTGTGATAATGGCTGGCGGTACCGGCAGTCGTCTCTGGCCGATGTCTCGCGAGCTTTACCCGAAACAGTTCCTCCGTCTGTACGGGCAGAACTCCATGCTGCAGGAAACCATCACCCGACTCTCGGGCCTTGAAATCCATGAACCGATGGTCATCTGTAACGAAGAGCACCGCTTCCTGGTGGCCGAACAGCTGCGCCAGCTCAACAGGCTGTCCAACAACATTATTCTCGAGCCGGTCGGGCGCAACACCGCCCCGGCCATTGCTCTGGCGGCCCTTCAGGCCACCCGTCACGGTGACGACCCGCTGATGCTGGTCCTCGCCGCCGACCATATCATCAATAACCAGCCGGTCTTCCACGACGCCATCCGCGTCGCCGAGCAGTATGCCGATGAAGGCCACCTGGTCACCTTCGGTATCGTGCCGAACGCCCCGGAAACCGGCTACGGCTACATCCAGCGCGGCGTGGCCCTCACCGACAGCGCTCACACCCCGTACCAGGTGGCCCGCTTCGTGGAGAAGCCGGACCGCGAGCGCGCTGAGGCCTACCTCGCCTCCGGGGAGTACTACTGGAACAGCGGCATGTTTATGTTCCGCGCCAAAAAATACCTCTCCGAGCTGGCCAAATTCCGCCCGGATATCCTCGAAGCCTGCCAGGCCGCGGTGAACGCCGCCGACAACGGCAGCGACTTCATCAGCATCCCGCATGACATTTTCTGCGAGTGCCCGGACGAGTCCGTGGACTACGCGGTGATGGAGAAAACCGCCGACGCGGTGGTGGTCGGTCTCGATGCCGACTGGAGCGACGTCGGCTCCTGGTCCGCCCTGTGGGAGGTCAGCCCGAAAGACGAGCAGGGCAACGTCCTCAGCGGCGACGCGTGGGTGCATAACAGCGAAAACTGCTACATCAACAGCGACGAGAAGCTGGTGGCGGCCATCGGCGTGGAGAACCTGGTGATTGTCAGCACCAAGGACGCCGTGCTGGTGATGAACCGCGAGCGTTCCCAGGACGTGAAGAAGGCGGTCGAGTTCCTCAAGCAGAACCAGCGCAGCGAGTACAAGCGCCACCGCGAGATTTACCGTCCCTGGGGCCGCTGCGACGTGGTGGTCCAGACCCCGCGCTTCAACGTCAACCGTATCACCGTGAAACCGGGCGGCGCCTTCTCGATGCAGATGCACCACCACCGCGCCGAGCACTGGGTCATTCTCGCCGGCACCGGCCAGGTCACGGTCAACGGCAAGCAGTTCCTGCTGACCGAGAACCAGTCCACCTTTATCCCGATTGGCGCCGAGCACAGCCTGGAAAACCCGGGCCGCATTCCGCTGGAAGTGCTGGAGATCCAGTCGGGGTCGTACCTCGGCGAGGACGACATTATTCGTATTAAAGACCAGTATGGTCGTTGCTAATTTTTTCGGGACAAAACGCAGAATGACACAGTTAACATGCTTTAAGGCTTATGACATCCGTGGTGAACTGGGCGAGGAGCTGAACGAGGACATCGCCTACCGTATCGGCCG
>NZ_JBKIUU010000010.1:0-133031 GCF_046603115.1 Klebsiella sp. 1SOBk5mer | reverse complement strand
ATTGGTGGGTCGTGCAGGATTCGAACCTGCGACCAATTGATTAAAAGTCAACTGCTCTACCAACTGAGCTAACGACCCGAGTGGTGGGTGATGACGGGATCGAACCGCCGACCCCCTCCTTGTAAGGGAGGTGCTCTCCCAGCTGAGCTAATCACCCGAAACTGCGCTGGATACTGCTGATACTGCCTCCACCGACCCCATCATTAACATGGTGGGCCGTGCAGGATGACTCGCTTCGCTCGCCCTTCGGGCCGTTGCTGAAACAACGTTATCCTTCACGTTTAACACCGACGTGCGATGTTAAAGATGGTGGGTCGTGCAGGATTCGAACCTGCGACCAATTGATTAAAAGTCAACTGCTCTACCAACTGAGCTAACGACCCGGTGGTGGGTGATGACGGGATCGAACCGCCGACCCCCTCCTTGTAAGGGAGGTGCTCTCCCAGCTGAGCTAATCACCCGATACTACGCTGGATACTGCTAACTGGTGGGTCGTGCAGGATGACTCGGCTTCGCCTCGCCCTATGGGCCGTTGCTGTCGCAACGTTATCCTTCACGTTTTACTATCGCGTTCCACCAGAACGATTGGTGGGTCGTGCAGGATTCGAACCTGCGACCAATTGATTAAAAGTCAACTGCTCTACCAACTGAGCTAACGACCCACTCTGGCGTCGCTTTGGGCTTGTTTGATATCCCTTGGCAACGGCGGCATATATTACTGATTTCAGAATTCAGCGCAACTAAAATTTCGATAAAGATCACTTAACTGCTGGCGATTCAGGCGACAAGACCAGAAATAACGCGATTTCTGGTCATGCCGTAATCAACCAAGAGCATTAAGTCGTTTTTGCGCTTGTTTCGCACCGTCGGTGCCGGGGAATTTGCTGATCACCTGCTGGTAAACCGCTTTCGCTTTCGCGGTATCACCTTTGTCCTGCATGATCACGCCGACCTTAAACATGGCGTCCGGCGCTTTTGGCGATTTCGGGTAGTTCTTCACCACCGAGGCGAAGTAAAACGCCGCATCGTCTTTTTTCCCCTTATTGTAGTTCAACTGTCCGAGCCAATAGTTGGCGTTCGGCTGATAAGTTGAATCCGGGTACTTTTTAACGAAGTTCTGAAACGCCACCATGGCGTCATCCTGGCGTGAAGCATCCTTCACCAGGGCAATAGCCGCATTGTAATCGGTGTTCGCATCGCCGGTCATCGCCGGAGCGCCTGACGAGGCCGCTGGCGCTGCGCTGGCGGTAGCCGCGCTCTGATCGCCGGAAGACGACGACGCCTGGGCGCCAGCCGCCGCTGCGCCACCTCCGCTCGTCAGCCCGTCAATCTGCAGCAGAATCTGCTTCTGACGCTCAACGATCTGATTCAGCTGATACTGGTTCTCCTGGATCTGACCACGGAGAGAATCAATGTCAGTCTGGTTATCAGAGAGTTGTTGCTGGAGTTGGGTTAAAAGCTGGCTGTGAGCATTGGAAATACGCTCGAGTTGAGTGACACGGTCTTCGACCGAGCCTGAGCCGACACTACTGATTGGCGCCTGAGCAAAAGCGGCCCAGGGGGCCGCTATGCCAACCAGTAACGACAGACTCAATAAATGATGTCTGAAGTTACTGCTCATGCAATTCTCTTAGTAAACCAGTACGGCGCGACGGTTTTTGGCATATGCCGCTTCGTCATGACCCAGTACTGCTGGTTTTTCTTTACCGTAAGAAACGATGGAGATCTGATCGGCAGAAACACCTTTGCCCTGCAGATACATCTTAACGGCGTTAGCACGACGCTCACCCAGCGCGATGTTGTATTCCGGGGTACCGCGCTCATCCGCGTGACCTTCTACAGTCACTTTGTAGGACGGGTTGCTACGCAGGAAGTTAGCGTGCGCGTCCAGCATTGCAGCGAAGTCAGAACGGATATCGTACTTGTCCAGATCGAAGTAAACGATGTTGTTCTGCTGCAGCTGCTGCATCTGCAGACGAGCTTGCTCTTCAGAAGACATGTTGCCGCCGTTACCGTTAGCGTCCATACCAGTGCCGGCACCCAGCATGCCTTCACCGCTCTGGTCGTTGCTGGCGTTCTTGTTAGAAGAACATGCCGCGATTGCCATAACCGGCAGAGCGATCATCAGCCCTTTCAGCACTTTGTTCAGTTGCATTTCTTTGATTCCTTTAATAATCAATTATTTATTATCACAGATACGGCGACCAGGCAGGCGATTTTACCTGTCCATCAGTTGCCGGAAGACGCGCTTTGAAACGCCCATCTGTAGAAACCAGATTCAGCACGGATCCCATCCCCTGAGAAGAGCTGTAGATTACCATAGTGCCGTTAGGTGCCAGACTTGGCGTTTCGTCTAAAAACGTTGATGACAGAACCTGTACACCACCCGCTTCCAGATCTTGTTTGGCAATGTGCTGCTGGCCGCCGGCCGAGCTGACCATTACCATCGTTTTACCATCCGCACTCACGTCAGCGTCCTGGTTCTGCGAACCTTCCCAGGTGATACGCTGCGGCGTGCCGCCATTAATATTGACTTTATACACCTGCGGACGACCGGCCTGGTCAGAGGTAAAGGCCAGGTTCTGGCTGTCCGGGAACCAGCTTGGTTCGGTGTTGTTGCTGCGACCGTTGGTCACCTGACGAATCTGACCCGAGCCCAGATCCATCACGTACAGGTTCAGGCTACCGGTTTTCGACAGCGCGAAGGCCAGTTTAGAACCATCCGGCGAGAACGCCGGCGCGCCGTTGTGCTGCGGGAAGGAGGCAATCTGACGCACAGCGCCGTTCGCCAGGGTCTGCACCACCAGCGCAGAGCGACCGCTCTCGAAGGTGACGTAAGCCAGTTTTGAACCGTCCGGTGACCAGGCCGGGGACATCAGCGGCTGGGAGGAGCGGTGAACCACAAACTGGTTGTAGCCATCATAATCGGAAACGCGCAGCTCATACGGGAACTGACCACCATTGGTCTGCACCACGTAGGCGATACGAGTCCGGAAGGCGCCTTTAATACCGGTCAGCTTTTCAAATACCGCGTCGCTGGCAGTGTGCGCGGCATAGCGCAGGTACTGTTTAGTGACTTTGAAAGAGCCTTGCGCCAGCGTTGCGCCCGGCGCACCGCCGGTATCCACCAGCTGATACGCTACCTGGTAAGAACCATCCGGGTTTGACGTCACCTGGCCGACGACCACGGCATCAATACCCAGCGCAGACCAGGCAGCAGGCTGCACTTCCTGGGCACTGGTCGGCTGCTGCGGCAGACGCGAGCGATCCAGCGGGTTGAATTTACCGCTGTTGCGCAGGTCAGCCGCCACGATACCGCCAACATCTTCCGGCGCAGCGCCCTGGCCGGCCCACTGGAACGGTACCACGCCGATGGGGCGCGCCGAGTCCACCCCCTGGGTGATCTCGATACGTACTTCTGCGTGCAGCACCGCCGCCCACAGCATTAAAAAACCAAATGCTACTCGTAATGCCTGCTTCATCATATCTCCCTTATCCGGGCGAAAAGCCCACGATAATTTAGCAGAATGTTAACAAACTCAAATACACAAAACTACCAAAACCCATGACCGCCCTATTTTCTTTCCCCCCGCTGACGCGGGGGGAAAAGCGCTTAAGGTTTGAAGTCCAGTGGCGCATTTTTGAACGTTTCATAAACAGCCTGCGACGGCGGTTTAGGGAATTTGCTCATCCGACTGGTGGCCGCCAGCATTTGCTGGCAGAACGCCGGATCGCCGCCTTCCGATTTCACACTCAACAACGTTCCATCCTGAGCCAGGTTTACGCGCAACGTACATACTTTACCCTTGTACGTATCCCAGTCATAGAGATGTCCTTTAATCGCGGCCTGCACCTGCGAAATATAGCTGGCAATCTCCGCCTGAGACGCACCGCCCTGCCCCGGTTTACTTCCTTTAGCAGGTGAAGAGCCACCTGTGCTACCGCTGGTGCTACCTTTCGGCGCATTCTTACCTGAACTCAGATCGCCGAGCAGGTCGTCCACGCCGTCCGCTTCTTTCGCGGCAGCCGCTTTCTTCGCTGCCGCGGCTTTTGCTGCTGCCGCTTTGGCCGCTTTATCGGCCGCCGCCTTCTCAGCAGCAGCCGCTTTGGCTGCCGCGGCTTTTTCAGCTGCGGCGGCTTTCTCGGCGGCGGCCTTCTCCGCGGCCGCTTTTTGCGCGGCGGCCTTCTCAGCGGCTTTTTCGGCGGCTTTTTCTGCTGCCGCTTTTTCAGCCGCTGCCTGCTTAGCCGCTTCCTGCTGAGCCTTCTTCTCCGCTTCCTGTTGCGCTTTCTTCGCCGCTGCCGCTTCCGCTTTCTTCTGTGCCTCTGCCGCGGCTTTCGCCGCTTCGGCTTCCGCCTGTTTCTTCGCATCGGCAGCCGCTTTCGCGGCGGCGGCTTCGGCCTGTTTCTTCGCGTCAGCCGCCGCTTTCGCTGCCGCCAGTTCAGCCGCTTTCGCCTGGGCATCCGCCTTCGCTTTCGCCTCGGCGGCCGCTTTGGCCGCCGCTTCCTGCGCTTCTTTGGCCTGCGCATCCGCTTTAGCTTTCGCCGCCGCGGCAGCCTTGGCAGCGGCTTCCTCAGCCTGCTTCTGTTGTTCCTTCGCTTCTTTCGCCGCTTCCTGCGCCTGCAGCCGCTCCTGTTCGAGCTGTTTCAGCCGTTCCTGTTCCGCCGCCTGCTTCTCACGTAACTCTTCCGCCTGCTGCTGCGCCTGTTTTTCACGCTGTTCAGCGGCGCGACGTGCGCTGGCCTGCTGCTGTTGCTGACGGTTATAATTGTTTACCACCGCCCCCGGATCGACCATGACGGCATCAATCGACGATCCCCCGCCGCCGCCGGCAGAGGCATCCAGATGCTCGTCAAACGAACTCCATATCAGCAGCGCGATCAGTATGATGTGCAGCGCGACTGAAATGATGATCGCTCGTTTAAGCTTGTCGTTTTGTTCGGTTGCCTTTGACACTATCGGTTCCCAAAAACTGTTCGCCTGTACCCGCGATGCGCACCGACGGCGAGCGATACTCGCCGCCGAACGCCGTGCGGACGCACCTACCTGAAGCGATTAAATAGGTTTGGTCATCAAGCCGACCGATTTAACCCCTGCGCTATGCAACAGGTTCAGCGCTTTAATAATTTCATCGTAAGGGACGTCTTTCGCACCGCCGATCAGGAATACCGTTTTCTCATTGGCTTCAAGACGACGCTTCGCTTCGGCAATCACCTGCTCCGGCGGCAGCTGGGACAGCGTCTCCTGCCCCACTTTCACGCTGTACTGCCCTACCCCGGAGACTTCAACAATCACCGGCGGATCGTCATTGCTTTTCACCGCTTGCGATTCCGTGGCGTCCGGCAGATCGACTTCCACGCTCTGCGTAATGATCGGCGCCGTTGCCATAAAGATCAGCAACAGCACCAGCAGGACATCCAGCAGCGGAACGATGTTGATCTCGGACTTCAGTTCGCGACGTCCGCGTCCACGTGCTCTGGCCATGGCTTACCCCTTATTGCTTTCGCTGGTGGTAAAGGCCTGACGGTGCAGAATAGCGGTGAACTCTTCCATAAAGTTGTCGTAATTCAGTTCAAGCTTGTTCACCCGCTGGTTCAGGCGGTTGTACGCCATCACCGCCGGGATAGCGGCGAACAGACCGATCGCGGTGGCGATCAGCGCTTCGGCGATACCCGGCGCCACCATCTGCAGGGTGGCCTGCTTCACCGCGCCAAGGGCGATAAAGGCGTGCATGATCCCCCAGACGGTGCCGAACAGACCGATATACGGGCTGATGGAGCCTACGGTGCCGAGGAACGGAATATGGGTCTCCAGCGTTTCCAGCTCGCGGTTCATCGAAATACGCATCGCGCGCGATGCCCCTTCGACGATCGCCTCCGGCGCATGGCTGTTGGCCCGATGCAAGCGCGCAAACTCTTTGAAGCCGCTGTAGAAGATCTGCTCCGAACCGGTCAGATTATCGCGACGCCCCTGGCTCTCCTGATACAAACGGGACAGTTCAATCCCGGACCAGAATTTGTCCTCGAACGCTTCAGCTTCGCGCGCGGCCGAGTTAAGGATACGCGTTCTCTGAATAATGATAGCCCAGGAAGCGATAGAAAAACCAATCAAAATCAACATGATAAGTTTAACCAGAAGGCTCGCCTTCAGGAACAAATCAAGGATATTCATGTCAGTCACTGCTTAAACTCCGCGACAATAGACTTGGGAAGCGCACGTGGCTTCATTAAGAGTGGATCAACGCACACAATGAGAACCTCAGCTTCGTTTAACACTGTATTCTCGGCGTTGACGATTCGCTGCGTGAAAACCAAAGAGGTGCCGCGCATCGAGGTAATTTCCGTCTGGACTTCGAGCATGTCGTCGAGTCTGGCGGGGGCAAAATACTCCAGCGTCATTTTGCGAACCACGAAGGCAACGCGTTCAGCCAACAGAACCTGTTGACTAAAGTGATGGTGGCGCAGCATCTCTGTGCGTGCTCTTTCATAAAAAGCGACGTAACTGGCGTGGTAAACCACACCACCGGCGTCGGTATCTTCGTAGTAGACCCGAACCGGCCATCGAAACAGCGTTGTATTCACTTTACATCCCGGTAATGCAAAAAAAGGTTAGAGCTTTCAAACTTCGCTACTATACGCGCGGGAAAGGTGGTTTGGAATGGGGGAAAGTAAACGGGGCGTAAATTTTTATGGGCTTATGCAAGCCCATAGCATTAACAGAGATCTCTTATTCAAAAGAAGAAAAAGAAGAGACCTAAAGCGAGCACGATATCAGCGATAAGCGGACAAAAAATCCCCTGCCAGTGAACGGCACGCGGGCGGAAGCCCACGCCGTGAATTACGCCGCTGCAAACCGCCCACATCAGCAAGAAACCGTGCCAGATTTCCAGCTCGCTGGTCTTCGCGGCAAAGCGCGAAGGATCCCAGAAAATGCAGCCTGCCAGCAGCAGCGCCATCAACAAGGAAAGCGCCCTTAACGGGCGCTTGTCCATTATCGCATACATATACTTTATCATTCACGTCGCCTCTTTGTTGGCTACGTCTGCTTACCCCAGTCACTTACTGGTGTAAGCTCCTGGGGATTCACAGACTTGCCGCCTCGATGCAACCCGAATGATTTCGTATATCGCATCACGATAATACTCATCAGTGTTCTTCTTTACCTGCTTTGGTGGCTTCCACGTGCTCAAGCGCCAGCGCGGTAATCACCCCAAAGGCACAGGCAAGAAGCGTTCCCAAAATCCATGCGAAGTACCACATATATAGCTCCTTACCTTAGTACAGCGAGTGGGTGTTCTTTTCGATGTCTTCACGGGTGATGCGGCCAAACATCTTCCAGTAACACCAGCTGGTGTAGCCCAGAATGATCGGCACGAAGACAATCGCCACGTAGGTCATCAGGTTCAGCGTCCGCTGGCTGGAGGTCGCGTCCCACATCGTCAGGCTGGCGTTCAGCATGGTGCTGGACGGCATGATGAACGGGAACATCGCGATACCGGCAGTCAGAATGATGCAGGCCAGGGTCAGCGAGGAGAACAGGAATGCCCAGGCGCCTTTATCCGCTTTGGTCGAAACGACGGTCAGCAGCGGCAGCACCACGCCCAGGGCAGGGATCGCCCACAGCGCTGGCATATTGTTAAAGTTCACCATCCACGCGCCAGCTTCACGCACCACTTCTTTGGTCAGCGGGTTAGACGGGCCGGTATGGTCAATCACCGATTTCACCACATAGCCGTCGATGCCGTAGTAGACCCACACGCCCGCCAGCGCGAAGCAGACCAGCGTCACCAGCGCCGCCACCGTGGAGACGGTGCGGGTGCGCAGATGCAGTTCGCCTACGGTACGCATCTGCAGGTAGGTCGCGCCCTGGGTCAGGATCATCGCCACGCTGACGATACCGGCCAGCAGACCAAACGGGTTCAGCAGCTGGAAGAAGTTACCGGTATAGAACAGACGCAGGTATTCGTCGACATGGAACGGCACGCCCTGCAGCAGGTTGCCGAAGGCCACGCCAATCACCAGCGGCGGCACGAAGCTGCCGATGAAGATGCCCCAGTCCCACATGTTGCGCCAGCGGGTGTCCTCGATCTTGGAACGGTAGTCGAAACCGACCGGACGGAAGAACAACGAGGCCAGCACCAGAATCATCGCCACATAGAAACCGGAGAACGCCGCGGCGTAGACCATCGGCCAGGCAGCGAACAGCGCGCCGCCGGCGGTGATCAGCCACACCTGGTTACCGTCCCAGTGCGGGGCGATGGCGTTGATCATAATCCGACGCTCGGTGTCGTTACGGCCGAGGAAGCGGGTGAGCATGCCCACCCCCATGTCGAACCCGTCGGCGACGGCGAAGCCAATCAGCAGGATGCCAATCAGCAGCCACCAGATAAAACGCAATACTTCATAATCGATCATTTGACGACTCCTGTCTTAGCGTGCCGACTGAATAGCCGCAGAGGACTGTTCAAAGTGATAGCGGCCGGTTTTCAGGCTGCTAGGTCCTTTGCGGGCAAACTTGAACATCAGGAACAGTTCAGCCACCAGGAACAGCGTGTACAGACCGCAGATCAGCAACATAGAGAAGATCAGATCGCCCGCGGTCAGCGACGAGTTGGCCACCGCCGTCGGCAGGACTTCACCAATCGCCCACGGCTGACGGCCGTATTCGGCAACAAACCAGCCCGACTCCACGGCAATCCACGGCAGCGGCAGGCCATAGAACGCGGCGCGCAGCAGCCATTTTTTCTCGCCGATACGGTTACGAATCACGCTCCAGAAGGAGGCGCCGATAATCAACAGCATCAGGATGCCGCACGCCACCATGATACGGAAGGCGAAGTACAGCGGTGCGACGCTTGGAATAGAGTCTTTGGTGGCTTTGGCGATCTGCTCTTCCGTGGCGTCAGCGACGTTCGGGGTATAGCGTTTCAGCAGCAGACCATAGCCAAGATCTTTCTTCACGTTATTGAACTGGTCGCGAACGGCCTGGTCGGTGGAACCGGCGCGCAGTTGCTCCAGCAGCGCGTAGGCTTTCATGCCGTTACGGATACGCTCTTCGTGCTGAACCATCAGATCCTTCAGACCGATAACCGGCTTATCCACCGAGCGGGTGGCAATGATGCCCAGCGCGTAGGGGATCTGGATGGCGAAGTGGTTGGTTTGCGCATTCTGATCGGGAATACCAAACAGGGTAAAGGCCGCCGGCGCAGGCTGGGTTTCCCACTCTGCTTCGATAGCCGCCAGTTTGGTTTTCTGCACGTCACCCATTTCGTAACCGGATTCGTCACCCAGCACAATAACGGAGAGGATCGCCGCCATACCGAAGCTGGCTGCGATGGCGAAGGAGCGCTTAGCAAAGGCAAAGTCACGACCTTTCAGCATGTACCAGGAGCTGATAGCCAGGATAAACATCGCACCGGTGACATAGCCAGACGCCACAGTGTGAACGAATTTCACCTGAGCAACCGGGTTGAGCACCAGTTCGGAGAAGCTGACCATCTCCATACGCATGGTTTCAAAGTTGAAGTCCGATGCGATAGGGTTCTGCATCCAGCCGTTAGCGACGAGGATCCACAGCGCGGAGAGGTTGGAGCCCAGAGCGACCAGCCAGGTGACGGCCATATGCTGAACTTTACCCAGACGATCCCAACCGAAGAAGAACAGACCTACAAAGGTGGATTCGAGGAAGAAGGCCATCAGACCTTCAATGGCCAGCGGCGCGCCGAAGATATCGCCCACGTAGTGTGAGTAATACGACCAGTTAGTCCCGAACTGGAACTCCATGGTCAGACCGGTCGCCACACCCAGCGCGAAGTTGATACCAAACAACTTGCCCCAGAATTTGGTCATATCTTTATAAATCTGTTTGCCGGAAAGGACGTAGACCGTTTCCATGATGGCCAGCAGGAACGCCATACCGAGCGTCAGTGGCACAAACAGGAAGTGGTACATCGCGGTCAAGGCAAACTGTAAGCGCGACAGTTCGACTATATCTAACATCATGACTCCTTGCTCATCGCATGAAGACTCCGAAAATGAACCGAGAAGCTCTGGCTCATACGCATGCCCCAATACAATTTTTATTTGTCGCCCGCCCGGAGCGGGTTTCAACCGAAAGTGAAACCACGCCAGGACAAGGTTACAAATACGTTAACGAAAAACCCAATTGATTCCCCAATATATTACGCCGCAATAACCTTACAATAAATATGTTTTTATTGTTCCAGTTTTACATTTTTCGACGGTGATCAATATATAGCGAAGATGGCCGGTTTAGGCCAATTTGACTTGAGACAATTTAACGTTTTTTGAAGGATTTTTCCAAGCATTAAGTATTGATATAAATCAATTTTTACTCTGCGTGTTAATTATGTAGCTCAATAAAGAATATTGGTAAACCTAATGTTAATGCTGTGTTTAAAGTGTGCCTTGATTGGTTACTAAAAAGGGAAAGATGAGAATCATAGGTAATATTATTTAACGCCACAGGAAAAAAATAAAAAAAAGAGCCGATCCGATTAATGCTAGACCGCTCACAGTATTTTTTCCTGCTTTCTTCTCCCCTCCCCCACTCTTTTTTTTACTGTCTGTTTCGTTACCCTGCGGTACGACCAGGGCAAATTTTCATTTCCGACAACCGCGCGTCGATAATATTTATGAAATAATTCATAAAATCAATATGATAGATAAGGTTTTTGCCAAACGCAGGGTTTGCTGACGCAGCGGCTTTCGGAAGAAGCGGACAACGGCCAAAAAAAAGGCCACCTGACGGTGGCCAACCATGTCGAAATCGGACAGATTTCTGCTTGCGGATAAGCAGAGAGGGTTTACTTGATGATAGCTTTCAGCGCTTCGCCGATATCGGCCAGGCTGCGAACGGTTTTCACACCGGCTGCTTCCAGGGCTGCGAATTTCTCATCGGCAGTACCTTTACCGCCAGCGATGATGGCGCCAGCATGGCCCATACGCTTGCCCTTCGGCGCGGTCACGCCGGCGATGTAACCGACAACCGGCTTGGTCACGTGCTCTTTGATGTAGGCAGCCGCTTCTTCTTCCGCGCTACCGCCGATCTCACCGATCATCACAATCGCTTCGGTCTGCGGGTCTTCCTGGAACAGCTTCAGGATATCGATGAAGTTAGAGCCCGGGATCGGGTCGCCGCCGATACCGACGCAGGTAGACTGACCGAAGCCGTAGTCGGTGGTCTGCTTAACTGCTTCATAGGTCAGTGTACCGGAACGGGAAACGATGCCCACTTTACCCGGCTTGTGAATGTGACCCGGCATGATGCCGATTTTGCATTCGCCCGGCGTGATCACGCCTGGGCAGTTCGGGCCGATCATGCGCACGCCCGCTTCGTCCAGTTTCACTTTCACGGTCAGCATATCCAGCGTCGGGATACCTTCGGTGATGGTGATAATCAGCTTAATGCCCGCGTCAATCGCTTCCAGAATGGAATCTTTGCAGAACGGCGCCGGAACGTAGATCACGGTCGCGGTGGCGCCGGTCGCTTCAACGGCTTCGCGCACGGTGTTGAACACCGGCAGGCCCAGGTGAGTGGTGCCGCCTTTGCCTGGCGTCACGCCGCCAACCATTTGCGTACCGTAAGCGATCGCTTGTTCAGAGTGGAAGGTCCCCTGGCTACCGGTGAAGCCCTGGCAGATAACCTTGGTATCTTTATTAATTAAAACTGACATTATTTCCCCTCCACTGCGGCAACAACCTGCTGTGCTGCGTCCGTCAGACTTTTCGCTGCAATAATATTCAGGCCGCTGTCAGCCAGTTTTTTCGCGCCCAGTTCGGCGTTGTTACCTTCCAGACGAACCACGACCGGAACGTTAACTCCAACTTCCGCTACCGCACCGATGATGCCGTCAGCGATCAGGTCGCAACGTACGATACCGCCGAAGATGTTCACCAGCACCGCTTTCACGTTGTCATCAGAGAGGATGATTTTGAACGCTTCGGTGACGCGCTCTTTGGTCGCACCGCCGCCCACGTCGAGGAAGTTAGCCGGTTCGCCGCCGTGCAGTTTAACGATGTCCATGGTACCCATCGCCAGGCCCGCGCCGTTAACCATGCAGCCGATGTTGCCGTCCAGCGCGACGTAGTTCAGTTCCCACTGCGCCGCCTGCGCTTCACGCGGATCTTCCTGCGACTGGTCGCGCATTTCGCGCAGATCCGGCTGGCGGAACAGCGCGTTGCCGTCAGCGCCCAGTTTGCCGTCGAGGCAGATCAGGTCGCCCTGCTTAGTGATAACCAGCGGGTTGATTTCGATCAGCGCCAGATCGCGCTCCAGGAAAATGGTCGCCAGACCCATGAAGATCTTGGTGAACTGCTGAACCTGTTTACCTTCCAGACCCAGTTTGAACGCCAGTTCACGACCTTGATAAGGCATCGGGCCCGCCAGCGGATCGATGGCGATCTTGTGGATCAGGTGCGGGGTCTCTTCCGCCACTTTTTCGATTTCCACGCCGCCTTCGGTAGAGGCCATGAACACTACGCGACGGGAGCTACGGTCAACGACCGCGCCCAGGTACAGCTCTTTGTCAATATCGGTCGCCGCTTCAACCAGGATCTGGTTAACCGGCTGGCCGTTCGCATCTGTTTGATAGGTCACCAGACGTTTGCCCAGCCAGTGCTCGGCAAATGCGCGGATCTCTTCTTTGCTCTTCACCACTTTCACACCGCCCGCTTTGCCGCGGCCACCAGCGTGAACCTGACATTTCACTACCCACGGACCCGCGCCGATTTTTGAAGCGGCTTCTTCTGCTTCACGCGGAGTAGTACAGGCATAACCCACCGGCGCCGGTAAGCCATAGCGGGCAAAAAGTTGTTTTGCCTGATATTCATGTAAGTTCATGTGTTCAGTCCATCCTTCAGGGTGTAATTATCTTTAAACCTGTAGGCCTGATAACGGCGTTAACGCGTGTTATCCGGCCTACGGTAGGTAATACGCTTGCTGACTACACGTCCAGCAGCAGACGGGTCGGATCTTCCAGCAGCTCTTTAATCGCCACCAGGAAGCCTACCGATTCACGTCCGTCGATCAGACGGTGGTCGTAGGAGAGCGCCAGGTACATCATCGGCAGGATCTCTACCTTGCCATTCACCGCCATCGGACGGTCTTTAATGGCATGCATACCCAGGATGGCGCTCTGCGGTGGGTTGATGATCGGCGTGGACATCAGGGAGCCGAACACGCCGCCGTTGGTAATGGTGAAGTTACCGCCGGTCAGGTCGTCTACGGTCAGCTTGCCGTCACGGCCTTTCACCGCCAACTCTTTAATATTCTTTTCGATATCCGCCATGCCCAGCAGGTCAACGTCACGCAGAACCGGGGTGACCAGGCCGCGTGGAGTGGATACGGCCATGCTGACGTCGAAGTAGTTGTGGTACACCACGTCGTCGCCATCGATAGAGGCGTTCACTTCCGGATAGCGTTTCAGCGCTTCCACCACCGCTTTCACGTAGAAGGACATAAAGCCCAGACGGATGCCGTGACGTTTTTCGAACGCGTCGCCGTACTGCTTACGCAGATCCATGATTGGCTTCATGTTGACTTCGTTGAACGTGGTCAGCATGGCGGTGGAGTTTTTCGCTTCCAGCAGACGCTCGGCCACACGTTTACGCAGGCGGGTCATCGGGACGCGTTTTTCAGAGCGGTGGCCCAGCTGCGGCGCCGGCGCGGCTGCCGGGGCAGCGGCTGGCGCTTTGGCTTCTGCCGCCGCCGGGGCTTTCGCCAGATGTTTCTCGACATCTTCGCGGGTCAGGCGGCCGCCGACGCCGGTGCCTTTGATGGCCGCCGCGTCGAGGTTGTGTTCAGCCAGCAGACGACGGATCGCCGGGCTCAGCGCATCGTTGTTCTGCTCTTCCAGAGAGGCCTGCTGACGCTGCGCCGGCGTGGACGCTTTCGCATCGGCTTTTTCGCTGCTTTCTTTACCTGCGCTGTTACCTTCGCGCAGGCGGCCAAGGATCTGGCGAGACAGGACGGTAGCGCCCTCGTCTTCCAGCACTGCATCCAGAATGCCGTCCGCTGATGCCGGTACTTCCAGTACCACTTTGTCAGTTTCGATTTCGACCAGGACTTCGTCACGGACGACCGCGTCGCCCGGTTTTTTGTGCCAGGTGGCGACGGTTGCGTCAGCTACGGACTCAGGCAGGTCGGGAACCAGAATATCTACGCTACTCATTGTGTATCCTTTAATTAATCGACGTTCAGCGCGTCATTGACCAGATCTTGTTGCTGTTTCTGGTGAACGGACATATACCCTACCGCCGGAGAGGCGGAGGCCGGGCGGCCTGCATAACGCAGAGAGGCCCCAAACGGAATCACTTCACGGAAGTGATGCTGGCTGCAGTACCATGCGCCCTGGTTGAGCGGCTCTTCCTGGCACCAGACAAAATCATGTACGTGCGCATACGCTTTCAGCGCATCCTGCACCGCCTGATGCGGGAACGGATAGAGCTGCTCGATACGAACGATAGCGACATCTTTTTGCTCGTTTTTACGGCGCTGTTCCAGCAGGTCGTAGTAAACCTTACCAGAGCACAGCACCACGCGCTTCACAGCCTGCGGATCAAGTTGATCGATTTCACCGATGGCCGGCAGGAAAGTGCCGTTTGCCAGCTCATCCATGCTGGAGACCGCCAGCGGATGACGCAGCAGCGACTTCGGCGACATCACCACCAGCGGACGACGCATACCGCGCAGCGCCTGACGACGCAGCATGTGGTACACCTGCGCCGGCGTGGACGGCACGCATACCTGCATATTCTGCTCAGCGCACAGCTGCAGATAACGCTCCAGACGGGCGGAGGAGTGCTCCGGGCCCTGGCCTTCGTAGCCGTGCGGCAGGAGCATCACCAGGCCGCACATCCGGCCCCACTTCTGCTCACCGGAGGAGATGAACTGGTCGATCACCACCTGCGCGCCGTTGGCGAAGTCGCCAAACTGCGCTTCCCAGATGGTCAGGGTGCGCGGCTCTGCAGTGGCGTAACCATATTCAAACGCCAGCACCGCTTCTTCAGACAGCACGGAGTCCCAAACGCGGAACTGGCCCTGACCGTTATGGACATGCTGCAGCGGGGTGTAGGTTGAACCATTGGTCTGGTTATGGATCACCGCATGACGGTGGAAGAAGGTGCCGCGACCGGAGTCTTCCCCGGACAGACGCACCGGAATACCTTCGTCAACCAGCGTGGCGTAGGCCAGGTTTTCAGCGCCGCCCCAATCGAACAGCTTCTCACCTGCCGCCATCGCCTGGCGGTCGGCGTAAATTTTCGCCACGCGGGACTGCATTTCGATACCTTCCGGCACCGTGCTGATGCGTTTGGCCAGCTCCTGCAGACGCTTCGGCTCCACTTTATCCGGATAGCTCTCGTCCCACTCATGGTTGAGGTACGGCGACCAGGTAAAGGAGTGCATGTTCATCGGACGCCATTCCTTCACCACGCATTCGCCGGCATCCAGCGCATCGCGGTAGAGGTTAACCTGCTCGGTAGCATCTTCCAGGGTCGCGACCTTGTCCTGCTCCAGCTTGTCAGCATAGATTTTGCGCGGAGTCGGGTGCTTTTTGATCTTCTGATACATCAGCGGCTGGGTTGCGCTCGGCTCATCGGCTTCGTTATGGCCGTGACGGCGGTAGCACACCAGGTCGATGAAGACATCGCGTTTGAAGGTATTGCGGAAATCCAGCGCCAGACGGGTGACGAAAGCGACCGCTTCCGGATCGTCGGCGTTGACGTGGAAAATCGGCGCCTGCACCATTTTACCGATGTCGGTGCAGTACGGGGTCGAACGCGCATCCAGCGGGTTAGAGGTCGTGAAGCCCACCTGGTTGTTGATAACGATGCGCACGGTCCCGCCCACTTCGTAACCGCGGGCTTTGGACATGTTCAGGGTTTCCTGAACCACGCCCTGGCCGGTCACCGCGGCGTCGCCGTGGATAGTGATCGGCAGAACCTTGTTGCTGCTCGGCTCGTCCAGACGATCCAGACGGGCGCGTACGGAACCGATCACCACCGGGCTGACGATCTCGAGGTGCGACGGGTTAAACGCCAGCGCCAGGTGCACCAGACCGCCTTCGGTTTCTATATCGGAAGAGAAGCCCATGTGGTACTTCACATCGCCGGTACCGAGGTGTTCTTTATGTTTGCCGGCAAACTCGTCGAACAGGTCCTGCGGTTTTTTACCCAGCACGTTGACCAGCACGTTGAGACGGCCACGGTGCGCCATGCCCAGCACCACTTCACGGGTGCCGCTCTTACCCGCATGGCGGATCATCTCTTTGAGCATGGGGATCAGGGCGTCGCCACCCTCCAGCGAGAAGCGCTTCGCCCCCGGGAATTTGGCGCCGAGGTAGCGCTCCAGCCCTTCCGCGGCAGTCAGTTCGCCGAGGAAACGCTTTTTCTCTTCCGCGGTAAAGCTCGCTTTGCCGGCTACCGATTCAATGCGCTGCTGGATCCAGCGTTTTTCTTCGGTAGAGGTGATATGCATGTATTCCGCGCCGATGGAGCCGCAGTAGGTTTGCTTAAGGGCGGCAATCAGCTCGCCCAGCTTCATCGTGTCTTTACCGATGGCAAATGAACCTACGTTATAGCTTTCCTGGAAATCGGCCTCGGTCAGATCGTGGTAGGCCGGATCGAGATCCGCCACTCTCTCTTGCTTCCACAGCCCCAGCGGATCGAGATTCGCATGCTGGTGGCCACGGAAACGGTATGCGTTGATGAGCTGCAGGACTTTAACCTGCTTCACATTGGTGTCTGGGTCGGAAATCGAAGAAGTGTAACGTGAGGCATCCTTCGCCAGTCGACGGAAATAATCACGCGTTTTGGAATGAAATTGATCCGGTTTAACTCCGGTGCCAGGTAACTGCTGGAACATTGAACGCCAGTTGGCGTCAACAGAGTCAGGATCGGTTAAGAAGTCTTCATAGAGCTGTTCTATCCAGCTCTGGTTCGAACCAGAGAGGTAAGAAGAGTCCAGCCAGGCTTTCATTGCGCCGTTCTGCATCGTGATCCCTTAAGCATTCATATGCTTATTTCGCCGTAGAAACTACCACGCACACCGAGTGCACGTGCCGGGGTTCACTTGTTGCGGACGAGTTGTGGTTTCTATCCGCTAAGGAACCTTTAAAAACTGCCATTAATCTTCGGCGTTCAGGCTGCGGTTGCGTTAGCTGCCTTCACTTTCCCCGGTCACATAGTTCACTATGCTCCCGGGGATGCGTTCAGTTGCCGCCTTACCTCGCTCTGAACGCCTTGATTACTGGTACATATTTGGCGGTTTTTAAAGATTTCCTGCTATATCTATTGCCTGATGGCGCTTCGCTTATCAGGCCTACAAAATATGCTCCTGTAGGCCGGATAAGACGTTTACGTCGCCATCCGGCAACTAAAACAACTTACGCGCTGCGCTGCAGCAGCATCGACTTAATATGGCCGATGGCGCGCGTCGGGTTCAGCCCCTTAGGACACACACTGACGCAGTTCATAATGCTGTGACAGCGGAATACGCTGAAAGCATCGCTCAGGCCGTCCAGACGCTCGCTGGTTTCGGTATCGCGACTGTCGATCAGGAAGCGATACGCGGCCAGCAGGCCTGCCGGGCCGATGAACTTGTCCGGGTTCCACCAGAACGACGGGCACGAGGTCGAACAACATGCGCACAGAATACACTCATACAGGCCATCGAGCTTCTCACGCTGCTCAGGCATCTGCAGATGCTCGCGAGCCGGAGGATTTTGCCCATTATTCAACAAGTAAGGCTTAATCTTCTCATATTGTGCATAGAATTGCCCCATGTCCACCACCAAATCACGGATAACCGGTAATCCTGGCAGCGGGCGGATAACAATCTTCTTGCCCGGCTGATTCAGCGCGGAGATCGGCGTGATGCACGCCAGACCGTTTTTCCCGTTCATGTTCAGGCCATCGGAACCGCAGACCCCTTCACGACAGGAGCGGCGGAACGACAGCGACGGATCTTTTTCTTTCAGCTGGATCAGCGCATCCAGCAGCATCATGTCACGACCTTCTTCCGCGTCGAGGGTGTAATCCTGCATGTGCGGAGCGTCGTCAACATCCGGGTTATAGCGATAAATTGAAAACTCGAGTTTCATTTTCCTGTCTCCGCATTAATAAGTACGAATCTTCGGCGGGAATGCCGGACGCAGTTTCGGTTCCATGTTGACGCTACGACGCGTCATGGATTCCGACTCTGGCAGATACAGGGAATGGCACAGCCAGTTTTCATCATCACGATCCGGGAAGTCGAAGCGGCTGTGGGCGCCACGGCTCTCGGTACGGAAGTTAGCGGATACGGCGGTCGCGTACGCGGTTTCCATCAGGTTATCCAGTTCCAGGCACTCAACGCGCTGGGTGTTGAACTCGCTGGAGGTATCGTCGAGACGGGCGTTTTTCAGGCGCTCGCGGATCACTTTCAGCTGTTCCAGACCTTTGTGCATCGCATCGCCTTCGCGGAACACCGAGAAGTTATGCTGCATACATTCCTGCAGCGCTTTGCGGATCGCCACCGGATCTTCACCGGAACGGGTGTTGTTCCAGCGGTTGAGGCGGTCCAGCGAGCCTTCGATATCGGATTCGCTGGCGTCGCGCAGCGTGCCCTGCTCGGCGATAGACTCCTGCAGATGCAGACCCGCCGCGCGGCCGAAGACCACCAGGTCGAGCAGCGAGTTGCCGCCCAGACGGTTGGCGCCGTGGACCGATACGCAGGCGATTTCGCCCACCGCGAACAGACCCGGGATCACCACGTCTTCGCCCTTCTCATTGACGGTCAGCGCCTGGCCGGTCACTTTGGTCGGAATACCGCCCATCATGTAGTGGCAGGTTGGGATAACCGGGATCGGCTCTTTCACCGGATCGACGTGAGCAAAGGTGCGGGACAGCTCAAGGATACCCGGCAGACGAGATTCCAGAACCTCTTTACCCAGGTGATCCAGTTTCAGTTTCGCGTGCGGGCCCCACGGACCGTCGCAGCCGCGGCCTTCGCGGATCTCGATCATGATGGAACGCGCCACCACGTCACGACCCGCCAGGTCTTTCGCGTTCGGCGCATAACGCTCCATAAAGCGCTCGCCGTGTTTATTCAGCAGATAACCGCCTTCGCCGCGGCAACCTTCGGTGACCAGAACCCCGGCCCCGGCGATACCGGTCGGGTGGAACTGCCACATTTCCATATCCTGCACCGGCACGCCGGCGCGGATGGCCATCCCGACGCCGTCACCGGTGTTGATGTGGGCGTTGGTGGTGGACTGATAGATACGGCCTGCGCCGCCGGTCGCCAGCACGGTGGCGCGGGCTTTAAAGTAGACCACTTCGCCGGTCTCGATGCACAGGGCGGTACAACCCACCACCGCGCCGTCCTGGTTTTTCACCAGATCGAGGGCATACCATTCGGAGAAGATAGTGGTGTGGTTTTTGAGGTTCTGCTGGTACAGGGTGTGCAGCAGGGCGTGGCCGGTACGGTCAGCCGCCGCCGCGGTACGCGCCGCCTGCTCGCCGCCGAAGTTCTTCGACTGGCCGCCGAACGGGCGCTGATAAATACGGCCGTCGTCAAGACGGGAGAACGGCAAGCCCATATGCTCCAGCTCGAGAATCGCTTCCGGGCCGGTCTTACACATATATTCGATGGCGTCCTGGTCGCCGATATAGTCCGACCCTTTTACGGTGTCGTACATATGCCATTCCCAGTTATCTTCATGGGAGTTACCGAGCGCGACGGTGATACCACCCTGCGCGGATACGGTGTGCGAACGGGTCGGGAAAACTTTGGAGAGCAGCGCACAGGTCTGTCCGCTCTGGGAAATTTGCAGCGCCGCGCGCATACCTGCGCCGCCGGCACCGATGACAACAGCATCAAACTCTCTGACTGGCAATTTCATTACACACCCCACACCACAACAAATCCATAAAGAACGTAAGCCACCAGCGCCACAACGATAGCCAGTTGCAGAACCAGGCGCAGAGCCAGTGGTTTAACGTAGTCCGTTAACACCTGCCACATCCCGATCCAGGCATGGATAAGAATGGAAACGAGAGCCAGCAGAGTGAAGACTTTAGTGAAGCCGGAGGCAAAGAATCCGGTCCACACTTCCCATGAGATTTCACCGGTGGTAGCGAAGAAGCCAACCATGTAGATGATGTAGAGGGTCAGAACGATGGCGGTAGCACGGACCAGAATAAAGTCATGTACGCCGTTGCGTCCCAGTGCTGAGGCGTTGCTTACCATACGAGGACTCCTGCGAGAAGTGAAAGCACGACAGTAATAACAAAAGAAATCTTGGCGGAACGTTTCCCTGCTTCGAGGGTTTCGTCCAGGTAGCCAAAGTCCATCATCAGATGGCGGATACCAACAACGACGTGATAGGCCAGCGCGGTGAGAATGCCCCACATGATGAACTTCACAAAGAAGCTATCCATGATCGAGGCCGCCGTCAGAAAACCTTCAGGGGAGGAGAGGCTGGTGCCCAGCAGCCAAAGCAGAATTCCGACCGCCACGAAGGTGATGACACCGGAAACGCGATGGAGAATGGACGCTATCGCCGTGATTGGGAACCGTATCGTTTGTAGATCCAGATTGACAGGTCTTTGTTTTTTCACATTTCTTACCATGAATAACGCCCACATGCTGTTCTTATTGTTTCCTTCCTCCGGTCTGCTTGCGGGTCAGACAGCGTCCTTTCTATAACCAGAAGTCATGTTAAAACGTCTTTTCAGGCATTAAAACATCACTAAACAACGCTGGGTGGCTCGGGATTGCAGGGTGTTCCGGAGACCTGGCCGCAGTATAGGCCGTTCACAAAATCATTACAATTAACCTACATATAGTTTGTTGGGTTTTCTCCGGAACAGTGATCAAGGTCACGATAACAACATTTTTTTAATTTTTAATCACCTGATTTGACAAATATTAAACATTCTTGTTACAACCATTACCAGTTAAATGCAATAATGCTCAAAAGTTATGAGGTCATGCTTTCACCTGAGAATAAGTTATGTAACAGTGTGTCAGTATTGACCGATGTAATCAGGACAGTTATTAGTGGTATACAGGTTTTAATATTCGGACTGCTAAAACGCTGATTTGCTGTTGTTTCACCGCAGCCCTGAAGAACGTGCCATCAAGCGCCGTTGCTCTGTACCCTGCCCTTTTCGCTGACGCAGAGCTGTGTGCAACATAACAAACTGGTAACGTATACGGGCGCGGGCCGAAAGCAAATCCACCACCCGGCAGTCTTAAGCAATAAAGGCGCTAAGGAGACCATAAATGTCTGATGCTAAAGCAAAAATCACCCTGGGTGGTGACACTGCTATTGAACTGGATGTGCTAAAAGGCACGCTCGGTCAGGATGTTATTGATATTCGTAGTCTTGGTTCAAAAGGCGTATTTACTTTTGACCCAGGTTTCACATCTACCGCTTCCTGTGAATCTAAAATTACGTTTATCGATGGTGACGAGGGGATCCTGCTGCACCGTGGCTTCCCGATCGACCAGTTAGCGACCGAATCAAACTATCTTGAAGTTTGTTACATTCTGCTAAACGGTGAAAAACCGACCCAGGCCGAATATGACGAATTCAAAACCACCGTCACCCGCCACACCATGATCCATGAGCAGATTACTCGTCTGTTCCATGCGTTCCGTCGCGATTCTCACCCGATGGCCGTTATGTGCGGGATCACCGGCGCCCTGGCGGCGTTCTATCACGACTCCCTCGACGTGAATAACCCGCGTCACCGTGAAATTGCCGCCTATCGCCTGCTGTCCAAAATGCCGACCATGGCAGCCATGTGTTACAAGTATTCTATCGGCCAGCCGTTTGTTTATCCGCGCAATGACCTCTCCTACGCCGGCAACTTCCTGCGCATGATGTTCGCCACGCCGTGCGAAGAGTACGAAGTCAATCCGGTGCTGGAGCGCGCAATGGACCGTATTCTGATCCTGCACGCCGATCACGAACAGAACGCCTCGACCTCGACGGTACGTACTGCGGGCTCTTCCGGCGCTAACCCGTTCGCCTGTATCGCAGCCGGCATCGCCTCCCTGTGGGGACCGGCGCACGGCGGCGCCAACGAAGCGGCGCTGAAAATGCTGGAAGAGATCAGCTCCGTTGAGCACATTCCGGAATTTGTTCGTCGTGCGAAAGACAAGAATGACTCTTTCCGCCTGATGGGCTTCGGCCATCGTGTGTACAAAAACTACGACCCGCGCGCCACCGTGATGCGTGAAACCTGCCATGAAGTGCTGAAAGAGCTGGGCACCAAAGACGACCTGCTGCAGGTGGCCATGGAGCTGGAGCATATCGCGCTGAACGACCCGTACTTCATCGAGAAGAAACTCTACCCGAACGTCGACTTCTACTCCGGTATTATCCTGAAAGCGATGGGTATTCCGTCCTCCATGTTTACCGTTATCTTCGCCATGGCGCGTACCGTGGGCTGGATTGCGCACTGGAACGAAATGCACAGCGATGGCATGAAAATCGCCCGTCCGCGTCAGCTCTATACCGGCTACGAAAAACGCGATTTCCAGTCCGACATCAAGCGTTAATCTCGCTGTCCGGATGATAAAAACGCGTCTGATGGCGCGTTTTTTTATGCCTGACGATGAGGTCTGGCGCTGCCTGGCCGCCGGCTTAATGCTGGCAGTGCGGGCACCAGTAAAACGGCCGCGAGGAGAGCATCGTCTTCTCAATCACGCCCCCGCAGCGCTCGCACTGTTCGCCATCGCGATGGAACACCTTAAAGCGGAACAGCGCGCCGTGGTGCTTGTTGTCATCGGGCTGGCCGCGGGTGCGATAGGAAAGCCGCGGGATATCAAGCAGCGCGTGCGCCAGCGCATCCAGTTGTATTCCATTCAGCTCCGAGGCCTTATGCTGCCCGGTCAGCCCCACCTGCCAGAGGATTTCCACCCGCAGATAGTTTCCCAGCCCGGCAAGAAAAGCCTGATCCAACAGCAGGCCGGAAAACTGACGATGGCGGAATTTGGCCGACAGCAGCCGCGCTTTCACCTGCTCCGCGGTTAACGTCATATCCAGTACGTCCGGACCGATGCGCAGCAAGAACGGATGGTTGGCCACCTGCTCCGCTGTGAGCATCTCAATGTCCGACGCGCTGTAGAGCAAAATCGCCTTGCTGGCGGTCTGGAGCCTGACGCGCAGCACCCGGTTAGAGACGGGCTGTTCGCCAGCGTCAACCACGCCCCAGACGCCGTACAGCTGATTATGGCTGTACAGGGTCAGGCCGCCGGAGAAGCGGGTCAGCAGGGCTTTGCCCCGGGTGTCGATATGGGTAACCCGCTGACCAATCAGCGGGGTTTGGTAGGGTTGCAACCGGGGAAAGGCGAACCAGACGTCGGTTAAGGGTTCGTCTTTGATTGCCGCCTCCAGTGTATCCGCCGCGCGGCGGATCTCCGGACCTTCCGGCATACTGTCATCCTTTTGTCAGTGGGTGGCACCGCCGCCCAGTTTACTGTCCACCGGCTGGCGCAGGGCCACGGCAATGGCCGTCTCCAGCGCCTCCCGCACGGTGGCGATCGCCATACTCGGCTCGCCGGGATGGGCCGCCGCCTGCGCCGGTAGCCATGGAATATGGATAAAACCGCCTCTCACCTCAGCCTGACCCTGCAGCCTGTGCAACAGGCCGTACATGACGTGGTTGCAGACGAAGGTGCCGGCGGTCTGCGACACCGAGGCCGGGATCCCGCGATCGCGCAGCGCGCTGACGATCGCTTTGATCGGCAAGGTGCTGAACCACGCCGCCGGCCCGCCGTCGACGATCGGCGTGTCGATGGGTTGCTGGCCTTTGTTATCGGGGATGCGCGCATCATCGACGTTGATCGCCACACGTTCGACGCTGATATCGACCCGACCGCCGGCCTGCCCCACCGCGATAACCAGCTTCGGCTGCAGGTCTTCTATCGCCGCGTCGAGCGCCGACAGCGCCTCGCCAAACACGCAGGGAAGCTGCCGGGCGGTCACCGGCTGGCCAGCAATCATAGTGCCGTCAAGCTGCTGCACCACTTCCCAGGAAGGGTTCACCGTCTCGCCGTCAAAGGGTTCGAAACCGGTGAGTAATACTCCCGCCACCATCCCCTCCTTCGCGGTCATGCCGATTGTCATATCTCAGCCTCAGGCTGAGCGCTGACCAGAATATGGCGCCCGGCGAACGCCGCCCGCAAACGGCGGGCAAAATCGAGGGCATGCGGACCATCACCGTGCAGACATACCGTCTGCGCCACCACATTCGCCCATTCGCCGCTGACGCTGCGCACCCGGTGGTGTTGCACCATCTCGAGGGTTTGCGCCAGGGCCTGCTCTTCGCTGTCAATCAGCGCCCCGGGCTGGCTGCGCGGCACCAGGCTGCCGTCGGCCAGATAACCGCGATCGGCAAACACCTCCTGACGCGTCGTCAGGCCATAGCGCAGTCCGGCGCGGATCAATTCGCTGCCCGCCAGACCCACCAGCACCAGCTGCGGGTTAACATCGCGGACCGCGCGGGCGATCGCGTCGGCCAGCGGCGGCGATTTGGCCGCCTGGTTGTAGAGCATGCCGTGCGGCTTCACGTGCTGCAGCTCGCCGCCCTGCGCCTGAACGATCGCCGCCAGAGCGCCAATCTGATACAGCGTCTGGGCATAGACCGTTTCCGGCGGCAGATCCATCGCCGTGCGGCCAAAATTTTCCCGGTCGGGATATCCCGGATGGGCGCCCACCGCCACGCCGTACTTCAGCGCCTCGCGCACGCTCTGCACCATCAGCCCGGCGTCGCCGGCGTGAAAACCACAGGCGATATTCGCCGATGACACCAGCTGGAGCAGCGCGCTATCGTTCGCCCCGCCTTCCCCGAGATCGGCATTAAGATCAATCATCATCGTGGAGTCTCCAGGCCAGTTGTTCCAGATAACGCTGGCGATCGGCCCGCGCCTTCAGCGCCTCCTCCAGCGAGCAGGCCACGAAATGGATCGGCTGCCCCAGCGGGATCTGCGCCAGCTGGTACATATCGGCATCGATAATGCAGGCGATCCGCGGATAGCCGCCGGTGGTTTGCGCGTCGTTCATCAGCACAATGGGCTGCCCGTTGTGCGGCACCTGCACCACGCCCGGCAGCAGGCCGTGCGACAGCATTTCACGATCGGTGGTGCGTTTCAGCGGCTGCCCCTGCAGGCGGTACCCCATGCGGTTACTCTGCGGACTGAGCTTCCAGGGGGCGCGCCAGAATGACGCCTGCGAGGCCTCATCAAATTCATGATACTCCGGCCCGGGTAGCGCACGAATGCGGTTGCCCAGCGGCAGCTGCTTGACGCCGCGCGGGGTGGTGAAGCGGCGGGCGGCTTTCCCGAGCTTCAGCTTGTCGCCGTCCTGCAGGCGGCGTCCTTCCAGACCGCCAATCCCCGCCTTGAGATCCGTGCAGCGCGAGCCAAGGACCTCGGGGACCGCAATCCCGCCCGCCACCGCCAGATAGCTACGGATGCCATGCTGCGGCGTTTTCAGCACCAGCCGCTGCCCGGCCCGGTAGGCGGTGCGCCAGCCCACCCAGACCGCTTTACCGTCCAGCGTCGCTTCGCAGGCGGCGCCGGTCAGCGCAAACCAGCCGCTGCGGGCAAATTCGATCTCCACCTGGCCGAGGGTAATCTCCAGCCCGGCGGCATTCGCCTCGTTGCCAACCAGCAGATTGGCAATCACCAGCGAGGGATAATCCAGGGCGCCGCAGCGGCTGATGCCAGACTGGCGCAGGCCTTCTCGTCCACCGTCCTGTACCGAGGTGTACAGGCCGGCGCGGATCAAGGTCAACATACCCCCTCCTTTTGCGGCACAAAGCGAATTTTATCGCCCACGCGCAGTAGCGCAGGCTCCTTCCGCGCCGGGTCGAACAGCGTCAGCGCGGTGCGCCCCAGCAGCTGCCAGCCGCCGGGCGTCGCCAGCGGATAGATACCGGTTTGCGCGCCGCCGATACCCACCGACCCGGCCGGGACGAGCACGCGCGGTTCGGCGCGACGCGGCGTCGCCAGCGCCGCAGGCAGCCCGCCCAGGTAGGGAAATCCCGGCTGAAAACCAATAAACCAGACCAGATATTCCACCGAGGCGTGCAGCTCCACGACCTGTTTTTCACTCAGGCCGCTGTGCTGCGCCACCACCCCGAGGTCCGGTCCGGCCTCGCCGCCGTAGACGACCGGAACAGACAGCGAGCGCGACTCCGGCTCGATCGCGAGGCTCTCCTCCCACCAGCGCTGCAGACGGTCTATCGCCTCCCACGCCACCTCCTGCGGGCGGCGGAGCACCACAGTGATATTGTTCATGCCGGGAATGGCGTCAATCACCTCTTCATGGTTCGCCAGACGCTGGGCTAATCCCCAGATCCGTTGCTGGCTTTCAAGGGTAACCGGCGGCTCCAGCTCCAGTACGACAGCCGTTTCTCCTAACAGATAACAACGCGCTCGCTGCACTTTTCTCTCTCCCGTCAGGCAGGGTTAGGAATATCAATAAAGGTGACATCCAGGTCGGTGGTTTCCGTCAGCCATTCGCTGAGGGCGCGAATGCCGCCCCGCTCGGTGGCGTGGTGGCCGGCGGCATAAAAATGCAGGCCCTGCTCGCGGGCAGAGTGGATGGTTTGTTCCGACACCTCGCCGGTGATAAACGCGTCCACGCCAAAGCGCGCCGCGGCGTCGATAAAGCTCTGGCCGCCCCCGGTACACCAGGCGACGCGGCTGACGGTGTCCGGCCCGGTATCGCCGCACCACAGCGGCTTGCGTCCCAGCCGCGCTTCAATCCACGAGGCCAGCTCGAGGCCGGACACCGGCATCGACAGTTCGCCCCAGGGCACCAGCGGTTCGATTTCGCCCAGCACGTTAATCCCCAGCAGATGCGCCAGCTGCGCGTTATTGCCCAGCTCGGGATGGGCATCCAGCGGCAGATGCCAGCCGTAGAGATTGATATCGTTGGCCAGCAGGGTTTTCAGGCGCCGGCGCTTCATGCCGCGGATCACTGGCGATTCGTTTTTCCAGAAATAGCCGTGATGGACGATTACCGCATCCGCCTGCAGGCGGACGGCCTCATCCAGCAGCGCCTGGCTGGCCGTCACTCCGGTGACGATCTTGTGCACCGTGTCGCGCCCTTCCACCTGCAGACCGTTAGGGGCGAAGTCACTGATGGCTGCGCTATTGAGCTTGTCGTTTATCAGTTGTTCCAGTTCGCTATTTTTCATCGCCACTCCAGCAGATAATCAGGGTATACAAAGGCATAACATAACCAGATCCATTCGGGTCGTCGATAGTCAGCCTCCGACACTGACGATGACTTTTTACCGAATAGCGCAATTTGTCTATTCATCCCGCCGCGCATTCGTGTATATTTATGCACTAATAAAGCATATTAAATAATCAGAAAGCCCCTCAAGCCATGAATATGACTAATTAAACGCTATTCATGCAGAACGATCGACTTTCGCTTTACGCCAGGAAACACACTTCTCATGAAGACAACATCATCGCAACCGCGGGCGATTTACTACGTCGTGGCGCTGCAAATCTGGGAATACTTTAGCTTCTACGGCATGCGCGCCCTGCTGATCCTCTATCTCACCAATCAGCTTAAATATGACGATAACCACGCTTACGCCCTGTTCAGCGCCTACTGTTCGCTGGTCTATGTGACGCCGATCCTCGGCGGCTATCTGGCCGATAAGCTGTTAGGCAACCGGATGGCGGTCATGCTCGGCGCGCTGCTGATGGCCATTGGCCATCTGGTGCTCGGGGCCAGCGAAACCGCCCCGGTCTTCCTCTACCTGTCGCTGGCGATCATCGTCTGCGGCTACGGGTTGTTTAAATCCAACGTCAGCTGTCTGCTGGGCGAGCTGTACGAACCCGCCGATCCGCGTCGCGATGGCGGTTTCTCGCTGATGTATGCCGCGGGCAATATCGGCTCGATCATCGCGCCGATCGCCTGCGGCTACGTCCAGGAGGAGTATAGCTGGGCGATGGGCTTTGCCCTGGCGGCCATCGGCATGGTGGCGGGACTGGTGATTTTCCTCTGCGGCAACCGTCACTTCCAGCATACCGCCGGCGTGAACCGCCAGGCGCTGTGCGCCCGTCGCTTCCTGCTGCCGAACTGGGGCTGGCTGCTGGTGCTGCTGGTCACTGCTCCGCTGCTGATTGCCGTGCTGTTCTGGCAGGAGTGGTCGGTATATGCCCTGATCGTGGCCACGGCCATTGGCCTCGCGGTACTGGCGCGGATCTACCTGCGCGCCGAGACCGATAAACAGCGCAAGGATCTGCGCCTGATCGTCGTCCTGACCGCTTTCAGCCTGCTGTTCTGGGCCTTCGCCCAACAGGGCGGCAGCTCCATCAGCCTGTATATTGACCGCTTCGTTAACCGCCATATCATGAGCTACGAAGTCCCTACCGCTATGTTCCAGTCGATCAATGCCTTCGCGGTGATGCTCTGCGGCATGGTGCTGGCGTGGCTGGTGAAAGAGAGCGTCGGCGGTAATCGCACCGTGCGCATCTGGGGAAAATTTGCCCTCGGTCTGGGCCTGATGAGCGCCGGGTTCTGCATCCTAACCCTCAGCGCCCGCTGGTCGGCGGCCTATGGTCAGTCGTCCATGCCGCTGATGGTGCTGGGGCTGGCGGTGATGGGTTTTGCCGAACTGTTTATCGACCCGGTCGCGATGTCGCAAATCACCCGCATTGAGATCCCGGGGGTCACCGGGGTGTTGACCGGCATCTATATGCTGCTCTCCGGGGCCATCGCCAACTATCTGGCCGGCGTTATCGCCGACCAGACCTCGCAGGCGTCATTCGACGCCGCCGGGGCGGTGAACTACTCCATTGACGCCTACATCAACGTCTTCAGCCAGATCACCTGGGGCGCGCTGGCCTGCGTCGGCGTGGTGCTGGTCATCTGGCTGTATCACTCGCTGAAGGTCAGGACCCGCCGTCTGGCGGTGGAGTAATCCCCTTTCTGGCGGCCTCCCAGGCCGCCAGCGTCTCCTGCCGCGCCTGCTTGTGATCGACTATCGGGCGCGGATAATCCAGCGTAACCCCCTGTTTATCCGCCCACGCCCACGGCTGATGCAGCGCCTTCTCCGGCACCTTTGCCAGCTCCGGCAGCCAGCGACGCATAAACACCCCCTGCTTATCAAACTTCTCGCCCTGGGTGGTGGGATTAAATATGCGGAAATAGGGCGCGGCGTCGGTGCCCGTCGAAGCCGCCCACTGCCAGCCGCCGTTGTTCGCCGCCAGGTCGCCATCAATCAGCTGGCTCATGAAATAGCGCTCCCCTGCCCGCCAGTCGAGGCGCAGATCTTTAGTCAGGAAGCTGGCGACGATCATGCGCAACCGGTTATGCATCCAGCCGGTGGCGTTAAGCTGGCGCATGGCGGCATCGACAATCGGATAGCCGGTCTCCCCGCGCTGCCAGGCCTGCAGGGCGCCATCCTCTTCGCGCCAGGCGACCTTATCGGTCCAGGCGACAAACGGCCGTCCTTTACAGAGTTTCGGATAGTAGACCATCAGATGGCGGTAAAACTCCCGCCAAATCAGCTCATTAAGCCAGGTGGCGCCTGCCCCGCCGTCCAGCGCGGCGGGGTGTTCCGTCAGCAGCCGATGCAGGCACTGGCGCGGCGACAGCACCCCGGTGGCCAGGCAGGGCGACAGGCGACTGGTCCCTTCCACGGCCGGGAAGTCGCGCTGCCCCTCATAATCCGCCGCCGGTTGCTGACAAAACGCGCGCAGCCGCGCCAGCGCCGTTTTTTCATCCGCGGCAAACAGCAGCCCATCGAACGGCGTTTGCGGATAGTTGAGCTCCGGCGGCGGCGGCGCCTGGCGGGCGGGTGTCTGGCGCGGCTTTGGCGCGGCCACGCACGCCGGCAGCCCTTCCCGCAGCCGGCGAATAAACGCATTCTTAAACGGAGTGAAGACTTTATACATTTCGCCGCCGCCGGTCAGTACGCTGCCGGGCGGCAACAGGACGCTGTCGTCAAATCCCTGGCAAATCACTTCGCTCAAGGTGTTCTCAACGGCGGCATCGCGCTGGCGTTCATTGAATTCGTACTGATAGTTGTAGAACAGGTGACTGACCTGGTGCTGCTGGCAAAAATGGGCCAGTCGCTCGACGCTGGCGCTAAAATCGTCCGCCTCTTCTACCCACAACGGTATGCCACGCTCCGCCAGCGCGGCGTGCAGACTGTGCAAATGGCTGGCGATAAAAGCGGCCTGCCGCGGCGCCATATGATGCTCGCGCCACTGCCCTGGGGTGGCAATATAGAGCGCCAGCACCTGCGCCTGCGGATCGCGGCAGGCGGCGGCCAGCGCCAGGTTATCGTGAATGCGTAAATCCGTGCGTAACCAGACCAGATGGGTGGCCATATCACTCCTCATTATCCGTCAGCAAAACTCATCTCATGATCTAAGCCGGAAAAAATAGCGCGCTCCGGCAAAATAAGCACCTGCCAATTCCGCTGCGGCGCTTGCAACGAGTGTAGACAAGCGACGAAAAAAAACCGCCGGGGGCAACCGGCGGTTATTGGCTTTCATTGCAGCAGGGCGAATCAGTAGAAGTCGTGAGCGGCTTTTTCCGCCTGCGCCATCCACACCGGCTGCTCGCTGGTTTTCGACCACACCCGGTGCAGCCAGCTGTAATAGCGGGCGCGATCTTTCCAGAACAGCATCACCGGCAGCGCCGCGACGCCAGCCACGACGGCGAAAGCCCGACGCAGCAAAATAATATGAGCAGGATAAGCTTTGTACAACGCCATCATTTCTCTCCCCTTTGTCAGGCCGGCAAGTCGCGCCGGTAAAAAATTACCATGTTTGTTTGAGCAAAATAGTACCGCGTTGGTTGTAATTTTACTACTCATCCGACCACTAAAAAGCACGTATTTATACTTAATTTACATTCACCCCGTAAATTAGTTACGAAAAAGTTAAATTAATACTAACCATCAGTTAAATTGTGCCTTTGTCATTTTTATACTTTTTTTACACCGCGCCCGCAGATTTTTGCGAAATCTTTGCGCCGTAATTTCTATTCTCCTGGTAAATCAAAAACACACCCGGAGGTGGATTGTGACTGCAGGCGTACTCACTGGCGTTGGGCTGGTGTTCCTGTTACTGGCTTATCTGGTTTATGCCTTGATACATGCGGAGGCATTCTGATGGCTGCCCAGGGATTTTTATTATTAGCCAGCTACCTGCTGGTATTGTTGGCGCTGGCGCGCCCGCTGGGGATGTGTCTGGCGAGAATGGTGAACGACATCCCGCTTCCCGGCCTGGCCGGCGTCGAGCGCGTTCTGTGGCGCGTGGCCGGGATCCGCGCCGAAGAGATGGGCTGGCTGCAGTATTTGCTGGCGATCCTGCTGTTTAACGCCCTCGGCGGCCTGGCGCTGTTTGCCCTGCTGATGCTCCAGGGCGTGCTGCCCTTTAACCCGCAGCACCTGCCGGGGCTGCCGTGGGATCTGGCGCTCAACACCGCGGTCAGCTTTGTCAGTAATACCAACTGGCAGGCTTACGCCGGCGAAAGCACCATGAGCTATCTCAGCCAGATGGTGGGGCTGACGGTGCAGAATTTCCTCTCCGCCGCCACCGGCATCGCCGTGGTCTTCGCCCTGACCCGCGCCTTCGCCCGACAGAAAATGTCCACCCTCGGCAATGCCTGGGTCGACCTGACGCGCATTATCCTGTGGCTGCTGCTGCCGCTCTCTCTGCTGGCGGCCCTGTTCTTTATTCAGCAAGGCGTGCCGCAGAACCTGCAGGCTTACCAGCCCTTTACCACCCTCGAAGGGGCGCACCAGCTGCTGCCGATGGGGCCTGTCGCCTCACAGGAAGCGATTAAGCTGCTGGGCACCAACGGCGGCGGTTTCTTTAACGCTAACTCCGCCCATCCGTTTGAAAACCCGACGGCGCTGACCAATCTCGTGCAGATGCTGGCCATCTTCCTGATCCCGGCGGCGCTGTGCTTCGCCTTCGGCGAGGTGGTGAGCGATCGCCGCCAGGGGCGCGCTATTCTGTGGGCGATGACGCTGATCTTTATCCTCTGCGTCGCCGTGGTGATGTGGGCGGAAACCCGCGGCAACCCGCACCTGCTGACGCTGGGCGCCGACAGCAGCCTGAATATGGAAGGTAAAGAGAGCCGCTTCGGTATTCTCGCCAGCAGTCTGTTCGCGGTGATCACCACCGCCGCCTCCTGCGGCGCGGTCAACGCCATGCATGACTCCTTCACCGCGCTGGGCGGGATGGTGCCGATGTGGCTGATGCAGATTGGCGAAGTGGTGTTCGGCGGCGTCGGCTCGGGTCTCTATGGCATGCTGCTGTTCGTTATGCTGGCGGTGTTTATCGCCGGGCTGATGGTCGGCCGCACCCCGGAGTACCTCGGGAAGAAAATCGATGTCCGGGAAATGAAAATGATCGCCCTGGCCATTCTGGTCACCCCGACGCTGGTGCTGCTTGGCACGGCGCTGGCGATGATGACCGAGGCCGGCCGCGCCGGGATGTTCAACCCCGGCGCGCACGGCTTTAGCGAAGTGCTGTACGCCGTCACCTCGGCGGCCAATAACAACGGCAGCGCCTTCGCCGGCCTGGGCGCGGCGACGCCCTTCTGGAACCTGCTGCTGGCGTTCTGCATGCTGGCTGGACGCTTCGCCGTCATCATTCCGGTGATGGCTATCGCCGGCTCGCTGGTGGCGAAGAAAATTCAACCGGCCAGCCCCGGTACCCTGGCCACCCACGACGCCCTGTTTATCGGTCTGCTGATCGGCACCGTGCTGCTGGTGGGCGCCCTGACCTTTATTCCTGCGCTGGCGCTTGGCCCGCTGGCCGAACACTTTTCCTTACTTTGAGCGATGCGGAGCCCCCTGTTATGAGTCGCAAACAATTAGCCCTGCTGGAGCCGACGCTGGTGCGCCAGGCGCTGCTGGATGCCGTGAAAAAACTCAGCCCGATGGTGCAGTGGCGCAATCCGGTGATGTTTATCGTCTGGGTGGGCAGCCTGTTAACCACCCTGCTGGCCATCGCCATGGCTAGCGGCGCCCTGACCGGCAGCGCCACGTTTACCGCCGCCATCAGTATCTGGTTATGGTTTACCGTGCTATTCGCCAACTTTGCCGAAGCGATGGCGGAAGGCCGCAGCAAAGCCCAGGCCAATAGCCTGAAAGGGGTGAAAAAAACGGCCTTCGCCCGTAAGCTGCGCGCCCCGCAGCATGACGCGACGGTCGACCATGTGCCGGCAGAAGACCTGCGCAAAGGCGACGTGGTGCTGGTGGAAGCCGGGGATATTATCCCCTGCGATGGCGAAGTCATCGAAGGCGGCGCCTCGGTGGACGAAAGCGCCATTACCGGCGAGTCCGCGCCGGTGATCCGCGAATCCGGCGGCGATTTCGCCTCGGTGACCGGCGGGACGCGCATCCTCTCCGACTGGCTGGTGATCCGCTGCAGCGTCAACCCGGGAGAAACCTTCCTCGACCGGATGATCGCCATGGTGGAAGGCGCCCAGCGCCGTAAAACGCCGAACGAAATCGCCCTGACGATCCTGCTGATCGCCCTGACGCTGGTGTTCCTGCTGGCCACCGCCACCATCTGGCCATTCTCGGCCTGGAGCGGCAATGCGGTGAGCGTCACCGTGCTGGTCGCTTTGCTGGTGTGCCTGATCCCGACCACCATCGGCGGTCTGCTGTCGGCGATCGGCGTCGCCGGGATGAGCCGTATGCTGGGCGCCAACGTGATCGCCACCAGCGGCCGCGCGGTGGAGGCCGCTGGCGATGTCGATGTCCTGCTGCTGGATAAAACCGGGACCATTACGCTCGGCAACCGCCAGGCCTCCGCTTTCCTGCCGGCGCGCGGTGTGGAAGAGCGAACCCTCGCCGACGCCGCCCAGCTCTCCTCGCTGGCTGACGAAACCCCTGAGGGACGCAGCATCGTGGTGCTGGCGAAGCAGCGCTTCAACCTGCGCGAACGCGATCTGCAGTCGCTGCACGCCACCTTTGTCCCCTTTACCGCGCAAACGCGGATGAGCGGCATCAATATCGATCAGCGCATGATCCGTAAAGGCTCGGTGGACGCGATTCGCCGTCACGTGGAGGCCAACGGCGGCCACTTCCCTGCCGATGTCGAGAAGCAGGTGGAAGAGGTCGCCCGCCAGGGGGCCACGCCGCTGGTGGTTGCCGAAGGTGAAAAGGTGCTGGGGATTATTTCGCTCAAAGATATCGTCAAAGGCGGCATCAAAGAGCGTTTCGCCCAGCTGCGCAAAATGGGCATTAAAACGGTGATGATCACCGGCGATAACCGCCTTACCGCCGCGGCGATCGCCGCCGAGGCCGGCGTCGACGATTTCCTCGCCGAAGCGACGCCGGAAGCCAAGCTGGCGCTGATCCGCCAGTATCAGTCGGAAGGTCGGCTGGTGGCGATGACCGGCGACGGCACCAACGACGCGCCCGCGCTGGCCCAGGCCGACGTGGCGGTGGCCATGAACTCAGGCACCCAGGCGGCGAAAGAGGCGGGCAACATGGTCGACCTGGATTCCAACCCCACCAAACTGATTGAGGTGGTCCATATCGGCAAACAGATGCTGATGACGCGCGGCTCGCTGACCACCTTCAGTATTGCCAACGACGTGGCGAAATATTTCGCCATTATTCCGGCGGCGTTTGCCGCGGTCTATCCCCAGCTGGCGATGCTGAACGTGATGGGCCTGCATTCGCCATCGTCGGCGATCCTCAGCGCCGTTATCTTCAACGCGCTGATCATCGTCTTCCTGATCCCGTTGGCCCTGAAAGGGGTGAGCTATCGCCCGCTCTCCGCCTCGGCGATGCTGCGCCGCAACCTGTGGATCTACGGCCTCGGCGGTCTGCTGGTGCCTTTTATCGGTATTAAAGCCATTGACCTGCTGCTGACCCTGAGCGGTCTGGTGTGAGGAACAAACTATGTCATTGATTCGTCCAGCACTTGTGCTATTTATTCTGTTAACCCTGCTCACCGGCGGCGTTTATCCTCTGCTGACCACCAGCCTGGGACAGTGGTGGTTTAACTCACAGGCCAATGGCTCGCTGATCCGCCTGAACGGCGAGGTGCGCGGCTCGGCGCTGATTGGCCAGAACTTTACCGCCGCAGGCTATTTCCAGGGCCGCCCGTCAGCCACCGCGGAGACAGCGGATAACCCGATGGCCTCTGGCGGCAGCAACCTCGCCGCCAGCAACCCGGCGCTGGATAAGGCGGTGAGCGAGCGGGTGCAGGCCCTGCGCGCCGCGAACCCGGATGCCGACCCACGGGTGCCAGTCGAACTCGTCACCACCTCGGCGAGCGGTCTCGATAACAACCTGACCCCGGCCGCCGCGCTGTGGCAGGCGCCCCGGGTGGCCAAAGCGCGCCAGCTGAGCGTCGACCAGGTGACCACGCTGGTTAACCAGGCCACACAAACGCCGCTGCTGAGCTTCCTTGGCCAGCCGGTGGTCAATATACTGCAACTCAATATGGCGCTGGATGCCCTGAAGGATAAGTAAATGAGTGACGAGCCGCTGCGTCCGGACCCTGACCGCCTGCTGCAGCACACCGCCGCCCCGCATCGCGGCAAACTGAAAGTGTTCTTCGGCGCCTGCGCCGGGGTGGGGAAAACCTGGGCGATGCTGGCGGAAGCGCAGCGGCTGCGGGCCCAGGGGCTGGATATTCTGATTGGCGTGGCGGAGACCCACGGCCGGAAAGAGACCGCCGCGATGCTGCAGGGCCTTAGCACCCTGCCGCCGCGGCGGCTCGCTCACCGCGGGCGCTACGTGTATGAGTTCGACCTCGACGCCGCCCTCGCCCGCCGCCCGGCGCTGATTCTGGTGGATGAACTGGCGCACAGTAATGCCCCCGGCTCCCGTCATCCGAAGCGCTGGCAGGATGTGGACGAACTGCTGGAGGCCGGGATTGACGTCTTCACCACAGTTAACGTTCAGCATCTGGAAAGCCTGAACGACGTCGTCAGCGGGATCACCGGCGTGCAGGTGCGGGAGACCGTCCCCGATCCCTTTTTTGACGCCGCGGACGACGTGGTGCTGGTGGACCTCCCCCCTGACGATCTGCGCCAGCGGCTCAATGAGGGCAAAGTCTACATCGGCGGCCAGGCCGAGCGCGCTATCGAGAACTTTTTCCGCAAAGGGAACCTGATTGCGCTGCGCGAACTGGCTCTGCGCCGTACCGCCGATCGCGTCGATGAGCAGATGCGCGCCTGGCGCGACCGCCAGGGCCAGGAGAAAGTCTGGCACACCCGCGACGCCATTCTGCTCTGTATCGGGCACAACACCGGTAGCGAAAAGCTGGTGCGTACCGCCGCCCGCCTCGCCGCCCGTCTGGGCAGCGTCTGGCATGCGGTATATGTCGAAACGCCTTCCCTGCACCGCCTGCCGGAATCCCGGCGGCGGGCCATCCTCGCCGCGCTGCGTCTGGCCCAGGAGCTGGGCGCCGAAACCGCCACCCTCTCCGACCCGTCTGAAGAGAAAGCGGTCCTCCATTACGCGCGCGAACATAACCTCGGAAAAATTGTCATCGGCCGCCAGAGCAAGCGCCGCTGGTGGGATCGCAGCGGCTTCGCCGACCGTCTGGCTCGTCACGCGCCGGACCTCGATCTGGTGGTCATCGCCCTGGATGAAAAGCCCTTCCCCCTTCCGGCGCGCGCCAGCGACACTCGTCCGGCGCTGGAGAAATGGCGGCTGCAACTGCAGGGCTGCGCGTTGGCGGTGGCCCTGTGCGCCATCATTACCCTGGTGGCCATGCAGTGGCTGATGGCCTTCGAAGCCGCCAATCTGGTCATGCTCTATCTGCTGGGGGTGGTGATCATCGCCCTGCTCTATGGCCGCTGGCCGTCGGTGCTGGCGACGGTGATCAACGTTATCAGCTTCGATCTCTTTTTTGTCGCCCCGCGCGGCACGCTGGCGGTGTCAGATGTCCAGTATCTGCTCACCTTCGGCGTGATGCTCACCGTTGGCCTGCTTATCGGTAACCTCACCGCCGGCGTGCGCTACCAGGCGCGGGTGGCGCGCTATCGCGAGCGGCGTACCCGCCACCTGTATGAAATGTCCAAAGCGCTGGCGGTGGGTCGTAGCCAGCAGGATATCGCCACCACCAGCGAGCGGTTTATCGCCTCCACCTTTCAGGCTCGCAGCCAGCTGCTGCTCCCGGACGCCCAGGGGAAACTGCTGCCCTTAACCCACCAGCCCGGGCTGACGCCGTGGGATGACGCCATCGCCCGCTGGAGCTTTGATAAGGGGCAACCCGCCGGCGCCGGCACCGATACCCTGCCCGGCGTGCCGTATCAGATCCTGCCCCTGAAGAGCGCCGCCCGCACCTGGGGACTGCTGGTGGTGGAGCCGGCGAATCTGCGCCAGCTGATGATCCCGGAGCAGCAGCGTCTGCTGGAGACCTTCACCCTGCTGGTGGCCAGCGCCCTGGAGCGTCTCACCCTGACCGCCAGCGAAGAGCAGGCCCGGTTGACCAGCGAGCGCGAAAGCCTGCGTAACTCGCTGCTCGCCGCCCTGTCCCACGATCTGCGTACCCCGCTCACCGTGCTGTTTGGCCAGGCGGAAATCCTGACCCTCGATCTGGCCAGCGAGGGCTCGAAGCATGCCCCGCAGGCCAATGAAATCCGCCAGCATGTGCTCAATACCACCCGGCTGGTGAACAACCTGCTGGATATGGCGCGGATCCAGTCCGGCGGCTTTAATCTGCACAAAGAGTGGCTGACGCTGGAGGAAGTGGTCGGCAGCGCGCTGCGTATGCTCGAGCCGAGCCTCGGCGGCCAGCACGTTCAACTGGATTTACCCGACCCGCTGCAGCTGGTGCATGTCGACGGGCCGCTGTTCGAGCGGGTGCTGATCAATCTGCTGGAGAATGCCCATAAGTATGCCGGCGCCCGGGCGGACATCGGTATTCGCGCCGAAGCAGACGCCCGGCAGCTGTCGCTGGAGGTATGGGATAATGGTCCGGGGATCCCGGCGGGTCAGGAACAGGCTATCTTTGATAAATTCGCCCGCGGCAACAAAGAGTCGGCGATCCCCGGCGTCGGGCTGGGCCTTGCCATCTGTCAGGCCATCGTCGACGTCCACGGCGGGACCATCTCCGCCAGCAACCGGCCGGAAGGCGGCGCCTCATTCCGTGTTACACTGCCGGGAGAAACGCCCCCTGAACTGGAAGAGCTATCTGAGGAATTGTGATTAACGTTCTGATTATCGAAGACGAACACGCTATCCGTCGCTTTCTGCGCACCGCGCTGGAAGCCGACGGCATGCGCGTATTTGAAGCGGAAACCCTGCAGCGCGGGCTGATCGAAGCCGCCACCCGTAAGCCCGACCTCGCGATCCTCGATCTCGGCCTGCCGGATGGCGACGGCATTGATTTTATTCGCGACCTGCGCCAGTGGAGTCAGATGCCGATTATCGTCCTGTCAGCGCGTAGCGAAGAGCACGACAAAATTGCCGCCCTGGATGCCGGCGCCGATGACTACTTAAGTAAACCCTTTGGCATCGGCGAGCTGCAGGCCCGCCTGCGCGTCGCGTTGCGTCGTCACGGCTCGGCGCAGGCCGACGAGCCGGTGGTGCGCTTCGCCGACCTGGAGGTCAATATCCCCGCCCGCCGCATCCTGCGCGGCAGCGAAGAGATCCACCTGACGCCCATCGAGTTTCGCCTGCTGGCGGCGCTATTGAATAATCCCGGTAAAGTGCTTACCCAGCGCCAGCTGCTGAATCAGGTGTGGGGCCCTAACGCCGTGGAGCACAGCCATTATCTGCGGATCTATATGGGTCACCTGCGGCAAAAGCTGGAGGCCGATCCGGCGCGCCCGCAGCATCTGCTGACCGAAACCGGGATTGGCTATCGCTTTATGCCCTGAGCCCCGCCTCTGCAGTACCAGAGGCTGGCGATTTTCAGCCCTTCAGAGAGCAGCAGGAAGCCTGCCAGGATCGCGAAATGCCGGACGCCGGCGGCCTGAATCAGCCACAGACCCACAGAAAGCGAGGGCTGCATAAACACCAGCCTGAGCGGCGCCTGCCCCCAGGCCAGCCACAGCCCATAGCGGCTCTGACGGAAAAAGAGGATCATCGACAGCGGGATGCTGATAATCAGCAGCACATTCAGCGGATAGAGCCAGACCGCCGCAGCGCCCCAGGCGTGCAGCAGCTGGAGATAAGCCAGCAGGTCGTCGTAAAAAGGGAGTCGGCGGTGGGCAATATTCCACCATAAGAATTGCAGGACGAAAAAGAGATCCATCCACGCCCAGAACAAAAACAGGGACTTCCGCTGTATTTTCATCGCTATCCTTGCGAAAAAAATCAGGCCCGCGAGGGGCCTGATGATCGTGCGCCTTTAGGCGTTCTTCAGCACTTCACTGACAATCTCTACCGCTTCTTTTTCGATCAGTTTGCGATGTTCTTCGCCGAGGAAGCTTTCGCAGTAGATCTTGTAGGCGTCTTCGGTGCCTGACGGACGCGCCGCGAACCAGCCGTTGTCGGTCATCACTTTCAGGCCGCCAATCGCCGCCCCGTTGCCCGGCGCTGCGGTCAGACGGGCGGTGATCGGATCCCCCGCCAGGGTGTCAGCGCTGACCATTTCCGGCGACAGCTTAGACAGCGCCGCTTTCTGCGCGGAGGTCGCGGAAGCCTGCAGACGGTTGTAGCTCGGCGCGCCAAAGCGCTCCGCCAGCTCGTTATAGTGCTCCTGCGGGTTTTTCCCGGTCACTGCGGTGATTTCGGCCGCCAGCAGGCACATGATAATGCCGTCTTTATCGGTGGACCACGGCGTGCCGTCGAAGCGCAGGAAGGAGGCCCCGGCGCTCTCTTCGCCGCCGAAACCGAAGCTGCCGTCGAACAGGCCGTCGACGAACCACTTAAAGCCCACCGGCACTTCCACCAGCTTGCGGCCCAGATCGTTCACCACGCGGTCAATCATCGCCGAGGAGACCAGGGTTTTACCGACCGCCACCTCTTTGCCCCACTGCGGACGATGCTGGAACAGGTAGTTAATCGCCACCGCCAGATAGTGGTTCGGGTTCATCAGCCCGGCTGGGGTGACAATCCCGTGACGGTCGTAATCCGGGTCGTTGGCAAACGCCAGATCGAACTTATCGCGCAGCGCCAGCAGGCCCGCCATCGCACATTCCGAGGAGCAGTCCATGCGGATGGCGCCGTCTTTATCGAGGTGCATAAAGCGGAAGGTCTGGTCTACCTGGTCGTTCACAATGGTCAGATTGAGCTTGTAGTGCTCGCCAATGCGTTTCCAGTATTCGATACCGGAACCGCCCAGCGGATCGACGCCCAGCGTCAGGCCCGCTTTCTGGATCGCCGCCATGTCGACGATATCTGCCAGGCCTTCAATAAACGGCTGCACCAGATCCTGCTCTTTGACGTGGCCGGAAGCCAGCGCCGCGTCCAGAGGAAGGCGTTTCACGCCCTGCAGGCCAGCGGCCAGTAGTTCGTTGGCGCGGTTTTCCACCACTTTGGTGACGTTGGTATCAGCCGGACCGCCGTTTGGCGGGTTGTACTTGATACCGCCATCTTCCGGCGGGTTGTGTGACGGGGTGATCACAATGCCGTCCGCCAGCGGACCGCCTTTTTTGTTATGCACCAGAATCGCGTTGGAGACCGCCGGCGTCGGGGTGAAGCCGTTGTTTTCCTGCACGATCACGTCAACGCCGTTGGCGGTTAACACTTCCAGCACCGAAATAAACGCCGGCTCGGACAGGGCGTGGGTATCTTTACCGACATAGCACGGACCGGTGATCCCGTTCTTCGCACGATCTTCCGCAATCGCCTGGGCGATGGCCAGGATATGCGGTTCGTTGAAGTTGTGACGCGCCGCGCTGCCGCGATGGCCGGAGGTGCCGAATTTGACCGCATGCTCCGCATTACCGACTTCAGGCTTCAGCACGTAGTACTGAGCAGTCAGTTGGGCGACGTTAATCAAATCACTCTGTTGCGCAGGCTGCCCCGCACGTTTATCGATTGCCATTGCCTGATCCTTCTGGTGCAAATGTTAAAAAGCTAGATCGTGCCGCAAACCTTTTCAATCAGCTCCGCAGGGAACTGCATCGACTGCATGATGTGCTCAATCATGCTGCATTTACGGCCGGTATTGGTATTGGTGATCACCCACCACGGTGTACCAGGAACCTGTTTCGGTTTGGTCTGATTACCGCTTTTCAGCAGCGTACGCGCATCTTCCGCGAAGTAGACGCGCGTGCGGCCATGCAGAGACTCCGTCGCCTCGGCAAATGCTTTACTGTCCAGGGAGTAGAGAGTGGTCAACACCAGCATAAAACGGTTCACCGCGCGCTTCTGCTCGGCGTATTCATCAGATAACAGCATCTCGCGCATGGCGCGGACTTTATCTTTCGCCGGGTTAGCGGGTTTCACCTCAACGGCAGGCGTGGGCGCCAGCGCCGGCGCGGCTTTGCTGACCTGTGTAGCCGGTTGGGAAACGGCGGAAAATTTCAGCATGCGCCGTAAAATGTCGGATGCGCTCTCGCCGATATGCAGAGTGTGGCTGGCAATATAGCGATAGAGTTCATCATCAACTTCAATTGTTTTCATCTTAATCCAGTGCGATATCTTTTCTGAATACAAATCGTTGGGATTATAAGTACAAATCCCAACCGCGGATAGCGTCAAACCAGGATGGCGGTAAAACTCAGAAAACTTCTGGGTCTTGCAGCCGGATGGCAGAATGTCCAACATAATACCCTAACCCGACGGAGCGAAAAAAAGAACTTTGCCATGAAATTAAATAGCCGAGCGCAATCTGCACAGAATCCGCACAACCACTCCCCGATCGTGCTGGTCCACGGTCTGTTTGGCAGCCTGGACAACCTGGGCATCCTCGCCCGCGACCTGGTCGCCGACTACGATATTCTGCAGGTCGATATGCGCAACCACGGTTTGTCGCCGCGGTCGCCAGAGATGACCTACCCCGCGATGGCGCAGGATCTGCTCGATACGCTCGACGCGCACCAGATTGAGCGCGCCACCTTTATCGGCCATTCGATGGGCGGCAAAGCGGTGATGGCGCTGACCGCCCTGGCGCCGGAGCGCATCAACGGTCTGGTGGCGATCGATATCGCCCCGGTGGATTATCATGTTCGCCGTCATGATGAGATCTTCGCCGCTATCCGCGCCGTCAGCGAATCCGCCGCCAGCACCCGCCAGCAGGCGGCGCAGGTGATGCGCGAGCATCTGCAGGAAGAGGGGGTGATTCAGTTCCTGCTGAAATCTTTCGTTGACGGCGACTGGCGCTTCAACGTCCCGGTGCTGTGGGACCAGTACCCGCATATCGTCGGCTGGGAAACCATCCCGGCCTGGCCGCACCCGACGCAGTTTATTCCCGGCGGCAACTCACCCTACGTGACCGACGCCTACCGCGACGCGCTGCTGGCCCAGTTCCCGCAGGCCCGGGCCCACGTCATCGCCGGCGCCGGACACTGGGTCCATGCCGAGAAACCCGAAGCGGTGTTGCGCGCGATCCGCCGCTATCTCACGAGCATTGGCGCCTGATTGGCTAAAATATGCCCGACCGCGCCGCAGAATGCCCGCGGTCGTTGGCGCAGCCGTTCGCCTGATGTATGATGGCGCGCTATCTGCGCCGGCTAGAGCCCGGCAGCTTGTTTCCCCGAAGTCACTCAGAATCATGGCAAAAGAACAAACGGACCGTACGACATTAGATTTGTTCGCAAACGAGCGTCGCCCGGGAAGACCAAAAACCAATCCGCTGTCGCGCGATGAACAACTGCGCATCAACAAACGTAATCAGCTGAAACGCGATAAAGTGCGCGGGCTGAAGCGCGTGGAGCTAAAGCTCAACGCCGACGCGGTCGATGCGCTTAACGAACTGGCGGAAGCGCGTAATATGAGCCGCAGCGATCTCATCGAAGAGATGCTGATGACGCAATTAACCGCCCTGCGCAGCCAGGGAAAAGTCTAACTTTCCGCGAAAAATCCGCATTCATGTAGCAGAGTGTGCAGTCGGGCGTGATTGCTGTTTCCGCGTCCTTGCCTGTTCTGCTATGATTGCCGTTATCTGTGGGCATCGCGTCCCTACCACATCATTTAAGTTTCAAGAGGTTATTTTACTCATGGCAATCATCGGCATCTTTTTTGGCAGCGACACCGGCAACACCGAAAATATTGCAAAAATGATTCAAAAGCAGCTTGGTAAAGATGTTGCTGATGTTCACGACATTGCCAAAAGCAGCAAAGAAGATCTGGAAGCTCACGACATCCTGCTGCTCGGCATCCCGACCTGGTACTACGGTGAAGCCCAGTGTGACTGGGACGACTTCTTCCCGACGCTGGAAGAGATCGACTTTAACGGCAAGCTGGTGGCGCTGTTCGGCTGCGGCGACCAGGAAGACTACGCAGAGTACTTCTGCGATGCGCTGGGCACCATCCGCGACATCATTGAGCCGCGCGGCGCGACCATCGTTGGCCACTGGCCGACTGCCGGCTATCACTTCGAGGCCTCCAAAGGCCTGGCGGATGACGACCACTTCGTCGGCCTCGCCATTGATGAAGACCGTCAGCCGGAACTGACCAACGAGCGCGTTGAGAAGTGGGTGAAGCAGGTGGCTGAAGAGCTGCACCTCGAAGAAATCAAAAACGCCTGATAATTAAGCGGCGCAATCATTGAGTTGCGTCGTATTAATAGACAAAAGCAATCAAACTAATAGCTACAAGTTTTTAACTTTTAATCACATATCTGTACAATGTCCTCTGATTCTACGAGGCACGTGACGCAGTTTGTAGCTGGTGCCTCGTTTTTGACAGCAAACCAGGCCCGATGCTTGCAGTTTTCATTTACCAGTGGCAGTTCTATAATGAGACGCATTACGTCGGGTTAATTTCTGTATGACTTCCGTTGAAGGAAGTAGATCGTTTAGCAACAGGACAGATTCCGCATGACTGACAACAATACCGCATTAAAGAAGGCTGGCCTGAAAGTCACACTTCCTCGACTGAAAATCCTTGAAGTGCTGCAGGAACCGGATAACCATCATGTCAGTGCGGAAGACTTATATAAACGCCTGATCGACATGGGCGAAGAGATTGGTCTGGCGACCGTTTACCGCGTCCTCAACCAGTTTGATGACGCCGGTATCGTGACTCGTCATAATTTTGAAGGCGGTAAATCCGTTTTCGAACTGACCCAGCAGCATCACCACGATCACCTGATCTGCCTCGACTGCGGCAAAGTGATCGAATTCAGTGATGACTCTATCGAAGCGCGCCAGCGTGAAATCGCTTCCCGTCACGGCATCCGCCTGACCAACCACAGTCTGTATCTGTACGGTCACTGTGCGGAAGGTGATTGCCGCGAGGACGAACACGCCCACGACGCGGTGGAAAAGTAATTCCCTGCTTCGCCTGCTCTGAAAAGCCAACCTGCCGGTTGGCTTTTTTATGGGCGCTTCTGCCGCGCTTCCCGCTCACGTCCCGGCGGCGACCCTCGCGAGTCCCCGCTTTGTCCGGAGAGTTGATATGGAACTTCGCCAGCTACGCTATTTTACGCGCATTGTTGAAACCGGCAGCATGGGCCGCGCCGCGCTCGATCTGAATATCGGCGTCTCGGCGCTCAGCCAGCAGATCGCGCGTCTGGAAAATGAGCTGTCCATTCGCCTCCTGCAGCGAACCTCTCGCGGCGTGACGCCCACCAGCGCGGGCCTCGCTTTCTACTCACAGGCGCAGCTGGCGCTGCGTCATGCCGATGATGCCATCCTCGCCGCCCGCGAGGCGCGGCTGTCGGGCCACGTCAGCGTCGGCATGGCCCCCAGCACCGCCTCCGTTCTTGGCGTACCGTTCATCAACGCGATGCGCGAGAGCTACCCCGACGTCCGCCTGCACCTGGTGGAAAGCCTCTCCGGCAATCTGGAGCGGATGATCAACACCCGCCAGCTGGATTTAGCCATCGTCTTCCAGCAGGAGAAGATCCTGCGCTGGAGCGCCAGACCGGTGCTCGAAGAGCGCCTGTTTCTGATCGGCACCCATGCGCTGTTGGCCTCGCTGCCGGATGACCCTGTTTCCCCTGACCAGCTCACCACCCTGCCGCTGATTATGCCAAGCCAGGGCCACGGCCTGCGCGGCAGGCTGGAGGCGGTTTGCCAGCAGCACAGCCTCAGCGTTGAGGTGGTGGCGGACATTGACGGTCTGGCCCTGCTGATGCAGGCCGTGCGCAGCGGACTGGGCGCCACACTGCAGCCCGGAGCCGCTATTTCCCACCTCGACCATCAGGCGCTGAGGGTGATCGGCATCGCTAATCCGGTCCTCAGCCGCCCCAACTTTCTGGTCAGCCTGTCGGATGATGAGCTCACCCCGGCAGGCCTTGCGGCACGGGTAATACTAAGCAAAGTCATGCGCCAGCTGGTGGAGTCCGATCGCTGGCCAGGCGCCACCCTTTACGTTAACTAAACCCCTCTTTAGCGTTACGCCATAGCGCCCCGCCGCCGTTACCGCCTACATTCCCATTACAAATTTAACAAATCATTAAATTGTAAGGGAGCCGATAATGGTGGATGTACTGGTCATTGGCGGCGGCAATGCCGCGCTATGCGCCGCCTTAACCGCCCGGGAAGCCGGCGCCTCGGTGCTGCTGCTGGAGGCGGCGCCGCGGGAGTGGCGAGGCGGCAATTCGCAGCACACGCGTAACCTGCGCTGTATGCACGATGCGCCGCAGGACGTGCTGGTCGACAGCTATCCGGAAGAGGAGTACTGGCAGGATCTGCTGCGCGTCACCGAAGGGAACACCAACGAAGCGCTGGCCCGGCTGGTGATCCGCACCTCGTCACAGTGCCGGGACTGGATGCGTCAGCACGGGGTTAACTTTCAGCCGCCGCTCTCCGGCGCCCTGCACGTGGCCCGCACCAACGCCTTTTTTATGGGCGGCGGCAAAGCGCTGGTCAATGCCTATTACCGCAGCGCAGAGCGGATGGGGGTGCAGATCCGCTACAACACGCCGGTGCAGGCTCTGGAACTGCGCAACGGTGAATTTGTCGCCGCGCTGGCGGGCGAGGAACGGATTGTCGCGAGAAGCTGCGTCCTCGCCGCCGGCGGATTTGAATCCAACCGCAAGTGGCTGCGCGAGGCCTGGGGGCAAAATGACCGCGGCGAATGGCCCGCCGATAACTTTCTCATCCGCGGCACGCGCTTCAACCAGGGGGTGCTGCTCAAGTTTATGATCGACGCCGGGGCCGATATCATCGGCGATCCGTCCCAGTCCCACTGCGTCGCCATTGACGCCCGGGCGCCGCTCTATGACGGCGGGATCTGCACCCGCGTCGACTGCGTTTCGCTGGGGGTGGTGGTCAACCGCGATGCCGTGCGCTTTTATGATGAGGGGGAAGATTTCTGGCCTAAACGCTACGCCATCTGGGGCCGACTGGTCGCCCACCAGCCTGGACAGATCGGCTACTCGATCATCGACAGCAAAGCCATCGGCCACTTTATGCCCCCCGTCTTTCCCGGCGCTCAGGCCAATACCATCGCGGAACTGGCCCGCCAGCTGGGGCTGGACGGCGAACGCTTAGCGCAAACCATCGCCGACTATAATGCCGCCTGCGCGCCGGGCCAGTTCGATCACACCCGCCTGGATAACTGCGCGACCTCTGGCCTCACGCCGGCGAAAACCCACTGGGCGCGCCCCATCGATACGCCGCCTTACTACGGCTACGCCCTGCGTCCGGGGATCACCTTCACCTACCTCGGGCTCTACGTCGACGACACCGCCGCCGTCCATTTCGCCGGTCAACCCAGCCGTAATCTGTTCGTCGCCGGGGAAATGATGGCCGGCAACGTGCTGGGCAAGGGCTACACCGCCGGCGTCGGGATGTCGATCGGCACCACCTTCGGCCGCATCGCCGGCCAGCAGGCCGCCCGGGCGGCGCAGCAGGAGAAACACCATGAAGTCGCTTGAAAAGCTGATCATTGACGCGCAGATCATCACCGAACCGGAGGCGGAAGTCGAACGGGTGATGCAGGTGTGTAACGCCTGCCGCTACTGCGAAGGGTTTTGCGCCGTGTTCCCGGCGATGACCCAGCGCCTGGCCTTTGGCAAGGCGGATATCAACTATCTGGCTAACCTGTGCCATAACTGCGGCGCTTGCCTGCATGCCTGCCAGTATGCGCCGCCGCACGAGTTCGCCATTAACGTGCCGAAGGCGATGGCCGAAGTCCGGCTCGAGACCTATCAACACTACGCCCAGCCCGCCGCCTTTGGCAGCCTGTACCGCCGGGCCGGCATGACCACCGTGCTGGCGCTGGTCGGCGGCCTGATTGTCTTTCTGCTGCTGGCGATGGGGCTCAAAGGCTCGCTGCGCCATCCGCCGCTGGCGGGCGACTTCTACCAGATATTCCCCCATAACCTGCTGGCGTGGATGTTTGGTTCGGTCTTTGTGCTGGCGATTGGCTTACTGATGAGCGGGGTGATCCGCTTCTGGCGCGAGATCTCCCCGGGCCAGCCGCAACCGATTGATATTGCGAAGGCATCCCATGATGCGCTGACGCTGAAATATCTCGACGGCGGCCACGGGAAAGGCTGCAACGAAGCCGATGACGCCTTCACCCTGCTGCGCCGCCGTTTCCACCACTGCACCTTCTACGGCTTTATGCTCTGTTTCGCCGCCACCGTGGTGGCCACGGGCTATCACTATATCGCCGGCCAGGAAGCCCCCTACCCGTTCTTCAGCCTGCCGGTGCTGCTCGGCACCCTCGGCGGCATCGGCCTGCTGGTCGGTCCGGCGGGCCTGCTGTGGCTGAACCTGCGCCGCTCGCCGCTGCACGGCGACGCGCGGCAGAAACCGATGGATCGCGGATTTATTCTGCTGCTGCTGCTGACCAGCTTCACCGGCCTGGCGCTGCTGGCGGGGCGGGATACTTCGTGGATGGGCGTCCTGCTCGCCATCCACCTCGGGGTGGTGATGGCCCTGTTCTTAACCCTGCCGTATGGAAAATTTGCCCACGGATTTTATCGCTGTGCGGCGTTACTCAAGTGGGCGATTGAGAAACGCCGCGGAAAACAGGCGGGCGTCGCCGGCGACTGACCTGCCCCTCTGCACCCGATAACAACAAGATAAAGACAATGGAGAGCACCCCCTATGACCCAACAACCCACCCGCGCCGGCACCGTCGGCGCTATCCTCCGCGTGACCAGCGGTAATTTTCTCGAACAGTTCGACTTCTTCCTGTTTGGCTTTTACGCCACCTATATCGCCCGCACCTTCTTTCCGGCGGAGAGCGAGTTCGCGGCGCTGATGCTCACCTTTGCGGTATTTGGCTCGGGCTTCCTGATGCGTCCTATCGGCGCGGTGGTGCTCGGCGCTTATATCGACAGAATCGGTCGCCGCAAAGGGCTGATGGTCACCCTGGCGATCATGGGCTGCGGGACGCTACTCATCGCCCTGGTCCCTGGCTATCAGACTATCGGCGTGCTGGCGCCGATCCTCGTGTTAGTGGGCCGTCTGCTGCAGGGGTTCTCGGCGGGCGTCGAGCTTGGCGGAGTGTCGGTCTATCTCTCTGAAATCGCTACGCCGGGCAATAAAGGCTTCTATACCAGCTGGCAGTCCGCCAGCCAGCAGGTGGCTATCATCATGGCGGCGCTGATCGGCTATGCGCTGAACGCCACGCTGGAACATGAGGAGATTGCCGCCTGGGGCTGGCGCATCCCCTTTTTTATTGGCTGTATGATCATTCCGCTGATTTTCGTGCTGCGCCGCTCGCTGCAGGAGACCGAGGAATTCCTGCAGCGTAAACATCGCCCGGATACCAAAGAGATCCTGACCACCATCGCCAGAAACTGGCGCATTATTACCGCGGGGACGCTGCTGGTAGCGATGACCACCACCACTTTCTACTTTATTACCGTCTATACGCCAACCTACGGCAGAGCAGTGCTGCACCTCAGCGCCCGCGACAGCCTGCTGGTCACCATGCTGGTGGGCATCTCCAATTTTATCTGGTTACCGATTGGCGGCGCGATCTCTGATCGGATCGGTCGTCGCCCGGTGCTGATGGGGATTACCGTGCTGGCGCTGCTCACCACCTGGCCGGTGATGCACTGGCTCACCGCCGCGCCGGATTTCACCCGTATGACGCTGGTCCTGTTGTGGTTTTCCTTCTTCTTTGGCATGTATAACGGCGCGATGGTGGCGGCGCTCACCGAAGTGATGCCGGTTTATGTCCGCACCGTGGGCTTTTCGCTGGCCTTCAGCCTCGCCACCGCCATCTTCGGCGGCCTGACGCCGGCTATCTCCACTGCCCTGGTCGAGCTTACCGGCGATAAAAGCGCGCCGGGATGGTGGCTGATGTGCGCTGCGCTGTGCGGGTTCATCGCCACCGCGCTGCTGTTCGTGCGCCTGAGTCGCGGCTATCAGCCGGCGGAGAGTCAGCGCTAAAAAAACAAACGGGCGGAGATAGACTCCGCCCGTTTGCCGCTGCCGTCTGGCTTAATGGGTGGTGTTATTGCTGCGGATCTCTTTCCAGATCTGGTCGCAGCGCGCTTTCACCGCCTGATCGTTACCGGTACGGGTAGCCTGGATACACTGCTGATAATCCAGTACCCGGACGCTCTCCTGGTTAGCAAACTGCTGGTGCTGTTTATCCTCTTTCAGGACATTCAGTACGCTCTGGCAGGCTTCAATTTTGTCCGGATTGCCTTCCGCCGTATTAATACAGGCGCTATAGGCATCTTTCAGTTTGGTGTCTTCTTTCGGTGCCGGCGACGTGGTGCAGGCCACCAGTGCCGATGCCATCATGGCAATAAGCAGCATTTTTTTCATTGTCGTTCTCCCAGAGGTGCGGCAGGCTCACGCCCGCCGCGCAGGCATCAGAAAATTGTGAACGGGGCGATAACCATGAACTTCACGTCGCGCTCATCCTGGAAGATGTTGCCGTAGCCGCCGCTCCAGCTCGGAATATCGGAATGGTTGTCGTACTGGGTAAAGTGCAGTTTAAACAGCGTGCCCTTCGCCCGGCCTTCCTGCACGGTATACAGCGCATCCAGGCTGTAGGCCGACTCTTTCAGACGGTAATCAGCGTCATAGTAGGCGTCCGGGGAGGACATTTTGCCCGGCTTCGCATCCCAGGCGTACACATAAGACGCGCCAAACGCCCAGCCCGGCATATCCCAGTTTTTCATGTCATACATCGCGCCGAAGAAGACCGCTTTTTCGCCGTTGGCGTTGAAGTCGGAACGGTTATCCCACCAGATATCGAGACGACCGTTGGAGGAGGCGTAGGTCGGGGTCATACGCTGCAGGAAGTAGCCCTGCTGGCCATCGGCCTTCACCCAGGTCCCTTCCAGACGCAGATCCAGCACATCCGCCACTTTATAGCCAAAGGTTAACGCCTGCAGCCATGCGGTGCCGTCATAGATGTCGTTGACCCCGCCGTTGCTGACCTTATCGCGAGTGCCGTAGAACTGGTAGCTGGTGCTCAACGGCGCTCCGGCGACGTCAAACTTGTAGCTGGCTTTAGCAAAGTACTGATCGATATAGCCCTGAGCCTGACCAAATGCCGCCTCCAGCACCAGGTCGTTTTTGAAATCATATTTGGCGCCGACGGAGTGGAGATAATCGACTTTGGTCTTCTTATCGTTCTGGTAGAAATCATCCATCTCGATATGCCATGGCGCTTTATACTCGTTCGTCCACATGTAGGAGAAACTTAACGCGCCCGCGGTTCCATAGTCGAAGTTGGCCCCGGCTTCCGCCCCCTGATAGGTACCCGGCATAAAGCTCCAGTGCGGCGCCAGCAGGGTCTGACCGGTTGGCTGGATGTAGCCCGCGCGCGCCCACGCCGGACCGTATTTGAATTTCGCAGCGGCTTTATACAGGCTGATGCCGCTCTTATCGCCGGAGTAGTCTTCGTCATAGGCTTTGTTACGCGACGAGAAGGCGATTTCGTTCGGGTGGCCGCTGTCGCCGTTCTCCGCCATTTCAATCGCGGTAAACGCCGCAATATCAAGGCCAAACATATCGGCGGCATAGCCGGACTGGAAGTCCAGGTTGGCGTTCCAGGTGGAGTGGGAAAGGTTGGTTTTGTATTTGTCGCCGTCGGTCACATCTTTACGGTCACGCTCACGCTGCCAGTAATAGATACCGCCGGTTAAAGTAGAATCATCGATAAAGCCTGCTGCGCTGGCCTGCGGAATCACAACCCAGCCCGACATCGCGGTGACGGCGGCAATAGCCAGCGCCAGCGTACTACGTTTGCCACTAAACGTACGCATGTGCATATCCTCTTTGACGTTTTAAAAGGCGAAGACCAGGGGGTCATTCGCTAAAAAAATAAATAACACTGCAAAATGTGGGGCGGTGAAAAAGGCCGCGAAACCACTGTAGATAGACTATTTTTCGTGACGCGAATTATCAATGTTTTTCGTGAGGCAAAGCTTAAGATTATGACAAAGCGCACATAATTTATGTCGTTTTGTTACAGTCTTATCTCTGATGATTTTGTCATGGAAGTCATTGCAAAATCAGGGAAAAACGCAAAACCTGAAAGCGATTACATTGGTTTTTTGTATGAGACAGGAAATATCAGAAGCGTTATTTATTTCCGGTTTGAAACAGAATTAATTCGCTTCGCGAAAATAAAAAGAGTAATTGGCTGATTCTGAAACAAAAAAAGCGCCGCAGAGTGCGGCGCTTTGAAGGTAGGGAAACGGTTATTCGCCCGCTTTCGCCCAGGTATCGCGCAGACCGACGGTGCGGTTAAACACCAGACTGGTTGCGGTTGCATAGCGACTGTCGAGGCAGAAGTAACCTTCACGTTCAAACTGGTAAGCTTTACCGGCTTCCGCCTGCGCCAGGCTCGGCTCCGCGTAACCCTGTTTGATCACCAGCGATTCCGGATTGATCACCGCGAGGAAATCCTCCGCTGCGCCCGGGTTTGGTACGCTGAACAGGCGATCGTAGAGACGGATCTCTACCGGCAGCGCATGCGCCGCGCTCACCCAGTGGATCACGCCTTTGACCTTGCGGCCGTCAGCCGGATCTTTACTCAGGGTGTCGGCATCGTAGGTGCAGAAGATAGTGGTGATATTGCCTTCGGCATCTTTCTCCACGCGTTCCGCTTTGATGACGTAGGCGTTGCGCAGACGCACTTCTTTGCCCAGCACCAGACGCTTGTACTGCTTGTTGGCTTCTTCACGGAAGTCCGCGCGGTCGATCCAGATTTCCGCGCTGAACGGCACTTCGCGGCTGCCCATCTCCGGCTTGTTCGGATGGTTCGGCATCGCCACCATTTCGCTTTCGCCCTGCGGGTAGTTCTCGATAACCAGTTTCACCGGATCGATCACCGCCATCGCGCGCGGCGCGTTTTCGTTGAGATCTTCGCGAATGCAGGACTCCAGCGACGCCATCTCAATAGTGTTGTCCTGCTTGGTCACGCCGATGCGCTTGCAGAATTCGCGGATGGATTCGGCGGTGTAGCCGCGACGACGCAGACCGGAGATGGTCGGCATACGCGGATCGTCCCAACCTTCCACGTGCTTCTCGGTCACCAGCTGGTTCAGCTTACGCTTGGACATCACCGTGTATTCAAGATTCAGGCGCGAGAATTCGTACTGGCGCGGGTGAACCGGGATGCTGATGTTGTCCAGCACCCAGTCGTACAGACGACGGTTGTCCTGGAACTCCAGGGTACACAGCGAGTGGGTAATGCCTTCCAGCGCATCGCTGATGCAGTGGGTGAAGTCGTACATCGGGTAGATGCACCACTTGTTGCCGGTCTGATGATGCTCAGCGAACTTAATGCGGTACAGCACCGGATCGCGCATCACGATGAACGGCGACGCCATATCGATCTTCGCGCGCAGGCAGGCCTTGCCCTCTTCGAAGCCGCCGCTGCGCATTTTTTCGAACAGCGCCAGGTTTTCTTCCACGCTGCGGTCGCGATACGGGCTGTTCTTACCCGGCGCTTTCAGGGTGCCGCGATATTCACGAATTTCATCAGGAGAGAGTTCATCAACATAGGCCAGGCCTTTGTTGATCAGCTCAACCGCATACTGATGCAGCTGATCAAAGTAGTCAGACGAGTAGCAAACGTCCCCGGACCAGTGGAAACCTAACCACTGCACGTCGTTTTTAATCGACTCCACGTATTCGATATCTTCTTTCACCGGGTTGGTGTCATCGAAACGCAGGTTGCATTGGCCCTGATAATCCTGGGCGATGCCGAAGTTCAGGCAGATGGATTTCGCATGGCCAATGTGCAGATAACCGTTCGGCTCCGGCGGGAAGCGGGTGTGAACGGTGGTGTGCTTACCGGTAGCCAGATCTTCATCAATGATCTGACGGATAAAGTTAGTCGGGCGGGCTTCTGCCTCACTCATCACGGGTTCCTCAAAGCGTAAACAACGTATAACGGCACATGATCTTACAAGCAGGGCGTAGTGACAACTATTAGTTACGTAAAATAGGTATCAGAAGAGGATTATGGGGCCGATTGCTGCAAAAAAAAGCGGCGAAGGTTTCCCTTCGCCGCTGAGGCATAAACTCGACTCAGGAGCCTTACTTGCCTTTAATCTCATACAGCGGCGTCTGGCCGGCAACGACCTTACCGCTCGCCAGTATCACCAGCGCGCTGTAGTCATCGCTGTTGCTGCAGACCACCGGGCTAATCATCGAGCGCGCGTTGGCGTTGAGGAAGTCCAGATCCATTTCCAGAATCGGCTCGCCCGCCTTCACGTCCGCGCCCTCATCAACCAGACGTTTGAAGCCCTTGCCTTCCAGCGCCACGGTGTCGATACCCATGTGGACAACGATTTCCGCACCGTTGTTGGTTTCGAGGCAGAACGCGTGGTTAGTGTTGAAAATTTTCACCACGGTACCGGCGGCCGGGGCCACCACGATGTTGCTGGTCGGTTTCACCGCGATACCGTCGCCGACGGCTTTGCTGGCGAAGGCTTCGTCCGGCACCTGTTCGAGGGCCACCACGTCACCAGTAATCGGCGAAACCAGCGACTCAACGGTCTTCGCGTTCGCTACCGCCTGCGGTTTAGCCGCGGGCGCTGCGGTGGCGACGTTGCCAGCCGGCGCGGCTGCCGCTGCCGCTACCGGGCCGCGGGTCACCACTTTTTTCATCTCATCGCCGATAGACTCTGCCTTCGCGCCGACGATAACCTGGATGGTTTGCTTATTCAGTTTCACCACCCCGGACGCGCCGAGACGTTTACAGGCGGCGTCGTTGACTTTCGCCGAATCGCCCACGGTCAGGCGCAGACGGGTGATACAGGCGTCAATCGCTTTCAGGTTGTCCGTTCCGCCCACCGCGGCGATATAGCTGGTCGCCAGCTGGGTCAGGCCTTCTTCAGTGTTGCTGTTCGCTTCTTCCGTTACCACGTCAGCGGCTTTGTCTTCACGACCCGGCGTTTTCAGGTTGAACATGCGGATCACCGCGCTGAACAGCAGGAAGTAGACGAAGAAGAACACCACGCCCATCACCAGCAGCATCCAGACGTTTTTGCTGGCGGCCGGCAGGCTGTACATCAGCACGTAGTCAATAGCGCCTGCGGAGAAGGAGAAGCCCGCATGAATGCCCAGCGCCGTTGCGATGAACAGGCTGATACCGGTCAGTACCGCGTGCAGGAGGTACAGCAGCGGAGCCAGGAACATGAACAGGAATTCCAGCGGCTCGGTTACCCCGGTCAGGAACGCGGTGATGGCAACGGACAGCAGCATACCGCCCACCATCGGACGACGCGCTTTCGGAGCGGCCAGATACATCGCCAGCGCCGCGCCCGGCAGACCAAACATCATGATCGGGAAGAAGCCGGACATGAACATCCCCGCGGTGCCGTCGCCGGCGTAGAAGCGGTTGATGTCGCCGTGGAACACGGCGCCTGCGGCGTTCGTGAACTCACCAATCTGGAACCAGGCGATGGTGTTCAGCACCTGATGCAGACCGGTCGGGATCAGCAGACGGTTGATAAAGCCGAAGATACCGGAACCCAGCGCCCCTGCGGAAACGATCCACTCGCCGCCCGCATGGATAGCGTGCTGCACCGGCGGCCAGACGTAGCCGAAGAGCGCCGCGAGGATCAAACAGAAGAAGCCGGTGGCGATCGGTACGAAGCGTTTGCCGCCGAAGAAGCTCAGGAAGTCCGGCAGCTTGATGCCGGCCCAGCGATTGTACACCGCCCCTGCTACCAGACCGGTAATGATACCGGCCAGTACGCCCATGTTGATTTCCGGATTGATGGTGACCATCGCTTTGGTCATCACGAAATAACCTACTGCCCCGGCCAGCGCCGCAGAACCGGCGTTATCCTTGGACCAGCTTGACGCCACACCGATAGCAAAGATCAGCGCCAGGTTGTCGAAGATAGCCCCACCCGCTTGCGCGATGAAGGGTACATTCAACAGGTCTGGTTGCCCGAAACGCAGCAGCAATGCCGCGACCGGCAGCACTGCGATAGGGAGCTGTAACGCCCTACCCAGTCGCTGAAAGAAACCTAAAATATTCATCTTATTCCCCCTATGAGACCCCGATGAGGCTCATTTTCAAAGCCACTTTTTTATTGTGTAACAAGGTCGGTTTTATCACTTACCGGCAAAGTGTGTGAAAAATTAATTCGTATCGCAAATTAAACGGGTATTTTTTGTGATAATTATCACCAAATATCGTATTCACCCCTCCCTTAGACTGGCTAACATCGAAAACTTATTTTATCATTCAAAAAATCAACACGGATTGACCCCGGTCGGCGCAGTTGCTGCAATACTCTCCTCAGAGTGCTGGCGCCAATCCGCCAGATTCTACTTTTAACTATAGAGGTGAAGAATGAGACTGATCCCCCTGGTAACCGCTGAGCAGGTCGGTAAATGGGCTGCCCGCCATATCGTGAACCGCATTAATGCATTCAAACCAACCGCGGACCGTCCGTTCGTGCTGGGTCTGCCGACCGGCGGCACCCCGCTCACCGCCTACAAGGCGCTGGTTGAAATGCATAAAGCAGGCCAGGTTAGCTTCAAACACGTTGTCACCTTCAACATGGATGAATACGTTGGCCTGCCAAAAGAGCATCCGGAAAGCTATCATAGCTTCATGCACCGTAATTTCTTTGACCACGTTGATATTCCGGCAGAAAATATCAACCTGCTGAATGGTAACGCGCCGGACATCGATGCGGAATGCCGTCGCTATGAAGAAAAAATTCGTTCCTACGGTAAAATCCACCTGTTTATGGGCGGCGTGGGCAACGATGGCCACATCGCGTTCAACGAACCGGCCTCTTCTCTGGCGTCCCGCACCCGTATTAAGACCCTGACCCATGACACCCGTGTGGCGAACTCCCGCTTCTTTGACGGCGACGTGGATCTGGTGCCGAAATATGCGCTGACCGTCGGCGTGGGCACCCTGCTGGATGCAGAAGAAGTCATGATTCTGGTGCTGGGCCATCAGAAAGCGCTGGCGCTGCAGGCGGCAGTTGAAGGTAACGTCAACCACATGTGGACCATTACCTGTCTGCAGCTGCATCCGAAGGCGGTGATCGTCTGCGACGAACCGTCCACCATGGAGCTGAAAGTGAAGACGCTGAAATATTTCAACGAATTAGAAGCTGAAAATATTAAAGGTCTGTAATGTAGTCGCGTCCCGCGACTTTGCGCGGGACCATCTTTTTCTTTGTATGCATCATCAGGCCGGCGGCAAATGAACGTTCCCGGGCCTGATGAGGCGTATATACCGGGGGTCGTAATGTATGCATTAACCCAGGGCCGGGTTTATACCGGTCATGAAATTCTCGATGACCATGCGGTTGTTATCGCTAATGGCCTTATCGAACGTCTTTGTCCGCTGGCAGATTTGCCGTCTGACATCGAGCAGCGCTCAGTCAACGGCGCAATCCTCGCCCCCGGTTTTATCGACGTCCAGCTCAACGGCTGCGGCGGCGTGCAGTTTAACGACAGCCCTGACGCGGTCACTGTCGAAACGCTGGAGATCATGCAGAAGGCCAACGAACGCTCAGGCTGCACCAGCTTCCTGCCGACGCTGATTACCTCCAGCGACGATCTGATGAAGCAAGGCGTCCGCGTGATGCGCGAATACCTGCAAAAGCACCCGAACCAGGCGCTGGGTCTGCATCTTGAAGGACCGTGGCTGAATATCGTTAAGAAAGGCACCCACAATCCCGACTACGTGCGTAAACCGGACGCGGCGCTGGTCGATTTCCTGTGCGACAACGCCGATGTGATCACCAAAGTGACCCTCGCCCCTGAGCGCGTCGAGCCGGAAGTGATCCGCAAACTGGTCGCCGCCGGGATCGTCGTCTCCGCGGGCCACTCCAACGCCACGCTGAAAGAGGCGAAAGTGGGCTTCCGCGCGGGCATTACCTTCGCCACCCACCTGTATAATGCGATGCCGTACATTACCGGCCGCGAACCGGGTCTGGCCGGGGCGATTTTTGACGAGCCGGATGTCTACTGCGGTATTATTGTCGACGGGATGCACGTCGATTACGCCAACGTGCGCAACGCCAAGCGCCTGAAAGGCGACAAACTGTGCCTGGTCACCGACGCCACCGCGCCGGCGGGGGCGAATATTGACCAGTTCATTTTTGCCGGGAAAACAATATACTACCGCAACGGGCTGTGCGTAGATGAAAACGGCACCCTCAGCGGATCTTCCCTGACCATGATTGAAGGGGTGCGTAATCTGGTTGAGCATTGCGGTGTGGCGCTGGACGAAGTATTGCGGATGGCGACGCTCTATCCCGCGCGCGCCATTGGTGTGGACAAGCAGCTCGGCAGCATTGCGCCGGGTATGGTCGCTAACCTGACCGCCTTTACACGCGATTATAAAATCACCAAGACCATCGTTAATGGTAACGAGGTCGTCACTGAGTAAGTAAAAGTATGACAGCAGGCGGACAAGCTCAAATTGGTAACGTTGACCTCGTAAAACAACTGAACAGCGCGGCCGTGTACCGCCTGATTGACCAGCATGGGCCTATCTCGCGCATTCAGATCGCGGAACAAAGCCAGCTTGCCCCTGCCAGCGTGACCAAAATCACGCGTCAGCTTATTGAGCGCGGCCTGATCAAAGAAGTCGATCAGCAGGCCTCCACCGGGGGGCGCCGCGCCATCTCCATCATTGCGGAGACGCGTAACTTCAACGCCATTGGCGTGCGCCTTGGCCGCTATGACGCCACCCTGACCCTCTATGATTTAAGCAGCAAGACCCTGGAGGAGGAGCATTTCCCGCTGCCCGAGCGCACCCAGGAAACGCTGGAACACGCCCTGCTGAATATCATCGCCACTTTTATCGAAAACTGTCAGCGCAAAATCCGCGAGCTGATCGCCATCTCGGTGATCCTGCCGGGGCTGGTGGATCCGGAAAGCGGCGTGATCCGCTATATGCCGCACATTGCGGTGGAAAACTGGGGCCTGGTCGGGGCGCTGGAAAAACGCTTCAACGTTACCTGCTTTGTCGGGCACGATATCCGCAGTCTGGCGCTGGCCGAGCACTATTTTGGCGCAAGCCAGGACTGCGAAGACTCCATTCTGGTGCGCGTGCACCGCGGCACCGGGGCGGGGATCATCTCCAACGGACGCATTTTTATTGGCCGTAACGGCAACGTGGGCGAAATTGGCCATATTCAGGTCGATCCGCTGGGCGAACGCTGCCACTGCGGCAACTTCGGCTGCCTGGAGACCGTCGCGGCGAACGCCGCCATCGAACATCGCGTTCGCCATCTGCTGGACCAGGGCTACCAGAGCCGCCTGACCCTCGATGACTGCACGATCAAAACCATCTGCAAAGCGGCCAACAAGGGCGATGCCCTGGCCTGCGAGGTGATCGAGTACGTAGGGCGTCACCTCGGAAAAACGATCGCCATCGCCATCAACCTGTTCAATCCGCAAAAAATCGTCGTCGCCGGCGAAATTGTGGAAGCCGAGAAAGTGCTGCTCCCGGCCATTGAGGGCTGCATTAACGCCCAGGCGCTGAAGGCGTTTCGTAAGAACCTGCCGGTGGTGCGCTCCACCCTCGATCATCGCTCAGCGATTGGCGCCTTCGCGCTGGTCAAACGCGCCATGCTCAATGGCACGCTGCTGCAGCGCTTGCTTGAGAGCTAATCGCCCCCCCTTTACAGATAAGCGCGTCGCTCTGTCACTGGCGGGCATCGCCCGTCAGAGGTGTGAAACCGCATCGATGACGCGTATAGTTTCGTCTTTGTTAATGATTCTGGACCCACCATGACCATTCAAAACATAATTTGTGATATTGACGGCGTGCTGATGCACGATAACGTCGCCGTTCCCGGCGCTGCCGAGTTTATCAAGCGCATCCTCGATAAAGGCATGCCGCTGGTGATGCTGACCAACTACCCGTCGCAAACCGGCCAGGATCTGGCGAACCGTTTCGCCACCGCCGGGATTGAGGTGCCGGATAGCGCCTTTTACACCTCGGCGATGGCGACGGCCGATTTTCTGCGCCGCCAGGAAGGCAAGAAAGCCTATGTGGTGGGTGAAGGGGCGCTGATCCACGAGCTGTATAAAGCCGGCTTTACCATTACCGATGTCAACCCGGATTTTGTCATCGTCGGGGAAACCCGCTCCTTTAACTGGGAGATGATGCATAAGGCGGCCTTCTTTGTCGCCAATGGCGCCCGCTTCATTGCCACCAACCCGGATACTCACGGTCGCGGCTTCTACCCGGCCTGCGGCGCCCTGTGCGCCGGGATCGAGAAGATCTCCGGCCGTAAGCCGTTTTACGTCGGTAAACCCAGCCCGTGGATCATCCGCTCAGCGCTGAACAAAATGCAGGCCCACTCCGAACAGACGGTGATCGTCGGCGACAATCTGCGCACCGACATTCTGGCCGGCTTCCAGGCGGGGCTGGAGACCATTCTGGTGCTCTCCGGCGTCTCGACCCTCGACGACATCGACAGCATGCCGTTCCGCCCGTCGTGGATCTACCCTTCCGTCGCGGAAATCGATATTTTCTAATGCCAGCCACGTCTCAGGACGTGGTTGTTCATTTCTGACGCCTGCTAAAAGCACCCCATCTAATAAAAACGGCTTGTAATTGCGTATTCTTCAATAAAGCCGTTCAAAAGATACTCTTTTTTTACTATTCAACAATCGCAGTTGCGTTTTTTCTTTTTCCGGCCGTAAAACCCTTGCGCCGGCTCCCCCTTTACGGCATTTTCTTAAGCACGCACTCAGGCTTCGCCACGAGACGAAGCCAGCACAACATCAAACACGACAGGGTAATGGAGAAGGCTATGTGTTCTATTTTTGGCGTACTGGATATTAAAACTGACGCAGGCGAGCTGCGTAAAAAGGCGCTGGAGCTTTCCCGCCTGATGCGCCATCGCGGTCCGGACTGGTCTGGCGTGTATGCCAGCGACAAAGCGATTCTGGCGCACGAGCGCCTGTCGATTGTCGACGTCAACGCCGGCGCCCAGCCGCTGTACAACGCCGAAAAAACCCATGCGCTGGCCGTTAACGGCGAAATCTACAACCATCAGGCGCTGCGCGCGGAATATGGCGATCGCTATCAGTTCCAGACCGGCTCCGACTGCGAAGTGATCCTCGCGCTGTATCAGGAAAAAGGCCCGGCGTTCCTCGACGACCTGCAGGGGATGTTCGCCTTCGCCCTGTACGACAGCGAAAAAGACGCGTACTTAATTGGTCGCGACCATATCGGCATTATTCCGCTGTATATGGGCCATGACGAACACGGCAACTTCTACGTCGCCTCAGAAATGAAAGCCCTGGTGCCGGTGTGCCGCACCATTAAAGAGTTCCCGGCGGGCAGCTACCTGTGGAGCAAAGACGGTGAAATTCGCCAGTACTATCAGCGCGACTGGTTCGATTACGACGCGGTAAAAGACAACGTTACCGATAAGAACGAGCTGCGCCAGGCGCTGGAAGAGTCGGTGAAAAGCCACCTGATGTCCGACGTGCCCTACGGCGTGCTGCTCTCCGGCGGCCTTGATTCTTCGGTCATCTCCGCCATCACCAAGAAATTCGCCGCCCGTCGCGTCGAAGATCAGGAGCGTAGCGAAGCCTGGTGGCCGCAGCTGCACTCCTTCGCGGTCGGTCTGGAAGGCTCTCCCGACCTGAAAGCGGCGCAGGAAGTGGCTAACCACCTCGGCACCGTGCACCATGAAATTCACTTTACCGTTCAGGAAGGGCTGGATGCGATCCGCGACGTTATCTATCACATCGAAACCTACGATGTGACCACCATTCGCGCTTCGACGCCGATGTACCTGATGTCGCGTAAAATAAAAGCCATGGGCATCAAAATGGTGCTTTCCGGCGAAGGCTCGGACGAAGTATTCGGCGGCTACCTCTACTTCCATAAGGCGCCGAACGCTAAAGAACTGCACGAAGAGACGGTGCGTAAGCTGCAGGCGCTGCATATGTTTGACTGCGCCCGCGCCAACAAAGCGATGTCCGCCTGGGGCGTGGAAGCCCGCGTGCCGTTCCTCGATAAGAAGTTCCTCGACGTGGCGATGCGCATCAACCCGCAGGATAAGATGTGCGGCAACGGCAAAATGGAAAAACATATCCTGCGCGAATGCTTTGAATCCTATCTGCCGGCCAGCGTGGCGTGGCGTCAGAAGGAGCAATTCTCTGACGGCGTCGGCTACAGCTGGATCGATACGCTGAAAGAAGTGGCTGCGAAACAGATCAGCGACCAGCAGCTGGAAACCGCAAGCTTCCGCTTCCCGTACAACACGCCGACCTCCAAAGAAGGCTATCTGTACCGCGAGATCTTCGAAGAGCTGTTCCCGCTGCCAAGCGCGGCGGAGTGTGTCCCTGGCGGTCCGTCGGTGGCCTGCTCTTCTGCCAAAGCCATTGAATGGGATGAAGTGTTCAAAACCATGAACGATCCGTCAGGCCGCGCGGTGGGCGTCCACCAGTCGGCCTATAAATAAGCCCTGACAGGCGATGAAACGCGAAACGGACCCTCCGGGGTCCGTTTTCTTTTTGCGGGATTTATACCGCTGAAAAACGATAAATAACCAATAATTGCCGATTATTGCAGCGAGCTGTTCGCAACCTAACCAAACAGTCACATTACAACGATTTTCCTTGAAAAAGAGGTTGACGCTCGCAGGCCCAATACGCATAATGCGCCCCGCAACGCCGATAAGGTTACGCGAAAAAAAGATGGCTACGTAGCTCAGCTGGTTAGAGCACATCACTCATAATGATGGGGTCACAGGTTCGAATCCCGTCGTAGCCACCATCTTTTTTTGCGGGAGTGGCGAAATTGGTAGACGCACCAGATTTAGGTTCTGGCGCCGCAAGGTGTGCGAGTTCAAGTCTCGCCTCCCGCACCATTCACCAGTCAGCGTTGTACGGATGGGGTATCGCCAAGCGGTAAGGCACCGGTTTTTGATACCGGCATTCCCTGGTTCGAATCCAGGTACCCCAGCCATATTTCTTCGATATTTGCGGTTCACCGCGACGGTATTGGGGTATCGCCAAGCGGTAAGGCACCGGTTTTTGATACCGGCATTCCCTGGTTCGAATCCAGGTACCCCAGCCATCGAAGAAACAGTAAGACAATTTGGCTACGTAGCTCAGCTGGTTAGAGCACATCACTCATAATGATGGGGTCACAGGTTCGAATCCCGTCGTAGCCACCATATTCGGGACGTATCGATACACATCGATAAATCCGCAAAAAATTTGTTGGGGTATCGCCAAGCGGTAAGGCACCGGATTCTGATTCCGGCATTCCGAGGTTCGAATCCTCGTACCCCAGCCAAATTTAAAAGTCGTTCAGCAATGAACGCACTGTTGCGCTAAAACCGGGATAGTGACGGTTAAATGCAACAGACAATTGGGGTATCGCCAAGCGGTAAGGCACCGGATTCTGATTCCGGCATTCCGAGGTTCGAATCCTCGTACCCCAGCCACTTCAATGCAAAAAAGCCCACCTCGGTGGGCTTTTTTGTTATTGGCGTTTTGCCATCCTGGCGCATCACTGACTGCCGGGCAGGCGCTTTCCACGACGCCCCTGCCCGCGACGCCGGTTTACAAGCCTAACGCATACTTCAGCGCCTGACGCTTCAGCACCCCGGCGCGTTCGGCCGCCATCAGGCCAATATTGCGCAGCATCCGCACCGGCGCCAGGTCATTGCTGAATCCGGCGTAAAACAGATCCATCCCCGACTGCATAATAAAATTATCCGCCCGCCGCCGCCCCTGGTAGCGCTTGAGCACCGGCAGGCTGGCCCACTCTTCGCCGCGGCCGCGCGCTTGCGCCAGGACCTCCAGCAGGGCGTCGACATCACGATAGCCAAGGTTAACCCCCTGCCCCGCCAGCGGATGAATGGTGTGCGCCGCATCGCCCACCAGCGCCAGACCAGGCTGAACATACTGCAGCGCATGACGCCGGGTGAGCGGGAAGGCGCCGGCCGCCTGCGGCGTCACCCGCCCGAGACGCGCCGGGAAATGGCGGGCGATCTCCTGCTGGAGCTGGGGCATGGACATGCCCTGCAGCTGACGGATCCGCGCCGGGGCGTCATACCACACCAGCGAGGCCCAGTTGTCGAACAGCGGCAGGAAAGCGCGCGGTCCGCTGGGGGTAAACTGCTGCCAGGTGCTGTCGCCGGGATCGTCGGCGCATTGGACGCTAATGAGCATACAGGATTGCTGATATTGCCAGGCATGCACGCCGATGCCGGCCATCTCCCGCACCTGAGAGCTGGCGCCGTCGGCGCCGATAACCAGCCGGGCGTGGATCGTCTCCCCGTCGCGTAAACGCAACGCCGTCTCCGCCTCGCCGCGCTGCATCGTCTCCAGTTCGCCGCCAACGCGCAGGGTAACCCCTTCGTGCGCCGTCAGCGCTTGCCACAGGCCCCACTGCAGGACCTTGTTCTCGACCATATAGCCCAGCTCCGGCAGCTTAAGCTCGGCGGCGTCAAAGGCGACGTGGGCGCTCTCCCACTCCCAGGTCTCCAGTCGACGGTAAGCGTGGACGCGCATCGCCCGCACGGCATCCCAGACGCCAAGGCTTTTCAGCAGGCCGACCGAGGCCGCGCTGATCGCCGAGATCCGCACATCCGGGGCGGATGCCGGATCGAAAGCCGGAGGCGCCGTTTTCTCAAGCACCGTCACGGTAAATCCCTGTTGCGCCAGCCCCAACGCCAGGGCGCCGCCGACCATGCCGCCGCCCACGATGGCGACATCTGTTGCGTGAATTGTCATGGCTATTATCCTTAAAGCAGAATCCGTTAAGTTTACCGGATTTTTCGCCCTCTTGCGGTGATAACGCTCGCACTGGTCAGGGGGCGACCAAAGCATTACAATACGCGCCCTGGAATGCGAAATTCACCCTGTATATATCCCCGCGTTTTGGATATCTATTACTGAGCATGAGCAAGTCAATGACAAAAAAACTCCATATTAAAACCTGGGGCTGTCAGATGAACGAGTATGATTCATCAAAGATGGCCGATCTGCTGGATGCGACACATGGGTATCAACTGACCGAAGTGGCGGAAGAAGCAGATGTGCTGTTGCTCAATACCTGCTCAATTCGTGAGAAGGCCCAGGAAAAAGTTTTCCATCAGCTTGGCCGCTGGAAGCTGCTGAAAGAGAAGAACCCGGACCTGATTATTGGCGTTGGCGGCTGCGTGGCTTCCCAGGAAGGCGACCATATTCGTCAGCGCGCGCACTATGTCGATATTATTTTCGGGCCGCAAACCCTGCACCGCCTGCCGGAGATGATTAACGCCGTGCGCGGCAACCGCAGCCCGGTGGTTGATATCAGCTTCCCGGAAATTGAAAAATTCGATCGCCTGCCAGAACCGCGCGCCGAAGGCCCGACCGCCTTTGTCTCGATTATGGAAGGCTGCAACAAATACTGCACCTACTGCGTGGTGCCCTACACCCGCGGAGAAGAAGTCAGCCGCCCGTGCGACGATATCCTGTTTGAAATCGCCCAACTGGCGGCGCAGGGCGTGCGTGAAGTCAACCTGCTGGGCCAGAATGTGAACGCCTGGCGCGGCGAGAACTACGACGGCACTACCGGCAGCTTTGCCGATCTGCTGCGCCTGGTGGCCGCTATCGACGGCATCGACCGCATTCGCTTCACCACCAGCCACCCGATCGAATTTACCGACGATATCATCGACGTCTATCGCGATACGCCGGAGCTGGTGAGCTTCCTGCACCTGCCGGTGCAGAGCGGCTCCGACCGCGTGCTGAACCTGATGGGACGCACCCATACCGCGCTGGAGTATAAAGCGATTATTCGCAAGCTGCGTGAAGCGCGTCCGGATATTCAGATAAGCTCCGACTTTATCGTCGGCTTCCCCGGCGAAACTACGGAAGATTTCGAAAAGACAATGAAGCTTATCGCCGACGTCAATTTCGATATGAGCTACAGCTTTATCTTCTCCGCCCGCCCGGGCACCCCGGCGGCCGATATGGTTGACGACGTGCCGGATGCCGATAAGAAACAGCGTCTGTATATTCTGCAGGAGCGCATCAACCAGCAGGCGATGGCCTGGAGCCGTCGCATGCTCGGCACGGTACAGCGCATCCTGGTGGAAGGCACGTCGCGCAAGAACATCATGGAGCTCTCCGGACGTACGGAGAACAACCGGGTGGTCAACTTCGAAGGCACCCCGGACCTTGTCGGCAAGTTTGTGGATGTCGAAATTGTCGATGTTTACACCAACTCGCTGCGCGGCAAAATCGTGTGTACCGAAGCGGAGATGGGTCTGCGTATCGCTGAATCACCTGAATCAGTGATTGCCCGCACCCGTAAAGAGAACGATCTTGGCGTGGGTATCTATCAGCCGTGATCCCTTCAGGCCTGTCGGTTCCGGCAGGCCTTGTAATTCCTCTCTCCGTCCCTATATCTACAGCAATGCTTGCGCCATTTTCCTGTGACGTAAATAATTTCCTGATTAGCCGGCCACGCGCCGCGTCCGGCCACCTGCGTAAAGAGGAACAGTTTGAACATAGACACTCGTGAAATTACCCTGGAGCCAGCGGATAACGCACGCCTGTTAGCCCTGTGCGGCCCGTTTGACGACAACATCAAACAGCTGGAACGTCGGTTAGGCATTGAGATCAACCGCCGTGACAATCACTTTAAACTGACCGGACGCGCCCTATGCGTGCACGCCGCCGCCGATATTCTGCGCAGCCTGTATGTCGACACGGCGCCGATGCGCGGTCAGATTCAGGATATTGAACCAGAGCAGATCCATCTGGCGATCAAAGAGGCGCGCGTGCTGGAGCAGAGCGCCGAGAGCGTGCCGGAGTACGGAAAAGCCGTCAATATCAAGACCAAGCGCGGGGTGATCAAACCGCGTACGCCGAACCAGGCGCAGTACATCGCCAATATCCTCGATCACGACATCACCTTCGGCGTGGGTCCGGCAGGTACCGGGAAAACCTATCTGGCGGTGGCGGCGGCGGTCGATGCGCTGGAGCGCCAGGAGATCCGCCGCATTCTGCTGACCCGTCCGGCCGTCGAGGCGGGCGAAAAGCTCGGCTTCCTGCCCGGCGATCTGAGCCAGAAGGTCGACCCGTATCTGCGCCCGCTGTACGACGCGCTGTTCGAGATGCTCGGCTTTGAGAAGGTGGAAAAGCTGATTGAGCGTAACGTCATCGAAGTGGCTCCGTTGGCCTATATGCGCGGACGGACGCTGAATGACGCCTTTATCATTCTTGATGAAAGCCAGAACACCACCATCGAGCAGATGAAGATGTTCCTGACCCGCATCGGCTTTAACTCCAAGGCGGTGATCACCGGCGACATCACGCAGATTGACCTGCCGCGCAGCACCAAATCCGGTCTGCGCCACGCCATCGAAGTGCTGGCGGAAGTGGATGAGATCAGCTTTAACTTCTTCCATAGCGAAGACGTAGTCCGCCATCCGGTGGTCGCCCGCATCGTGAACGCCTATGAGGCATGGGAAGCCGCAGACCAGAAACGTAAAGCAGAACTGGCCGCCGAGCGCAAACGCGAAGCCCAGGAACAGGAGCAAAAATGAGTCAGGTGATCCTCGATTTACAGCTGGCCTGCGAAGAGACCAGCGGCCTGCCGGACGAAGCCCTTTTTCAACGCTGGGTCGACGCCGTCATTCCGCCGTTTCAGGAGGAGTCAGAGTTAACGATTCGTCTGGTCGACGTTGCAGAAAGCCATGAGCTGAACCTGACCTATCGCGGCAAGGATAAACCGACCAACGTCCTCTCTTTCCCGTTTGAAGCGCCGCCGGGGATTGAAATGCCGCTGCTCGGCGATCTGATCATTTGCCGTCAGGTGGTGGAGCAGGAAGCCAGCGAGCAAGGGAAGCCGCTGGAGGCGCACTGGGCGCATATGGTGGTTCACGGCAGCCTGCATCTGCTGGGCTACGATCACATCGAAGATGACGAAGCGGAAGAGATGGAAGCCCTCGAAACAGAGATAATGCTTGCTCTGGGCTATGAGGACCCGTACATTTCCGAGAAGATTGCTGAATAGCCCCCTGCCGGATGGCGGCGCTTGCGTCTCATCCGGCCGCTGTTCATGCATTTTACCCGCCTGAACCTCAGGCAACCCATGCCGTCCGGCGCTGAGTGTACGCGCGACGAGCGACATTAAATCAACATGAGAACCCAAACGACGCCATGAGCGACGACAATTCACACAGTAGTGACACAGTAAACAGCAAAAAGGGATTTTTCTCCCTGTTACTCAGCCAGCTCTTTCACGGGGAACCGAAAAACCGCGATGAACTGCTGGCGCTGATCCGTGATTCCGGGCAGAACGACCTTATCGATGAAGATACCCGTGACATGCTCGAAGGGGTAATGGATATCGCCGACCAGCGGGTCCGCGACATTATGATCCCCCGTTCACAAATGATTACCCTGAAACGCAATCAGACGCTGGACGAGTGCCTTGATGTCATCATCGAATCCGCCCACTCGCGCTTCCCGGTCATCAGTGAAGATAAAGATCACATCGAAGGGATTCTGATGGCCAAGGATCTGCTGCCGTTTATGCGCAGCGACGCCGAAGCTTTCAGCATGGAAAAAGTGTTACGGCCGGCGGTTGTCGTTCCGGAAAGCAAGCGGGTCGACCGCATGCTGAAAGAGTTTCGCTCACAGCGCTACCATATGGCGATCGTTATTGACGAATTCGGCGGCGTCTCCGGTCTGGTGACCATCGAGGATATCCTTGAGCTCATCGTCGGGGAAATTGAAGACGAATACGACGAAGAAGAAGATATCGATTTCCGCCAGCTGAGCCGCCATACCTGGACGGTGCGCGCTCTGGCCTCCATCGAAGACTTCAATGACGCCTTCGATACGCACTTCAGCGATGAAGAAGTGGATACCATTGGCGGACTGGTAATGCAGGCCTTTGGCCACCTGCCGGCTCGCGGCGAATCTATCGACATTGATGGTTACCAATTCAAGGTAGCAATGGCAGATAGTCGTCGTATCATTCAGGTGCATGTTAAGCTGCCGGATGACGCTCCCCAGCCGAAGCTGGAAGAGTAAGCGGCGGCGCTGAAGGTCACGGCCAGCCGGGAGACAGACCGTGGGCGATCCCCGGTTGTCCCCTCCCCCGGCTGGCAAACAGCATAGCCTGTGGCAACAGGCGTTAATTAACGGGACGATTAGCCTAAATGGTATTTGCCTCTCTTCTTGAACGTCAGCGCGTACGTCTGCTGCTGGCGCTGCTATTCGGAGCCAGCGGAACGCTGGCTTTTTCACCTTATGACTTCTGGCCCGCGGCGATTATTTCGCTGGTCGGTCTGCAGGCGTTAACCCTCAACCGCCGCCCGCTGCAAAGCGCCGGCATCGGCTATTTCTGGGGTCTCGGCCTGTTCGGCACGGGTATCAACTGGGTCTATGTCAGCATCGCGCAGTTTGGCGGTATGCCGGGCCCGGTTAACGTCTTCCTCGTCGTGCTGCTGGCGGCCTATCTCTCGCTCTACACCGGCCTGTTTGCCGGCCTGCTCGCCCGTCTGTGGCCCAAAACGAGCTGGCTGCGGGTGGCGATCGCCGCTCCCGTCGTCTGGCAGATCACCGAGTTCCTGCGCGGCTGGGTGCTGACCGGTTTTCCGTGGCTGCAGTTCGGCTACAGCCAGATTGACGGCCCGCTGAAAGGCCTGGCGCCGGTGATGGGCGTCGAGGCGATCAACTTCCTGCTGATGATGGTTAGCGGCCTGCTGGCCCTGGCCCTCGTACAGCGCAACGGGAAGCCGCTGGTCATTGCCGCGCTGCTGTTCGCCCTGCCGTTCCCGCTGCGCTATATCCAGTGGTATCAGCTGCTGCCGGCGCGTGCGACGCAGGTCTCGCTGGTGCAAGGCGATATCCCGCAGGCCATGAAGTGGGACGAGAAGCAGCTGGTTAACACTCTGAAAACCTATCTGGCGCTGACCCAGCCGCATATCGGCCACTCGCAGCTGATTATCTGGCCCGAATCGGCGATCCCGGATCTCGAGATCAACCAGCAGCAGTTCCTCAGCATGATGGACGATCTGCTGCGCGCAAAAGACAGCTCACTGATCACCGGCATCGTCGACGCGCGTCTCAATAAGCAGAACCGCTACGACACCTACAACACCATCATTACCCTCGGCAAAGATAACCCGTACCGCTACGACTCGACCAACCGCTACAACAAGAACCATCTGGTGCCGTTCGGCGAGTTTGTACCGCTGGAGTCGATTCTGCGTCCGCTGGCGCCATTCTTCGACCTGCCGATGTCCTCCTTCAGCCGCGGTCCCTACGTGCAGCCGCAGCTGATGGCGCATAACCTCAAGCTGACCGCGGCCATCTGCTACGAGATCATCCTCGGGGAACAGGTGCGGGATAACTTCCGTCCGGACACCGACTTCCTGCTGACCATCTCCAACGACGCCTGGTTCGGCAAGTCCATCGGCCCGTGGCAACACTTCCAGATGGCGCGGATGCGCGCCCTGGAGCTGGCCCGCCCGCTGCTGCGCAGCACCAACAACGGCATTACCGCCGTCATCGGCCCGCGCGGCGAGATTCAGAAGATGATCCCGCAGTTTACCCGCGAGGTGTTGACCACCACCGTGACGCCCACCAGCGGCTTGACCCCTTACGCCCGCACTGGCAACTGGCCGCTGTGGGCGCTGACGGCGCTGCTCGGCTTCGGCGCGCTGCTGATGAGCCTGCGTCAGCGTCGCCGATAAATGCTCTGCCGGCGACGCCCGTCGTCGGCTTTTTTTCTTCCCGTCATTTGCCACCCTGGCACAGTCATTGCTTTATTTAATCGGGTAGCGCCGTCCTCTGGCCCAGTGCAACCGGGTTGCACCATAAACGATCGGCGGTCGCGCTATTTTGGTGCAATGGAAGATATTTGCCTCCGATTGGTGCGGAGCGCTTCGCAAAAATAAACAATAAAACAGCAAAATCTTTACATTAAGCCAAACTAAATGCTAACAAACACATACAAATGCGGCACGTGGATGCGTGCCCCCAATAACAACACACACAATCACAATGGGTATCAATAGCGTCGGTGACGCTGCGGATAAGGAGTTGGATATGCAATTACGTAAACTGGCCACGGCAATGCTGGTAATGGGAATGACCGCTGGTCTGGCGCAGGCGGAAGATGCTGCCCCGGCGGCTGGCCAGAGCACTCTGGATAAAATCGCGAAAAACGGCGTTATCGTTGTCGGCCATCGCGAATCTTCCGTCCCTTTCTCTTACTACGATAACCAACAGAAGGTTGTGGGTTACTCTCAGGACTACTCCAACGCCATCGTCGATGCCATCAAGAAAAAACTGAACAAACCCGATCTGCAGGTCAAACTGATCCCGGTTACCTCGCAGAATCGTATCCCGCTGCTGCAGAATGGCACCTTTGATTTCGAGTGCGGCTCAACCACCAACAACCTCGAGCGCCAGAAACAGGCGGCCTTCTCCGATACTATCTTCGTCGTCGGCACTCGTCTGCTGGTGAAGAAAGGCGGCCCGATCAAAGATTTCCCGGACCTGAAGGATAAGGCGGTCGTCGTCACCTCCGGGACCACCTCAGAGATCCTGCTGCATAAGCTGAACGATGAGAAAAAAATGAATATGCGCATCATCAGCGCCAAAGATCATGGCGACTCTTTCCGCACCCTGGAGAGCGGACGCGCGGTGGCCTTTATGATGGATGACGCTCTGCTGGCCGGCGAACGCGCCAAGGCGAAGAAACCGGATAACTGGGAAATCGTCGGCACCGCGCAGTCGAAAGAAGCCTATGGCTGCATGCTGCGTAAGGACGATCCGGCCTTCAAGGCGCTGGTCGATGAAACCGTTGCCCAGGCCCAGACCTCTGGCGAAGCGGCGAAGTGGTTCGATAAATGGTTCAAAAACCCGATTCCGCCAAAAAATCTTAACCTGAACTTCGAGCTGTCGGACGACATGAAAGCGCTGTTCAAATCACCTAATGACAAAGCACTGAACTAATTATAACAACCAGGGGCGGGATATCCTGCCCTCCCGATGATTGTCACAGCACGGACAGACTATACGGCGGCTGGTCGTTCCCCAGCCGCCGCGAATACCGAAACAAGCTGGACAACCGTCTTCGAGGGTAGCAATGGCTACCCTTTTTTTTCCAGGAGTCATGTATGTCAATAGACTGGAACTGGGGGATATTCCTGCAACAGGCCCCCTTCGGCAACACTACCTACCTGGGCTGGCTGTGGAGCGGTTTTCAGATCACCGTCGCCCTCTCCATCTCGGCCTGGATCATCGCTTTTCTCGTCGGCTCGCTGTTCGGTATTTTACGCACGGTGCCCAATCGTCTGCTCTCAGGGATTGGCACCTGCTATGTCGAACTGTTTCGCAACGTGCCGCTGATCGTGCAGTTCTTTACCTGGTACCTGGTGGTGCCGGAATTCCTGCCGGAAAATATCGGCATGTGGTTTAAATCGGAGCTGGACCCAAACATTCAGTTCTTTGTCTCCTCGATGCTGTGCCTGGGGCTGTTTACCGCCGCTCGCGTCTGCGAGCAGGTACGCGCCGCTATCCAGTCGCTGCCGCGCGGGCAAAAGAACGCCGGTCTGGCGATGGGGTTGACCCTGCCGCAAACCTACCGCTACGTGCTGCTGCCGAACGCCTATCGCGTTATCGTGCCGCCGATGACCTCGGAGATGATGAACCTGGTGAAAAACTCGGCCATCGCCTCCACCATCGGTCTGGCCGATATGGCCGCGCAGGCGGGCAAACTGCTGGACTACTCCGCTCATGCCTGGGAGTCTTTTACCGCCATCACCCTGGCCTATGTTTTCATCAACGCGGTGATTATGCTGATTATGTATGTGGTCGAGCGTAAGGTTCGCCTGCCTGGCAATATGGGAGGCAAATAATGTACGATTTTGACTGGAGTTCGATCGTTCCCTCCATGCCCTACCTGCTGGCGGGGCTGGTGATCACCCTGAAGATCACAGTGATCGCCATCGTGGTCGGTATCGTCTGGGGCACCCTGCTGGCGGTAATGCGCCTGTCCAGCTTTCTGCCGCTGGCCTGGTTTGCTAAATCCTACGTTAACGTGTTCCGTTCTATCCCGCTGGTGATGGTTCTGCTGTGGTTCTACCTGATTGTCCCGGGCTTCCTGCAGAACGTGCTGGGACTGTCGCCGAAAACGGATATTCGCCTGATCTCGGCGATGGTGGCGTTTTCGATGTTCGAAGCCGCCTACTACTCGGAGATTATCCGCGCCGGCATCCAGAGCATCTCCCGCGGCCAGTCGAGCGCCGCGCTGGCGCTGGGAATGACCCACTGGCAGTCGATGCGGCTGGTGATCCTGCCGCAGGCCTTCCGCGCCATGGTGCCGCTGCTGTTAACCCAGGGGATCGTCCTCTTCCAGGATACCTCGCTGGTGTATGTATTGAGCCTCGCCGACTTCTTCCGTACCGCCTCGACGATTGGCGAGCGTGACGGGACCCAGGTCGAAATGATCCTGTTCGCGGGCGGCGTCTATTTTGTGATTAGCCTCAGCGCCTCGCTGTTGGTCAGCTGGTTGAAGAAAAGGACTGTGTAATGATTACCCTGAAAAATGTTTCAAAATGGTATGGTCACTTTCAGGTGCTGACCGATTGCTCCACGGAAGTGAAAAAAGGCGAAGTCGTGGTGGTCTGCGGGCCGTCAGGCTCCGGTAAATCCACACTGATTAAAACCGTGAACGGCCTTGAGCCGGTGCAGCAGGGGCAGATTATCGTCGATGGCACCGTGGTTAACGATAAAAAGACCAATCTTGCCAAACTGCGCTCGCACGTCGGAATGGTGTTTCAGCATTTTGAACTGTTCCCGCACCTGTCGATTATCGACAACCTGACGCTGGCGCAGATTAAGGTGCTCAATCGTGACAAAGCGTCATCGCGCAAGAAGGGTCTCAAGCTGCTGGAGCGCGTGGGCCTGGCGGCGCATGCGGAAAAATATCCGGCGCAGCTCTCCGGCGGCCAGCAGCAGCGCGTGGCCATCGCCCGTGCGCTGTGCATGGACCCGATCGCCATGCTGTTTGATGAACCTACCTCCGCGCTCGACCCGGAGATGATCAACGAGGTACTGGACGTCATGGTGGAACTGGCCAACGAAGGGATGACCATGATGGTGGTTACCCACGAAATGGGCTTCGCCCGCAAGGTGGCCAACCGGGTGATCTTTATGGATGAAGGAAAGATTGTCGAAGACGCCGATAAAGAAGCGTTCTTCGCTAACCCACAATCCGATCGCGCCAAAGACTTCCTCGCCAAAATTCTGCACTAACTTCTGCGGCGCGCACGATATCACCGTGCGCGCCTGTCAGCCCCTCCCCTTTTCAATCGCTTCATCTCAAAGCGACAGCTTCACAACGTGAAGTAAAAATTTCACAAAGAATTCAGGGGCCGTAGAATAGATTAACCGCCACGTCATCGTTAGCATACGGCATCTTGTAATAATCCCCGTGAGTTTAAATTTCTTGAAAATAATATTTCAATTGACTTGCTATACGTCGCGCAGGCTATTTCATGCCGCGCACAACCATTAATTATAATCTTACTCAATGAAACAAACGGATATTGCTTCATGCGGACTAACACTAACAGACTGGCCATTATTTTGTGTTTAAATTTGCTCACCTGCTTTACCGCCTGGGCGGGTATTGAGGCCGCAACGGTAAACCAGGTTGAACAGGATAAAGCCCGTGAAAGCGCATTAATGCCCCATCAGCAGCAATACCAATCTTCTCGTACCCATACGAAAAAGCAAACCTTGATATTTCCCGAAGAAGCGACCTGTCGGTATATCACGAAAGTTGATATTACCTCCGAGGACAACGCAAAAACCACCGCCCTCCTCGGGAAGATCGCAGCCCAGGCGCCCGGCCATTGCCTCGGAATAGAAGGGATTCGCCTGCTGACGAACGCCTTACAAAATGAACTGATAACGCAAGGGTATATTACTTCCCTGATCGATATCCCTTCTCAGTCACTAGAAGGGGGCATTCTCAAAATAACGCTGACTTATGGCAAAACGGGGCATATTGATTTTGCGCCGAATAGTGCCGTGACGAACCTGTGGACCTCCATGCCCACCCATACCGGTAAAATCCTGCGCCTCAGCGATCTTGAACAAGGGATGGCTAACCTGCAGCGGCTGCCTGGCGCCAGCGCCCATATGAAGCTGCGGCCCGGGGAACACATTGGCGAAAGTGATATTGAAATCGCCCGGGTAATGGATAAACCGTGGCAGGTTGGCGCCTGGCTTGATGACGCAGGCAGCCGCGCCAGCGGTCGCTATCAGGGCGGCGGCGCGCTATACCTTTACGATTTATCTTCATTGAACGATATTCTTTCCATCTCGGCAGGCGGCGACGTTGAATTCAACCAGCACAACGACGGCAACCATAACGGCAATCTTTACTACTCCGTGCCTTTTGGTTACTGGTCATTGAGCCTGTACGGCTCCTACAGCCAGTACCGCCAGCTGTTTAAAGGAAGATGGTCAAACATCGACTATAAAAGTAAAAACCGTTATTACAGCGCGACCCTTAGCCGCCTGCTTTCGCATACCCGACAACAAAAAACGACCGCCGATCTGCGCATAGCAAAGAGCAGTTCGCACTACTTTTTTGGCGGCGATGAGCTGCATGTAATGCGTAAACAAAATCCTGTCTGGGAATTTACCCTGCGCCACCAGCGCTATTTTAACAATAAAATTGTCGACGCCAGCGTAGGTATTCAGCGCAGCCTGCCGTGGCTCAGCTCCGTGCCTACGCCGGAGGAAAAAGCCGGTTTATATAGCCGCCATTCGCGCATCGTTCACGCCGATATTCAGGCCTTAATGCAGTTTGCCGCAACCGGCGATAAGTTTAGCTGGATGCCGCGTTTCCATGCCCAGTTCAGCCCGGATAGATTATCTTCGGACAACCAGTTTAATATCGGCAATCGCTGGACGGTTCGCGGCTTTGACGGTGAAAATACGCTTTCGGCCAATCAAGGCTGGTACTGGCGCAATGATTTTAGCTGGAATATTCCCACCCCCGACCGGCAGGTATATCTTGGTCTTGACTTCGGCCGGATCATTGGTAGCGAGCGCACCAGGCAAGGAAAAAGTCTTTCTGGCGCAGTCGGCGGCGTCCGCGGAGAAATAGCGTCTACGCAATATGACTTTTTTATCGGCACGCCCATCAGTAAACCTGACGACTTTCATAGCGATGCCATGAATATGGGCTTTTCATTACAGTGGAGGTATTAGTTTTCATCAGCACATTACTGCAATTTACTGATTCATTTTTTACTATTTAAAGGAATAAATTACATGTTTAAATTCAAGGTTTCATATGTTGCGCTGGCTGCAGCGCTAAGTTCATCCGTTGTTTATGCCGATCCGTCAAGCTATACGCATAGATCAGGGGCAAATGTTATTGATATCGAAGCGCCTAATGCCGCTGGCGTCTCGCATAACTTATATCGCGAATTCAACGTCGGCCCTAACGGCACTATTTTAAACAACAGCGCCAGCGACGTGAACCACAGCACTCACGGTAATATCGCTAAGAATAATAATCTGACCAACGGCAGCGCTTCCGTTATTTTAAATGAAGTCACCTCCAATAAAATGAGTAATCTGCAGGGCTTTATCGAAGTTAACGGACAAAAAGCCGATGTCGTTATCGCCAACCCTAACGGCATCACCTGCTCCGGGTGCAGTTTTATCAACACCAACAATGCAATACTTACCACAGGCCAGGTCAACCTGAGCGACACCGGCGCAATTGAGAGCTATACGGTCACGCAAGGGAAAATCACCATCGGTGATAAAGGTATGAACGCATCCACTAACTATGCCGCCCTGCTTGCGGATGCCATTGCGATTAACGGCAGCGTAACTGCCTCCAATGCTACATTAGGTGCGGGTAACTTCACATTTGACAATAAGACCGGGAAAATAGCTACCCTTGGGAAAACAGCAACGGTTATGCAGATGATCTTTCCAGAATACAGCATTGATATCAGCAACCTGGGCGGTATCAAGGCCAATAGTATTAGCATGGTGGGTAATACCTTAGGTCTTGGAGTGCGTAATAAAGGCACTATTACCTCAAATGCCGCGCTCGCCATGACCAGCTATGGTTCTCTGGTTAATGAAGGGACCATTAACGGGAACGGTCTTATGACAAACATGGTTTCAGCATTGAGTATGAAAAATACGGGTACGATTAATAGTACCGCTTACGCTACACAACTCAGCAGCATGGATGCCCTGACCAATGAAGGAACTATTTCCAGCAGCCAGGTGCTAGCGATTAGCTCAACGGGTAACCTCGTTAATACAGGCAACATTAGCGGAACTAAAGCATTATCCGTAGCCAGCAATGGCAATATCACTACCCGCAATGGCTCAAATATCCGATCCGATGGCCAATTAGCTGTGTCCGCCGTGAATATCGACAACGGCGGTTCGATCCGTGGCAATATTACGAATGTGGCCTTCAGCGGCGATAGACTTAAAGTCACTGGTGAGATCCAGGGCAATTCAACTCTGACCGTGCAATCTATAAAGGATGATAAAGTCAATTCGGGATTAATATATAACACTGGACGTATTTCCGGTAATGATGTAACGATTACCACTAACGGAAATCTGGATCAGGAAGGTGATATTATTGGTCAAAACTCGTTGTCTATTAAAAGTGATGTGATAGACAATGTTTATTATATTTATGGGAAGTCATTAAATATAGAGAGTAATTACCTTCGCAACAGAGCAACAATTGATGGGGATACTTCAAACATCACCGCAGTCAACGGCATTCTTAATGAAGGCCAACTTTCTGCAAACGGCGATATGACGCTGTATACCCAAACAAATGCTGACATCACTAACTACAATACTATTAAAGCTAATGGCACCCTGACGATGAGCACCAGGAATGTCAAAAATGGCGGCTACCGCTGCGGCTTTTTCTATATGTCAACCTGCGGTAAAGGTTCTATTTCCGCTAACAAACTGGTCCTCAATTCTTATCATAACTACGCCTCTGACATGGGCGGGCAACAGCAGTATAAATATGCTGAAATAAATACTATTCGTTAAACATAAGCGATGCGCTGGTGACAGCGCATCGCCAATGATTAACCACAACTGACAACGCCTTGCATCAGGCGGAGCCCCCCCACCTTTAGCAAGCGATCGCCAGCATCTTATTGCAAATTAATTTGCCCAAGAGAATATGCCATGATACCTGCGATGTGCTGCATGTCATGCTCCAGGATAACTCGTAACCTAGTGAAAAAAGAATAAGTATCAAGCCAGAAGAGATATTTTTTAATCGGGCCCGATGCAATCATTAAGCGCCGGGCCCGATCGATCAGGGCTCGAACGGACGACGCTGGAACTGATCGTGCCCGCATTTTGGACAACGCGGCAGCACGTCCGGGGTATAAACCGGCAGATGGTAATGACACTTCTCACAGACCAGGTTGCCGAGCCCCACCACTTCACCGCTGTGATAGACACCGTGATGGTTGAGATCCTGAAACACCTCGCGCCACTCAAGCTGAGTTTTATCGGTAATATCCGCCAGTTCCTGCCAGAGACTCTCTTTGATCACCCGCATAAAGACGCTATCAGTCAGCTCATCCTGACTCTCTTCATAACTGAGGGCGAACTCTTCCAGATCGCGTCGAACAGCGCGGATCACATTGTCGATTTCGCTCTGCGTTAACTCGTCGGATTGGCTAATCTCGACCCTGGCCTGCTCCACCAGCGCATCAATATCACGTTCTCCATTGCGTAACCGCTCGCTGAGCGTCGACACCAGCTCTCGGTAGAACTGAGCAACCTTGTTCATCTTTTCGCCTCCGGTGTGGTTAACTTCTTCTTATGATAGCCGTTATCTGCGGATTGCTCTGCCAGCCAAGCCACAGAGTCGTGAAATATTCTCCACCGCTTTCATCTCTGTATAAATGTGCGAAAAGCTGTTTTGACGTTGGCGTTTGGGCTATGCTATGCCGATCTGAAATAACACATCCATTGGCTACATTTTGTAGCTGTATTGAAAACAGGACCACTGGCTGCCATGCAAGAGCAATACCGCCCGGAAGAGATAGAATCGAAAGTCCAGCTTCACTGGGACGAAAATCGTACATTTGAAGTAACTGAAGACGAGAGCAAAGAGAAGTATTACTGCCTGTCGATGCTTCCTTATCCTTCTGGTCGACTACACATGGGTCACGTGCGTAACTACACCATCGGCGACGTGATTGCCCGCTATCAGCGCATGCTGGGTAAAAACGTCCTGCAGCCGATTGGCTGGGATGCGTTCGGTCTGCCTGCGGAAGGCGCGGCGGTAAAAAACAACACCGCGCCAGCGCCGTGGACCTACGACAACATCGCCTACATGAAAAACCAGCTCAAAATGCTGGGCTTCGGCTATGACTGGAGCCGTGAGCTGGCGACCTGCACCCCGGAATACTACCGCTGGGAGCAGAAGTTCTTCACCGAGCTGTACAAAAAAGGCCTGGTGTACAAAAAAACCTCCGCGGTGAACTGGTGCCCGAACGACCAGACCGTACTGGCCAACGAGCAGGTTATCGACGGCTGCTGCTGGCGCTGCGACACCAAAGTCGAGCGTAAAGAGATCCCGCAGTGGTTTATTAAAATCACCGCCTACGCCGATGAGCTGTTGAACGATCTGGATAAGCTGGACCACTGGCCGGACACCGTGAAGACCATGCAGCGCAACTGGATCGGCCGTTCTGAAGGGGTGGAAATCTCCTTTGACGTTAACCATTACGCCGACAAGCTGACCGTCTACACCACCCGCCCGGACACCTTTATGGGCTGTACCTACCTGGCGGTCGCTGCGGGTCACCCGCTGGCGCAGCAAGCTGCGGCCAACAATCCGGCGCTGGCCACCTTCATCGACGAATGCCGCAACACCAAAGTGGCGGAAGCCGACATGGCGACGATGGAGAAAAAAGGCGTCGATACCGGCTTTAAAGCTATCCACCCGCTGACCGGCGAAGAAATTCCGGTATGGGCGGCTAACTTCGTGCTGATGGAGTACGGCACCGGCGCGGTGATGGCCGTTCCGGGTCACGACCAGCGCGACTACGAGTTCGCCAGCAAATACGGGCTGAACATCAAGCCGGTGATCCTCGCCGCCGACGGTTCTGAGCCAGATCTCTCGGAGCAGGCGCTGACCGAGAAAGGCGTGCTGTTTAACTCCGGCGAGTTCAGCGGCCTCGATTATGAAGCGGGCTTCAACGCCATTGCCGACAAACTGGCAGCCATGGGCGTCGGCGAGCGTAAAATTAACTACCGCCTGCGCGACTGGGGCGTGTCCCGTCAGCGCTACTGGGGCGCGCCGATCCCGATGGTCACCCTGGAAGACGGCACCGTGCTGCCGACCCCGGAAGATCAACTGCCGGTGATCCTGCCGGAAGACGTGGTCATGGACGGCATCACCAGCCCGATCAAAGCCGATCCTGAATGGGCCAAGACCACGGTTAACGGCCAGCCGGCGCTGCGCGAAACCGACACCTTTGACACCTTTATGGAATCCTCCTGGTACTATGCGCGCTACACCTGCCCGCAGTATCAGGAAGGGATGCTGGATTCGCAAGCGGCCAACTACTGGCTGCCGGTCGATATCTACATCGGCGGTATCGAACACGCGATCATGCACCTGCTCTACTTCCGCTTCTTCCACAAGCTGATGCGCGACGCGGGCATGGTCAACTCTGATGAGCCGGCGAAACAGCTGCTGTGCCAGGGCATGGTGCTGGCTGACGCTTTCTACTACGTGGGCGAAAACGGCGAACGTAACTGGGTCTCCCCGGTTGACGCCATCGTCGAACGTGACGAAAAAGGCCGCATCGTGAAAGCGAAAGACGCGGCGGGCCACGAGCTGGTGTACACCGGCATGAGCAAGATGTCCAAGTCGAAAAACAACGGCATCGACCCGCAGGTCATGGTTGAGCGCTACGGCGCGGATACCGTGCGTCTGTTCATGATGTTCGCCTCCCCGGCGGATATGACCCTCGAGTGGCAGGAATCTGGCGTCGAAGGGGCGAACCGCTTCCTGAAACGCGTCTGGAAGCTGGTCTACGAACACACCACCAAAGGGGACGTTGCGGCCCTGAACGTGGCGGCGCTGAGTGAAGATCAGAAAGCGCTGCGTCGCGATATCCACAAAACCATCGCCAAAGTGACCGATGACATCGGTCGTCGTCAGACCTTCAACACCGCCATCGCGGCGATCATGGAGCTGATGAACAAGCTGGCGAAAGCGCCGCAGGAAGATGAGCAGGATCGCGCTCTGATGCAGGAAGCCCTGCTGGCGGTCGTGCGTATGCTCAACCCGTTCACCCCGCACGCCAGCTTCACCCTGTGGCGTGAGCTGAACGGTGAAGGCGATATCGACAACGCGCCGTGGCCGGTGGCAGATGAAAGCGCGATGGTGGAAGACAGCACCCTCGTCGTCGTCCAGGTCAACGGCAAAGTTCGTGGTAAAATTACCGTTGCGGTAGACGCAACTGAAGAGCAGGTCCGCGAGCGCGCCGGCCAGGAGCATCTGGTGGCGAAGTATCTCGACGGCAAAACCGTGCGTAAAGTGATTTACGTTCCGGGTAAACTGCTCAATCTGGTCGTTGGCTAAGCGCGGGAGGAAGCGTGCGATATCTGGTAACAATGTTGTTATCTCTGGCGGTGCTTGCCACCGCCGGCTGTGGCTGGCATCTGCGTAGCACTACCAAGGTGCCCACCACCATGAAAACCATGATCTTCCAGTCGAGCGATCCGAACGGGCCGTTAAGCCGCGCGGTGCGTAATCAGCTGCGTCTTAACGGCGTGGAACTGATCGACGCCAGCACGCTGCGTAAAGATGTCCCTTCTCTGCGCCTCGATGGATCGTCGATTCAGAAAGATACGGCATCGGTGTTCCAGGACGGTCGTACGGCGGAATATCAGATGGTCATGACCGTTCATGCCAGCGTCCTGATCCCGGGTCACGATATCTATCCGATAACCACCAAGGTCTATCGTTCGTTCTTTGATAACCCGCAGGCGGCGCTAGCCAAAGACGCCGAGCAGGATATGATTATCCAGGAAATGTACGATAAAGCGGCGGAACAGCTGATTCGTAAACTGCCAAGCGTTCAGGTAGCGGATGTTGAAGCCACCCAGCAGGAAGAAAAACCGGTCGCGGGCAGCACCGTGCCGGCGTCCTCGGGTAACCGCGTCTCCACCACGCTGGGTCAATGATGATTCGGTTGTACCCGGAACAGCTCCGCGCGCAGCTCACTGAAGGGCTGCGCGCGGCCTATCTGCTGCTTGGCAACGATCCTCTGCTGTTGCAGGAAAGCCAGGACGCTATTCGCGAAGCCGCTGCCGCGCAGGGCTTTACCGAACACCACACCTTCACTATCGATAGCAGCACCGACTGGCAGGCGCTTTTCGCCTTAAGCCAGGCGATGAGCCTGTTTGCCAGCCGGCAAACCCTGCTGTTGATCCTGCCGGAAAACGGCCCCAACGCGGCGATCAACGAACAGCTGGCGACGCTGGTCGGTCTGCTGCACGACGACCTGCTGCTGATCGTTCGCGGCAGTAAGTTGACCAAAGCCCAGGAGAATGCCGCGTGGCTCACCGCGCTGGCTCAGCGCGCCGTCCAGGTCAGCTGCCAGACGCCGGAATACGCGCAGCTGCCGCGCTGGCTGGCCGCGCGGGCCAAACAGCATCAGCTGCAGCTCGACGACGCGGCCAGCCAGCTGCTGTGCTACTGTTACGAAGGCAATCTGCTGGCGCTGGCGCAGGCGCTGGAGCGTCTGGCGCTCCTCTGGCCGGACGGTAAGCTGACCCTGCCCCGCGTTGAGCAGGCGGTGAACGATGCCGCGCACTTTACCCCTTACCATTGGGTCGATGCCCTACTGGCAGGTAAAAGTAAGCGCGTGCTGCACGTTCTGCAGCAGCTCCGTCTTGAAGGCTGCGAGCCGGCGATCCTGCTGCGTACGCTACAGCGGGAGCTGCTGCTGCTGGTCACCCTCAAGCGCCAGTCGGCACAGACGCCGCTGCGTTCGCTGTTTGATAAACATCGGGTCTGGCAAAACCGCCGTCAGCTGCTCAGCGACGCCCTCGCCCGACTCAGCGGCGAACAGCTGCGCCAGGCGGTGACCCTTCTGACCCGCGCGGAACTGACCTTTAAACAGGATTACGGGTACGACGTCTGGCCCGAACTGGAAAGTCTTTCGTTGTTGCTCTGCCACAAAGCCCTGGCGGACGTTTTTATTGATGGTTGATATGACTCACTTACAGGCAATCTATGGCGGCACCTTCGATCCGGTGCATTATGGTCACCTCAAGCCGGTCGAGATCCTGGCGAATCAGATTGGCCTGAGCAAGGTCATCATCATGCCTAATAACGTCCCGCCGCACCGTCCCCAGCCGGAAGCCACCAGCGCCCAGCGCGTGCACATGCTGAAGCTGGCGATTGCCGATAAGCCGCTGTTCACGCTTGATGAACGCGAACTGCGGCGCGATACCCCCTCCTGGACGGCGCAAACGCTGCAGGAGTGGCGCCAGGAGCAGGGGCCGCACAAGCCGCTGGCGTTTATCATTGGCCAGGATTCGCTGCTCACCTTTCCCACCTGGCATAACTATGAAACCATCCTCGACAATGTCCACCTGATTGTCTGCCGCCGGCCGGGTTACCCGCTGACCATGGCCCATGAGGCCGATCAGCGCTGGCTGGATCGCCATTTAACCCACGACGTGGAGTCTTTGCATCACCGTCCTTCCGGCGTGATCTACCTGGCTGAGACCCCGTGGTTCGATATTTCGGCGACGATCATTCGCCAGCGCCTTGAGCGCGGCGAGTCCTGCGCCGAGATGCTGCCGGCCGCGGTGCTGGACTACATCCGCGAGCAGGGTCTCTATTGCTGACCCCGGGCTGGGCCTGGCGCGAAAAAAGCGCTATCGTAACGCCACCTCTCCAACGCCTGTCAGAGCCTGTTCATGAAATTGTGGTTAGTTCGCCATGGCGAAACCGAAGCTAACGTTGCCGGGTTATACAGCGGCCACGCCCCCACGCCCCTGACGCCGCGCGGCGTCGCTCAGGCGCGAGCGCTCGGTGAACGACTGCGCGCGGTGCCTTTCGATAAAGTCTTCTGCAGCGAGCTGGCGCGGACCGGGACAACGGCCGATCTGCTGCTTGGCGATCGCGCTATCCCGCGCGAATGCCATGCCGCGCTCAATGAGATGTTTTTCGGCGACTGGGAGATGCGCCATCATCGCGACCTCCAGCGAGAAGATGCGGAAAACTATGCCGCATGGTGCGCTGACTGGCAGCACGCGGCCCCGACCAACGGCGAAAGCTTTCAGCGTTTTGCCCGCCGCGTCAGCGAGTTTACCCCCACGCTGACCGACTGCCGCCATCTTGACCACCTGCTGATCGTCGGCCATCAGGGCGTCCTGAGCCTGCTGACCGCCCTGCTGTTGCAGATGCCCGCCGCGGCGATGTGGCACTTTCCGATAGCCCATGGCGCCTGGAGTCTCCTCGACATTCGCGACGATTTCACCACCCTGCGGGTATTAAATAGCCAGGCCGTCTGGCAGCCGCAAGAAGAATTCCCGCCGAACCATTGACAGGCCAGAGCAGGCTGCTATTCTCCGCTGCCAGGCAGCATCCGCCAAAGCAGGTTTGCAGAAATTGTTTTACAAAAATGGCGATGCAATCCTCGGCGAGGGATGGGATGATACTCCGCCGCGAACGCCTGCCGACAGACATTTCACCCGACTTTTTCATTAGTTCAGGTATACTGTCAGGCTCTTTATGATTATCAATCTTCACGCACCCAGGGGGAACACTTGCAGGGTAAAGCACTCCAGGATTTTGTTATCGACAAAATTGATGACCTGAAAGGTCAGGACATCGTTGCCATTGATGTACATGGCAAATCCAGCATCACCGATTGCATGATTATCTGCACCGGCACCTCCACGCGTCATGTGATGTCCATCGCCGACCACGTGGTTCAGGAATCCCGCGCCGCCGGCTTGCTGCCCCTGGGCGTTGAAGGGGAAGCCGCCGCCGACTGGATCGTCGTCGACCTCGGCGACGTGATGGTTCACGTCATGCAGGAAGAGAGCCGTCGTCTGTACGAGCTGGAAAAACTCTGGAGTTAATGCGTGAAGTTGCAGCTGGTGGCCGTTGGCACCAAAATGCCGGACTGGGTACAGACCGGCTTTAGCGAGTATCTGCGCCGTTTTCCCAAAGATATGCCGTTCGAACTGGTGGAGATCCCTGCCGGTAAGCGCGGCAAGAACGCTGATATCAAGCGCATCCTCGAAAAAGAGGGCGAGATGATGTTAGCCGCTGCCGGTAAAAACCGCATCGTGACCCTGGATATTCCGGGTAAACCATGGGATACGCCGCAGCTGGCGCGCGAACTGGAACGCTGGAAACAGGACGGGCGCGACGTCAGTTTGCTGGTCGGCGGCCCGGAAGGCCTCTCTCCAGCCTGTAAAGCAGCGGCGGAACAGAGTTGGTCGCTCTCCACCCTCACCTTACCTCACCCGCTGGTGCGCGTACTGGTGGCCGAGAGCCTGTATCGGGCGTGGAGCATTACCACCAACCATCCGTACCACCGTGAGTAATGATGATCAGGGTAGACTGAGCAGCGAATGAAATTACAGAATTCTTTCCGCGACTATACGGCTGAATCCTCGCTGTTCGTGCGCCGGGCGCTGGTCGCTTTTTTGGGGATTTTGCTGCTTACCGGCGTTCTGATCGCCAACCTGTACAATGTGCAAATCGTTCGCTTCGACGACTATCAGACGCGCTCGAACGAAAACCGCATCAAGCTGGTGCCGATCCCGCCGAGCCGCGGCATTATTTACGATCGCAACGGCACCCCGCTGGCGCTTAACCGCACCATTTATCAGCTGGAGATGATGCCGGAGAAAGTCGATAATGTGCAGCAGACGCTTGATGCGCTACGCGACGTCGTCGATTTAACCGACGATGATATCGCCGGTTTCAAAAAGGAGCGCGCCCGCTCCCATCGCTTTACCTCGATTCCGGTCAAGGTCAACCTCAGCGAAGTGCAGGTGGCCCGCTTTGCCGTCAACCAGTACCGCTTTCCTGGCGTGGAAGTCAAAGGCTACAAGCGCCGTTACTACCCCTATAACTCGGCGCTGACGCACGTCATCGGCTACGTGTCGAAAATTAACGATAAAGACGTCGACCGCCTCGATAAAGAGGGCAAACTGGCCAACTACGCCTCGACCCATGACATCGGTAAGCTGGGTATTGAGCGTTATTACGAGGACGTCCTGCACGGTCAGACCGGCTACGAAGAGGTTGAAGTAAACAACCGCGGCCGCGTTATTCGTCAGCTCAAAGAGGTGCCTCCGCAGGCCGGACGCGACATCTATCTCACCCTCGACCTCAAGCTACAGCAGTATATCGAAACGCTGCTGGCCGGTAGCCGCGCCGCTGTGGTGGTCACCGACCCGCGTACCGGCGCCATTCTGGCGCTGGTTTCGACGCCGAGCTACGACCCGAACCTGTTCGTCGACGGCATCTCCAGCAAAGATTACTCCGGCCTGCTCAACGATCCCAACACACCGCTGGTCAACCGTGCGACGCAAGGGGTCTATCCGCCGGCATCGACGGTCAAACCGTACGTCGCCGTCTCGGCGCTGAGCGCCGGGGTGATCACGCGCAATACCAGCCTGTTCGACCCTGGCTGGTGGCAGCTGCCCGGCTCGGAGAAACGCTATCGTGACTGGAAAAAATGGGGCCACGGCCACCTGAACGTCACCAAAGCGCTGGAGGAGTCCGCGGATACCTATTTCTATCAGGTCGCCTATGACATGGGCATCGATCGCCTCTCGGAGTGGATGAGCAAGTTCGGCTACGGCCACTATACCGGTATCGACCTCGCCGAAGAGCGCTCGGGCAACATGCCGACCCGCGAATGGAAGCTCAAACGCTTTAAGAAACCCTGGTACCAGGGGGACACCATTCCGGTGGGCATCGGCCAGGGTTACTGGACCGCCACGCCGATCCAGATGAACAAAGCGCTGATGATCCTGATTAACGACGGGGTGGTGAAAGTGCCGCACCTGCTGCAAAGCACCGTGGAAGACGGCAAGCCCGTTCCGTGGGTCCAGCCTCATGAGCCGCCGGTAGGCGACATCCATTCCGGCTACTGGGAAATCGCCAAAGACGGCATGTTCGGCGTGGCCAACCGCGGCAACGGCACCGCGCACAAATATTTCGCCAGCGCGCCGTATAAAATCGCGGCCAAGTCCGGTACCGCCCAGGTGTTCGGCCTGAAGGCCAACGAAACCTATAACGCGCACCGAATCTCTGAGCGTCTGCGTGACCATAAACTGATGACGGCGTTTGCGCCTTATAACAACCCGCAGGTTGCCGTGGCGATGATCCTGGAAAACGGCGGTGCCGGCCCGGCGGTCGGTACGATTATGCGCCAAATCCTCGATCACATCATGCTGGGCGATAATAACACCACGCTGCCAAGCGAAAACCCGGCGGTAACCGCAGGGGAGGATCAATAATGACGGATAATCCGAACAAAAAATCGCTGTGGGATAAGATCCATCTCGATCCCACTATGGTGCTGATCCTGCTGGCGCTGCTGACCTACAGCGCGCTGGTTATCTGGAGCGCCAGCGGTCAGGACGTCGGCATGATGGAGCGTAAAATCGGCCAGATCGCCATGGGCGTGGTGATCATGATCGTCATGGCGCAGATCCCGCCGCGGGTCTATGAGGGCTGGGCGCCCTACCTCTATATTTTCTGTATTATTCTGCTGGTGGCCGTCGACGCCTTCGGCGCCATCTCCAAAGGGGCGCAGCGCTGGCTGGATCTCGGTATCGTCCGCTTTCAGCCGTCGGAGATTGCAAAAATCGCCGTGCCGCTGATGGTGGCGCGCTTTATTAACCGCGACGTCTGCCCGCCTTCGCTGAAGAATACCGGTATTGCCCTGGTGCTGATCTTCCTGCCGACGCTGCTGGTGGCGGCGCAGCCTGACCTCGGGACCTCGATTCTGATCGCCCTCTCCGGTCTGTTTGTGCTGTTCCTCTCCGGCCTCAGCTGGCGCCTGATCGGCATTGCGGTGGTGCTGGTCGCCGCCTTTATCCCGATTTTGTGGTTCTTCCTGATGCACGACTATCAGCGCCAGCGCGTGATGATGCTGCTCGATCCGGAAACCGACCCGCTGGGCGCGGGGTATCACATTATTCAGTCTAAAATTGCCATTGGCTCCGGCGGTCTGCGCGGCAAAGGCTGGCTGCACGGCACCCAGTCGCAGCTGGAGTTTCTGCCGGAACGCCATACCGACTTTATCTTTGCCGTTCTCGCCGAAGAGCTGGGCCTGATTGGCGTGCTGATCCTGCTGGCGCTCTATATTCTGCTGATCATGCGCGGACTGTGGATCGCCGCCCAGGCGCAGACCACCTTTGGCCGGGTCATGGCCGGTGGTTTAATGTTGATTTTATTCGTTTATGTCTTCGTAAATATTGGTATGGTGAGTGGTATTTTACCGGTGGTGGGCGTACCGTTGCCGCTGGTGAGCTACGGGGGCTCCGCCCTGATCGTATTGATGGCCGGGTTTGGTATCGTGATGTCGATCCATACCCACAGAAAAATGTTGTCGAAAAGCGTTTAAAGGGGTTCGCAATGCGTAAGCAATGGCTGGGGATCTGCATAGCAGCGGGGCTGCTGGCGGCATGTTCGAGTGATGACGTGCAACAAAAGACGGTCAGTACTCCACAGCCGGCCGTCTGTAATGGCCCGACGGTTGAGATCAGCGGCGCCGATCCGCAGTATGAAACGCCGAACGCGACGGCGAATCAGGATTATGAGCGCGACGGTAAGCGCTACAACATCGTCCAGGATCCGGCAAACTTTACTCAGGCCGGTTTCGCGGCGATCTATGACGCGGAACCCAACAGCAACCTGACCGCCAGCGGTGAAACCTTCGACCCGACGCAGTTGACCGCGGCGCACCCGACGCTGCCGATCCCGAGCTATGCGCGGATCACCAACCTCGCCAACGGGCGCATGATCGTCGTGCGGATTAACGATCGCGGTCCCTACGGCAACGATCGGGTTATCTCACTCTCCCGCGCGTCCGCCGACCGCCTGAACACCTCGAATAACACCAAAGTGCGTATCGACCCGATCATCGTCGCGCCTGACGGTTCGCTTTCCGGCCCGGGGATGGCTTGTACCACCGTCGCCAAACAGACTTACGCCCTGCCCGCCCGTCCGAATCTGGACGGCGGTGACGCCGCTGGCATGAGCCAGCCCGCGCCCACTGACGTTCGCCCGATCAGCAACAGCACGCTGAAGCCGGAAGACAGCGTTGGCGCACCGGTGAACAGCGGCGGTTTCCTCGGCGCCCCGACGCCGCTGAACAGCGGCGTGCTGGAGAGCAGCGAACCCGCAGCCGCCGCCGCGACGGCACCTGCCGCCGGCGCCACGCCAGCAGCGCCGGTGACCGCGCCCGGCTCCATCCAGGGTAGCGTCGCGCCCGCAGCGGCCACCGCCGCAGCCGCCGGCGCCGTTGCCGCTTCGTCTTCCGCCGCCTCCAGCGCCAGCGGTAGCTTTGTCGTGCAGGTGGGCGCAGTGAGCGACCAGGCGCGGGCGCAGCAGTATCAGCAGCGTCTGAGCCAGCAGTTCTCTGTGCCAGGCCGGGTCATGCAAAACGGCGCGGTGTGGCGTATTCAGCTGGGGCCGTTTGCCGACAAGGCGCAGGCCAGCGCCGTTCAGCAGCGCCTGCAAAGCGAAGCGCAGCTGCAGTCCTTTATTACTCGCGCCAACTAAAGGCCGCGGGCAGCCCGTTCATCTTGCGCATGTAAAAGTCATTAACAAACTCATGCGCAATGTCGGATGCTGGCCCGCAGAGCATTTGCTATAGTAAGGCACTTTTTTTAACTCCATCACGGATGCCGTTGTTCTGACCATGAAGACCTCTTTCACCGCTCGTTTACTCATCACGGCGCTCTCCGTTGCAGCGCTCTCCTCCGCTGCCCGCGCCGATGACCTGAATATCAAAACGATGATCCCAGGCGCCCCGCAGATTGACGCCGAATCCTGGATCCTTATCGATTACAACTCTGGCAAGGTGCTGGCTGAAAACAACGCCGACTCCCGCCGCGACCCGGCCAGTCTGACCAAAATGATGACCAGCTATGTTATCGGTCAGGCGATGAAAGCGGGCAAATTCAAAGAGTCCGATCTGGTCACCGTCGGCAACGACGCCTGGGCCACCGGCAACCCGGTATTCAAAGGCTCTTCCCTGATGTTCCTCAAGCCGGGGATGCAGGTGCCGGTTTCCCAGCTGATCCGCGGTATCAACCTGCAGTCCGGTAACGATGCCTGCGTGGCGATGGCCGACTATGTCGCCGGCAGCCAGGACGCCTTCGTCAGCCTGATGAACAACTACGTCAACGCCCTCAGCCTGAAAAACACCCATTTCCAGACTGTTCACGGCCTCGATGCTGACGGCCAGTTCAGCTCGGCGCGCGACATGGCGCTGATTGGCCAGGCGCTGATCCGCGACGTGCCGAACGAGTACTCCATCTATCGTGAGAAAGAGTTCACTTTCAACGGTATCCGCCAGCTGAACCGTAATGGCCTGCTGTGGGATAACAGCCTGAACGTCGACGGCATCAAAACCGGCCACACCGACAAAGCGGGCTACAACCTTGTCGCTTCCGCCACCGAAGGGCAGATGCGTCTGATCTCGGCGGTAATGGGCGGCCGGACGTTCAAAGGGCGTGAGTCGGAAAGCAAAAAACTGCTGACCTGGGGCTTCCGCTTCTTCGAAACCGTCAACCCAATTAAAGCCGGCAAAGAGTTTGCTTCCGAACCGGCCTGGTTCGGCGACAGCGATCGCGCTTCGCTGGGGGTGGATAAAGACGTCTACCTGACCATCCCGCGCGGCCGGATGAAAGATCTGAAAGCCAGCTACGTGCTGAATAATACTGAGCTGCACGCCCCGCTGCAGAAAAACCAGGTCGTCGGCACCATTAACTTCCAGCTGGATGGTAAAACCATTGACCAGCACCCGCTGGTGGTGCTGCAGGAAATTCCGGAAGGTAATTTCTTCGGTAAAATTATTGATTACATTAAATTAATGTTCCACCACTGGTTTGGTTAAAAATCGAACACTTGAAAGTGTGATTTCCATCCCCATATACTATTCATCCAAGTAACCTGATAACTCCCGCCCTTGGTGGGAGTTATTATTTTGTCGTAACACCGGAGCTGACATGAAAACCAAACTTAACGAACTGCTTGAATTCCCTACGCCATTTACTTACAAAGTAATGGGGCAGGCGTTGCCTGAGCTGGTTGATCAGGTGGTGGAAGTGGTACAGCGCCATGCGCCTGGTGATTACTCGCCGTCAGTAAAACCGAGCAGCAAAGGTAACTACCACTCGGTCTCCATCACCATCAACGCCACTCACATTGAACAAGTGGAAACGCTGTACGAAGAGTTAGGCAATATCGATATCGTTCGGATGGTGCTGTAACCTTTTCCCTGACCCGGCCGCCGTGCCGGGTCTTCTCATTCCCTCCCGCACGGCTGTGATATACTCCCCGACCTGAATTCTCTCTTCCCGGCGGAGATGTTGTTTTGCAGCACAATAAAATTCTAATCCGGCAGCTTGGCCTGCAACCTTACGAACCCGTCTCGCAGGCGATGCACGAATTTACCGACGCCCGTGATGAAGATACCCTCGATGAGATCTGGCTGGTGGAACATCACCCGGTTTTCACCCAGGGTCAGGCCGGCAAAGCGGAACACCTGCTGGTGCCCGGTGATATTCCGGTGATCCAGAGCGATCGCGGCGGCCAGGTAACCTATCACGGCCCGGGACAGCAGGTAATGTACGTCCTGTTGAACCTCAAGCGCCGCAAGCTGGGCGTGCGTGAACTGGTGACGCTGCTGGAGCAAACGGTCGTCAATACCCTTGCCGAATACGGTATTGAGTCGCACCCCCGCGCCGACGCCCCTGGCGTCTACGTCGGCGATCGCAAAATATGCTCTCTGGGGCTGCGGATCCGTAAAGGCTGCTCTTTCCACGGCCTGGCGCTCAATATCGCGATGGATCTGACGCCGTTTCTGCGTATCAACCCCTGCGGCTATGCCGGTATGGAGATGACGCAAATGCGCCAGTGGCAGCCGGAAGCCACTCCGGAGACAGTGGCTCCGCGGCTGGTCGCCCATCTGCTGGCGCTGCTGAACAATCCCCCGCACGAATACCTTCCTCAGGGTTAAGGGCAGACCAGCGCCCCGCTGACGGCGGGGTGCTGAACGAGTAACACATTATTTTTGCAATCAATTGTCACGCACGGCAACGCGGTGGGCCGCTATACTTGGCCTATCATTCCCAACCGGACTCATCGCGTGCCAGAGAATACGCCGCCGTCAGAATCTCCTGACCGACAGGACGAACGTTACGACCGTCAGATGTTTCGCATCCTGCGTAATATTGACCTCAATCTGTTGACCATCTTCGAAGCCGTGTACGTACACAAAGGTATCGTCAATGCCGCGAAGATACTCAATATCACGCCGTCGGCCATTAGCCAGTCAATAAACAAACTGCGGGCGCTGTTCCCCGATCCGCTGTTTATCCGTAAAGGCCAGGGCGTAACGCCCACCGCCTATGCCACCCATCTTCACCAGTACATCAGCCGCGGTATGGAGGCTTTCCTCAGCGCGCTGGATATCACCGGCAGCCCGCATCAGCAGCGGGTGATCACTATCGCCACCACGCCAGCCATGGGGGCGCTGCTGATGCCTGGCCTGGCCAGCGCGCTGAAGCCGGTCTTTCCGCAGATCCTGCTGCACAACATCGCCCTCACCGACGCCGCGCGGCAGCTTGACCAGCGCCAGGTGGATTTGTTGATTGATACCCATCTGCACAGCGGCCAGGCGATAAGCCATCACGTGCTGTATCAGGAACGGGTGCAGATGTACTGCCGCGCTGGGCATCCCGCGCTGGAGGGTCCGCAGGATGAATCCGCCCTTGCACAATACGAGTTTGCGCTGCTGCTGCCGGAAGGCCAGCGCTACCCTACGCTGCACCGTCGGCTGCAGGAGGAGATGGGCGAGCGCCGCTGCGGTTTCAGCACCTTCAACCTGCTAACCCAGGCGGCAATGATCGCCGAGAGCGACATGCTGGGGCTGACCACCGAGCGCCTGTTCGCCATGGTATCCCGTCTCTGGCCGCTACAGACCCTGGACTTCCCCTCCCTGCGGGAAGAGCAGATTGATGTTGCGCTGCACTTCAATAAGCAGAGCGGGAAAGAGCCATTGCTGAAAGAGATCATTGAGACCGTGATCCAGGCGTTTAAGGCGTAGCGCACGGAAGGGAAAAGGATAAAACAACAACTATTTTACAATTTGCCGGGCAGGCAGGCTGCTTTCTGCCCCTTTTCAATGGTATACTGCCTGCTCTTGATTCAAAAATAGTTGATAATTGCAACATTTCATTGAATTAATTCGCTTTCCTTCGTGACTCGCAACTGGAACACGCACGCTATGAGTAAACCCATTGTGATGGAACGCGGTGTTAAGTACCGCGACGCCGATAAAATGGCCCTTATCCCGGTGAAGAACGTGGCAACTGAGCGTGAAGCTCTGCTCAGAAAACCGGAATGGATGAAAATCAAACTTCCGGCAGACTCGTCCCGTATCCAGGGAATCAAAGCAGCGATGCGTAAGAACGGCCTGCACTCCGTGTGCGAAGAGGCCTCCTGCCCGAACCTTGCAGAGTGCTTCAACCACGGTACCGCGACCTTTATGATCCTCGGCGCGATCTGTACCCGCCGTTGCCCATTCTGCGACGTGGCGCATGGCCGCCCGGTCGCGCCAGATGCGAACGAGCCACAGAAGCTGGCGCAAACTATCGCCGATATGGGGCTGCGCTACGTGGTGGTCACTTCGGTGGACCGTGATGACCTGCGCGATGGCGGCGCACAGCATTTTGCCGACTGCATCAGCGCCATTCGCGAGAAAAACCCGACGATTAAAATCGAAACGCTGGTCCCGGATTTCCGCGGCCGCATGGATCGCGCCCTGGATATTCTGACGGTGACCCCGCCGGACGTCTTCAACCACAACCTCGAAAACGTACCGCGCCTCTATCGTCAGGTGCGTCCGGGCGCGGATTACAACTGGTCGCTGAAGCTGCTGGAGCGTTTTAAAGAAGCGCACCCGGAGATCCCGACAAAATCCGGCCTGATGGTGGGCCTGGGCGAAACCAACGACGAGATCATCGAAGTCATGCGCGACCTGCGCCGTCATGGCGTCACCATGCTGACATTAGGCCAGTATCTGCAGCCGAGCCGTCACCACCTGCCAGTGCAGCGTTACGTTAGCCCGGAAGAGTTTGAAGAGATGAAAGCGGAAGCCATGGCGATGGGCTTCACCCACGCCGCCTGCGGCCCCTTCGTTCGCTCTTCCTATCACGCCGACCTGCAGGCTAAAGGGATGGAAGTTAAATAACCTGCCGCTTCTCCCGCTGCGTCACGTCCTGGCGCAGCGGCGCTCTCCGCTTCATTCGCTTCGCCTTCCCGTAACAGTTAGTTGCATCTTTCCTGCGCGGCGTCGACAAAAACGACAAAGGCCGCAACGTCAAACGTCGCGGCCTCTTCGCCGTACCACCCGCATCCCGCCAGGGGACGCAGCCGGAGAATTACTCTTTATGAGAGAGCTTCTGCGCCGGTGCTTCGTCTTCAGCGGTGGTTTTTTTCGCGCTATCGTCATCTTCGTTCATGGCTTTTTTAAAGCCCTTGATAGCCGACCCCAGGTCGCCGCCCAGCGTACGTAATTTCTTGGTACCAAACACTAAGATAATCAGTGCTGCGACTACCAGCAGTTTGGTAATACTAATCTCACCCATAGCTAACCTTCTTCTCTATACAAGCTGCGAATACGCCATCATACACGCATTTATCCGTCATATTGTAATCCACCTGTGCGTGGGCTGCGTGATTCAGCCCGAGGCCTCCCCTCCGGGAGTGAGCGCTGGGGTGTCCGTCCTGACGTGCACAGCGAATTATTGGGATAAACAATACGGGTATTTGGCGCGCGGACACAATAGCAATCTGTAACAAGGTGAATCAAGCCTTGTTTAAAAAAACGTCACAATAATTGCGGTGGCGCAAACCGTCGGTTCTGCAGCACCGGCAAACGCTCGCGAACCCGCGCAAGGTAGTCTGCGGAAATATCGGCATAGATCAGCTGCGGCTCGCTCCCCGCGCCCGCCACGGTGGTCCCCAGCGGATCGACGATGCGGCTCTGCCCGATGTTACGCGTCCCGCATTCGCCTGCCGCCACGACGTAGCAGGTCGTGTCCAGCGCGCGCGCCGCCAGCAGCGTCGCCCAGTGATGCTCTTTTTGCGGCCCTTTCACCCATGCGGTGGGCAGCACCAGCAGCTGCGCCCCGTTCAGCGCCAGCGACAGCGCCAGCTCCGGAAAACGCAGATCGTAACAGGTCATCAGGCCAACGCGGAAACCCGCCACTTCAATCACCGGCGGGATTTGCCGGCCGGGATCCACCCGCCGGGACTCCTGCATTGCGAAGGCATCGTATAAATGAAGTTTGTGATAATGGGCAATAACCTTCCCTTCACGCAATACCACCAGCGTGTTGGTTGCTCTCCCCTCCCCCGACGGCACATGCAGCGTCAGGATCGTCGTCAGGCCGTTACGCGCGCTCTCGGCCAGCAGCAGCTGTAAAAACTCCCCATCCAGCGTTTGGGCCGATTTCACCGACAGATCCGGGTCGTTGTCATCACGTGCCAGCAACGCCTCCGGCAGCACCAGCAGCGCCGCCCCTTCACGCGCCGCCTGCTGCATCATCGCCACACAAGTTTGCGCATTCGTCCGCCATACTGGCGTGACGATAAACTGCCCTGCCGCTACCCGCATGTTTTTCTCCCGTCAGGTTATGAATAGCCAATTGCGCCCGTTGCGCGCTACACTTGACACTCTCTTACATCAAATAGCAGGAAACGACCGTGTTTCAACTTCTTTGCGCCGTTTTTATTGGCGGCGGCACCGGCAGCGTTTTGCGCTGGTGGCTCGGCATGAAGCTCAATCCTGTGCACCATGCTATCCCGATTGGGACGCTGACTGCCAACCTGTTAGGCGCCTTTGTGATCGGCGCCGGGCTGGCGTGGTTTAATAGACTGACCGGCATTGACCCGATGTGGAAACTGCTGATCACCACGGGTTTCTGCGGCGGGTTGACCACCTTCTCCACCTTCTCTGCGGAAGTGGTGTTTCTTCTGCAGCAGGGGCGAGTGAGCTGGGCGCTCCTCAACGTCGCGGTGAACTTGCTGGGCTCGTTTGCCATGACGGCTGTCGCCTTCTGGCTCTTCTCGCAGGCCGCCAGCCGCTAAAGGCGTAATCAACAGGCAAAAAAAAACCCGCTGATTAGCGGGTTTTTATATTCTACTGACGCGTTGCTTACAGAGCGATTACGTTTGCAGCAGAAGGGCCTTTGGCACCGTTAGTGATTTCGAACTCTACGCGCTGACCTTCAGCCAGAGTTTTGAAACCGTTGGACTGGATTGCAGAGAAGTGTACGAATACATCTTTGCTGCCATCTTCCGGAGTAATGAAACCGAATCCTTTGGACTCATTAAACCACTTAACGTTACCTTTAATCTTAGACATCAAAATTACCTTTATATGAAAAATCGACACTAATGCTGTGTCGGGTATCAGTACACCAATTGTGGTACCTTTTGTCCAGTGCAACTTTGCTAAAAAGTGATAAAAGTCGCTATCTTTTTTAGTGGGTAACGCTTTAGTCCTTGTTTTTCCACAAGACGCATCGCTTATCTCATTTATTGCTAAGACTTAGCGAATTAAAACTGTATGCGAGCCCAGGCGAAGTAAACGTTACCGTTATTGTAGGTACCGGGAATATAGGTCATCTGGAACGTTGCCGGACCGTAACCTATTGACGCTAAGGGCAAGATCACCGGAATCGGGATGTAGTTCCAGTTATCGCGCGCCGTCACCCCGAGGGTATAGCCGAGACCGAGGCGGAAGTTCTGGTCCGTCAGCGGACGCCAGGTTTTCTCCCAACCGTAGCCGCCGATGGGTTCCCACTTATTGAAAGAGTCTTTAAACGCCATCAGGTACAGGCCGTGCCAGTTCCCTTTCTCATCCCAGCGCGAAACGCCGAAGCCTGCCCCCCACGGACGTTCGTTATACTTGTCCGTCTTTTCCTTATCATAAGCAAAGCGCGCGTGCCAGGTGATGGCTGGAACGTACAGATCATAGTGCTCCGGCTCATTCCAGGTCTGCGCAACGTTATTACTTAAGGTATGGTAACCTTCGCTAAGGGTCGATGAAAACGACGCGCTGGCGTTTCCGGATACCAATAACCATCCTAAAAAACCAAGAGAAAACAATGAAAAACGACGTAACATCAACACTTTTCTATTACCACTTTCATTTAAAAGCCACCTAAGATAGCAAAGATAGTCTCAATACAGGTTGAACGAAATAAGGCAAACTCCTGATTTTCGCCCGCTGACCATCAGAACCGCTTAACTATCCATCTGGTGATTATATCCAGGCGGGACGGGAGGGGCGTAGTTCTTATCGCTTTATTGATTTGCATCAGCGAGTTTCGTCCGTTTTTTCGGCACATTCGCACATTAAAATTTGGTGTGGCGCTTTTTAACTACATATTCTTTGGGCTTAGGGGAAATGAATGCTGACGTTTGTTGAGATCCTGATCGGGATTGCGGTCATTGTGGGCGTCGCCCGCTATATCATTAAGGGCTATTCAGCCACCGGCGTGCTGTTCGTCGGCGGCTTAATATTGCTGATCGTCAGCGCCCTGCTGGGTCATAAAGTCTTACCAGGCAATACCGAGGGCACCGGTTACTCCGCCACTGACATTATTGAATACATTAAGATTCTACTCATGAGCCGTGGCGGCGATTTGGGTATGATGATCATGATGCTGTGCGGCTTCGCCACCTATATGACGCATATTGGCGCCAATGATATGGTGGTGAAATTAGCCTCAAAGCCATTGCGCTATATCAATTCGCCCTATCTGCTGATGATTGCCGCCTACTTTGTCGCCTGCCTGATGTCGCTGGCCGTCTCCTCCGCGACCGGCCTCGGCGTCCTGCTGATGGCGACGCTGTTCCCGGTGATGGTAAACGTCGGTATCAGCCGCGGTGCGGCGGCGGCCATCTGCGCCTCCCCGGCGGCGATTATCCTTTCGCCTACCTCGGGTGACGTCGTGCTGGCGGCAAAAGCGGCCGAAATGCCGCTGATCGACTTTGCCTTCAAGACCACGCTGCCGATCTCTATCGCCGCTATCATCTGCATGGCGATCGCCCACTTCTTCTGGCAGCGCTACCTGGATAAGAAAGAGAACATTTCCCACGAAATGCTCGACGTCAACGAGATCACCACCAATGCCCCGGCGCTGTACGCCATCCTGCCGTTTACCCCGATTATTGGCGTACTGATCTTTGATGGCAAATGGGGACCGGAACTGCACATTATTACCATCCTCGTCGGCTGCATGCTGCTGGCGGCGATCCTCGAATTCCTGCGCGGGTTCAACACCAAAAACGTCTTCAGCGGACTGGAAGTCGCCTACCGCGGGATGGCTGACGCCTTCGCCGGGGTGGTGATGCTGCTGGTCGCCGCCGGCGTTTTTGCTCAGGGATTAAGCACCATCGGCTTCATCAACGGTCTGATCTCCATCGCCACTTCCTTCGGCTCGGCCAGTATTATTCTGATGCTGGTGCTGGTGATCCTGACCATGCTGGCGGCGATGACCACCGGCTCCGGCAATGCCCCGTTCTACGCCTTTGTCGAGATGATCCCCAAGCTGGCGCACTCCTCCGGCATCAATCCCGCCTATCTGTCGATCCCGATGCTGCAGGCCTCTAACCTTGGCCGCACGATCTCGCCGGTCTCCGGCGTAGTGGTGGCCGTCGCCGGGATGGCGAAGATCTCCCCGTTCGAAGTGGTCAAACGCACCTCGGTGCCGGTGATGGTTGGCCTGCTGGTGGTGATTGTCGCGACCGAGATCCTCGTCCCGGGCAGCGCGGTCCACTAATGGTCTAACCACGTGAAAAGGCGCCAGCAGGCGCCTTTTTTATGCTTTAATAACTCCCCGTTATCTTTTGCCATCCACAATCAGGAATAAACATGTTCAGGAAGGAATTCGCCGCGCTTGCCCTTGTGCTTACCGCCACTCAGGCCGGCGCTGAACCGCTCACCGCGACGCGATACGCTGATTTTGACCGCTATGTCCTGGCCCTCTCCTGGCAAACCGGATTCTGTCAGAGCATGTATGACCGTAACCGCAACGAACCGGAAGAGTGCCGCCTGCAGCAGGAAACCGCGAATAAAGCCGATTTTCTGACCGTGCACGGTCTGTGGCCCGGGCTGCCAAAGTCCATTGCCGCGCGCGGAGTGGATGAACGACGCTGGATGCGCTACGGCTGCGCCACGCGCCCGGTACCCGACATGCCGGAGGTGAAGGCGAACCGCAAATGTCAGGCGGCGGAGACGGGATTGTCGCTGGAGATGGCCAACAAACTGAATAGCGTAATGCCGGGTGCGGGCGGCACCTCCTGCCTCGAACGTTACGAATATGCCAAACATGGCGTCTGCTTCGGCTTCGATCCCGACAGCTATTTTGGCGCCATGGTGCGCCTGAACGGGGAAATTAAGCGCAGCCCGGTTGGTGATTTCCTTGCCAAACACTATGGCCAAACCGTCAGTCGGGCCGACTTCGACGCCGCCGTGGCCCGCGCCTGGGGTCCGCAGAGCGTGAAGGCGTTTAAATTAACCTGTAACGGTAATCCTGCCTATTTGACCGAGATGCAAATCTCGCTCAACGCCGCGACCATCAACGCCCCACTGGCCACCTCCGCCTTTCTGCCCCAGCCTCACCCGGGTAATTGCGGCGCGCAGTTTATCCTCGATAAGGTTGGCCACTAGCGCAACGCGGCATACTGTTCAGAAAACGCCCTTCGCCGGAGGCGTTGCGCGCTGATTGTGCGTTTCATCACTTCAAACTGCCGGCAACTCTCAGTATGATGGGAGAACCTTAACCCTTGCCTTTTTCGGCGAGGGTTTTCTTTTACGGACAGGTTCCTGGATAACATGGAGTATGCAATGACCAGACCCGCAATCATCATTAACGAACTGGATGCCGAACGTATCGACAGGCTGCTGGAGCAGCCGGCTTTCGCCAGCTCGCCGGTTGCCGATGCCCTGAACGACGAGCTCGACCGTGCGCAAATGCTGGCGCCGGAAGCGATGCCGCACGATGTCGTCACCATGAACAGTACGGTTAAATTCCGCGATTTGACCAGCGGCGAAGAGCGCGTGCGGACGCTGGTGTTTCCGACGCAGGTGACCGACAGCGCCAGCCAGCTCTCCGTCCTCGCGCCGGTGGGCGCCGCGCTGCTCGGCCTCAAGGTCGGCAGCACCATTCACTGGGAGCTGCCGGGCGGGGCGTCGACGCACCTGGAAGTGCTGGCGCTGCTGTACCAGCCGGAAGCCGCTGGCGAATTCCACCGTTAATCCCCGCTGCCTGAGGCGTATCGCGCTTTATTCAGAGGATGTCCACACATCCTCTTTCTGCTGTCTTCCCCCGCTAACCTTTTTTTACGCTTTGCGCCTGCCTGACTGACAGTTTTGCGACCTGAATGACACAATATCCGCATATAATATGTTGATATAGACGCAAACGAACAAGGAGGATTGCATATGTATAAGACTATCATTATGCCGGTTGATGTCTTTGAGATGGCGCTGAGCGATAAAGCCGTCCGGCATGCGGAGTTTCTGGCCCAGCAGGACGGGGTGATCCATCTGCTCCACGTCTTACCCGGTTCAGCGAGCTTCACGATGAGCCGTTTTACCGCCGACCTGCGGCGTTTTGAGGAACATCTGCAGCACGAGGCGGAAACCCGCCTGCAGACCATGGTCAGCCATTTCAGCATTGACCCATCGCGGATCAAGCTGCATGTGCGTTTCGGCAGCGTGCGCGACATGGTCAACGAACTGGCCAGCGAAATAAACGCCGACGTGGTGGTGATTGGCTCACGCAATCCCTCCATCAGTACTCACCTGTTGGGCTCCAACGCCTCGAGCGTCATCCGTCACGCCCATATCCCGGTGATGGTCGTCAGGTAAGGCTGAGGAAAAGCGCATAAAAAAAGAGGCTACCCCTGGGTAGCCTCTTTGTTATGCAGGTCTATTGTCTGACTTGTTATGCGGTTTTCGTGCGGATCAGGTAGTCGAAGGCGCTCAGCGACGCTTTCGCCCCCTCCCCTGCCGCGATGATAATCTGCTTGTACGGCACGGTGGTGCAGTCACCGGCGGCGAATACGCCTTTAACGTTGGTTTCGCACTTCGCATCGATGATGATCTCGCCCATGCGGTTACGCTCAACCGCGCCTTCCAGCCAGGTGGTATTAGGCAGCAGGCCGATCTGCACGAAGATGCCCGCCAGCGCGACGTGATGCTCATCGCCGCTCACCCGGTCACGATACTGCAGACCGGTGACCTTGCTGCCGTCGCCTTTCACTTCCGTGGTCTGCGCATTGAGAATAATGTCGACATTCTTCAGACTGCGGACTTTATCCTGCAGCACCTGGTCGGCCTTCATCTCCGGTGCGAATTCCAGCAGGGTCACGTGTTCCACGACGCCCGCCAGGTCGATGGCGGCTTCCACGCCGGAGTTCCCCCCGCCGATCACCGCCACGCGCTTACCTTTAAACAGCGGGCCGTCGCAGTGCGGGCAGTAGGTTACGCCCTTGGTGCGATACTGATCTTCGCCCGGCACGTTCATGTTGCGCCATTTCGCCCCGGTGGCAATGATGACGCTGCGCGCCTTCAGCACCGCGCCGGAGGCGGTTTCGATCTGATGCAGGCCGCCCTCTGTCGCCGCTGGCGTCAGTTTGGTCGCGCTCTGGGAGTCGATCACATCGACGTTATAGTCGCTAACGTGCGCTTTCAGGGCCCCGGCCAGCTTCTGGCCTTCGGTTTTCGGCACCGAAATGTAGTTTTCGATATCCACGGTATCCAGCACCTGGCCGCCGAAGCGCTCGCCCATCAGGCCGGTACGAATCCCTTTACGCGCAGAGTAAACCGCGGCCGCCGCGCCGGACGGGCCGGAACCGACGATCAGCACATCGTAAGCGTCACGCTGATTCAGCTCTTCCGCTGCGCGTTTTTCCGCACCGGTGTCCACTTTGGCGACGATTTCCGTCAGCGTCATCCGCCCCTGACCAAACTCCTGGCCGTTCATGAACACCGCCGGCACGCCCATCACGTTGCGCTCGGTGATCTCATTCTGGAAAGTACCACCGTCAATCGCCGTATGTTTGATACGCGGGTTGAGCACCGCCATCAGGTTCAGCGCCTGGACCACGTCCGGGCAGTTATGGCAGGAGAGCGAGTAGTAGGTTTCAAACTCGAAGTCGCCATCGATATCGCGGATCTGCTCCAGCAGAGACTGAGCCTCTTTCGACGGATGACCGCCGGTCCACAGCAGCGCCAGCACCAGCGAGGTAAACTCGTGGCCCAGCGGGGAGCCCGCAAAGCGTGGGCCCTGGTCGGAACCGGGGTTAGTAATCAGGAACGATGGCTTGCGTACCGCCAGCGTATTGTCTTCTTTAAAGGTGACTTTGTCTGACAGTTCAGCAATTTCAGCCAGCAGTTCCCTGATTTCTGCCGATTTAGCGCTGTCATCCAGCGTGGCAATCAGCTCAACAGGCTTGGTCAGCTTCTCAAGATAGGCCTTGAGCTGGGTTTTCATGTTGGTGTCGAGCATTGTTATCTCCTGGGCTTAAAACATCATCATGCAAGCGGCCTTGTCAGGCTGCCTGAATGCGCTTGCATCATGGTGTTGGAATGAAATGGGCGCAGGTGCGCCCATGACTGAAGTAATTTCCAAAGTATTTCGCGTCAGAGCAAGGCGGCTAGCCTGAGAATCCCCGAGAGCTTACTGAAGTAAGCGACCGGGGTGAGCAGGCGACGCCAACGCAGCTATGGCATGAAAGACGACGGAAATTTTAATTCACCAGTATTTCGCGTTAGAGCAAGGCGGCAAGCTTATGAACCCCCGGGAGCTTACACGAGTAAGTGACCGGGGTGATTAAGCGCAGCCAACGCCGCTATGATGCGAAAGACGCCGTGATTATTAGATTTTGCCGACCAGGTCCAGGGATGGAGCCAGCGTCGCTTCGCCTTCTTTCCATTTCGCCGGGCACACTTCGCCTGGGTGGGAAGCAACATACTGCGCCGCTTTGATTTTACGCAGCAGGTCAGACGCGTCACGGCCGATACCTTCAGCGGTAACTTCGATCGCCTGGATGATACCCTGCGGGTCAACCACGAAGGTGGCGCGGTCAGCCAGACCTTCATCTTCACGCATGTTGTCGAAGTTACGGGTCAGGGCGCCAGTCGGGTCGCCAATCATCGCGTATTTGATTTTCGCGATGGTTTCAGAGCTGCTGTGCCACGCTTTGTGGGTGAAGTGGGTATCGGTAGAAACAGAGTAAACGTCTACGCCCAGCTTCTGCAGTTCTTCGTAATGGTCAGCCACGTCGCCCAGTTCGGTCGGGCAGACGAAGGTGAAGTCAGCCGGATAGAAGAAGAAGACGCTCCAGCGGCCTTCGGTGTCTTTCTCGGTGACTTCGATGAATTCACCATTTTTGAATGCCTGGTTTTTGAACGGTTTGATTTTGGTGTTAATTAAGGACATCTATACTTCCTCCGTGTTTTCGTTGAGGTCTAAGTTAACGAATTTTTCCTGACCCGACCAATGCGTTTACATTATCGAATCAATAAGCGTTATCTAACAACCGGAACAAGACAACAATGTGAACCTGTCGACGCGTTCAGCGCAGTTCGCTGTTTTTCGCATCATTTGCCGCGACAAAAGTAAAAAGGCCACCCTTTCAGGCGGCCCCGTTACCTGAAATACCCGAAGGTAGGTTCAGCGCCAGTCAGACTGGCTATGTGTTGCGCTCTACATTACCTTAATGTAACAGCATCCAGGATTACATCACCCACGCCAGGAAAGGGCAATCCGTCGTTCTGCTGATCCTGCCTATAACTGTAATAGGTTTGGCAATGTTTCTTCCTTTCCTGCTGATTTTACAAGGAATACTCATGTTAAAACGTCTGCTGTTGCTCAGCCTTTTGCCTTTTTGTAGCTATGCGGAAGAACTGCCCGCCCCGGTAAAAGCAATTGAAAAACAGGGCATTACCATCATCAAACCCTTTGACGCGCCGGGGGGAATAAAGGGCTGGCTGGGGAAATACCAGGATATGGGCGTCGCCATCTACCTCACGCCTGACGGCAAACATGCCATTTCCGGTTATATGTACGACGAAAACGGCAACAACCTCAGCGAGCAGTTATTTCAAAAAGCGCTCTACACGCCGGCGGGACAGGAGATGTGGAAGAAGATGGCCAGCGCCCACTGGCTGCAGGATGGCGACAAGGACGCCCCCATCGTGCTGTATGTCTTTGCCGATCCCTTCTGCCCTTACTGCAAACAGTTCTGGCAGCAGTCCCGTCCCTGGGTGGAGGCCGGTAAAGTGCAGATCCGCACCCTGCTGGTGGGCGTGATCAAGCCGGAGAGCCCGGCCACCGCCGCGGCGATCCTCGCCAGTAAAGATCCGGCGAAAACCTGGCACGATTACGAGCAATCGAACGGCAAAATGGCCCTGACGATACCGAAGGCTATCCCGCCGAAGAAGATGAAAATGCTCAACGTCAATCAGCAGCTGATGGACGATCTGGGGGCCAACGTCACGCCAGCTATTTATTATATGAATAAGGATAATATGCTGCAGCAGGTGGTCGGCCTGCCGGATAAAGAGAAGCTGTCTATTATGATGGGTGAAAAAGAGTAATTTCGTCCCGGTGTGGCGCCTGGCGAATCCGACCGCTGGTGCCACTGCCGATAGTAAGATATATTAAGCAAAACTTAATTTTATTTGCCCACAATTAAATTCACACCGCAAATACTAAGACGCAAGATATTATCGTTAGAAATATTTTAACTTACACTGGCAATAAACAGGACTGTGTTAATGGCAAATCTTTACGATCTGAAAAAGTTCGATCTAAATTTATTGGTTATTTTTGAATGTATTTATCAGCATTTAAGCATCAGCAAAGCGGCGGCGATGTTATTTATCACCCCGTCAGCGGTAAGTCAGTCATTGCAGCGTCTGCGTCAGCAGTTAGACGATCCGCTATTTGTGCGCGTCGGGAAGGGAATGACGCCCACCACCGCCTGCGTGAATCTTCATTACCACCTGCAGCAAAATCTGGAGCAGCTGGAAAAAACGATCAATCTCAATAACCGCTCCGATCTGCGTAAACGTATTGTAATATATGGCCCCCCGCTGTTCTGTTCAGTAAACAGCCACTTTATGATTAACCAGCTTTGTCATCAGGCCAACTTGCAAATTGAACACCATAACCTGACCACCACCGAATCGGCAGAGGAGCTGCTGGCATATCGCCAGGCTGACCTGGTGTTCACCCGAATGCCCATCACCAACCGCGCCACCATCTGTCAGCCCTATCAGACGGTGCAGACCCTCGCGGTGTGTCGGACGAACCATCCGCGGCGCGAGGCGCTCACGTCAGTTGACGCGCTGGCGCAGGAGTTTTTCACCCACTATATTACCAACGATCCCGTTATCCAGCGCGTTCAGCAAAGCAGCACGCCCTGGCTGAACCCGCGTAATATTGCCTTTCGCAGCGACTCTTTTATGACCATTCTTAACATGATCAATAAAACCGATCTGATTGGCTTCTTGCCGTCCTATTTATATGATTTTATTTCGCCAGCCATGCAACTTCACGTCCTCGATATAAACGAACTTTTTCCAGACATTACGATATATATTAACTACCATCAATCATCCGCACAAAATCATTTTTTATCTGAATTAATCACCATTTTAATGAATGACAGAGAGATATCACGCCCCCTACTCAATAACAGCAAATAACGTTCCGACTTATTGCCCCTCCCCAAAGGAAGGGAAAGTCGACCATTAATTTCCCACGCATCATCGTTTATACTGAGCGAACGGGAATCTCTAGTATTAAAGGATTAATGGTCATGTCGTTTATCAAATATCCCTTACCGGAATCGGTGCTGCAGGCGACGGAGCAGCGGATCGATTGGGTTATGGATAATTTTTCACGCATTTGCGTCTCTTTCTCTGGCGGAAAAGACTCTACCGTTATGCTCCATTTAACCGCGCAGGCAGCGCGGTTACAGGGTAAGAAAATCAGCGTGCTGTTTATTGACTGGGAAGCGCAGTTCTCCTGCACCATCGCTCACTGTGAAAAACTGCGCGCCCTCTATCAGGATGTTATCGATACCTTTTACTGGGTCGCCCTGCCGCTCACTACCCAAAATGCCCTGACGCAGTATAAGCCGCAATGGCAATGCTGGCAGCCCGGCACCGCCTGGGTCCGCCAGCCCCCCTCCTGGGCCATTACCCACCCGGGCTATTTTTCGTTTTATCAGCCGGGGATGAGCTTTGAAGCCTTCGTCAGCCACTTTGCCGAGTGGTTTTCACAGCGCCGTCCCGCCGCCGTGCTGGTGGGTATTCGGGCAGATGAGTCGCTGAATCGCTTTATGACCATCTCTTCTCAGCGAAAACAGCGCTTCGCCGACGATAAACCGTGGACCACCTCGGCGCCGGGCGGCCACGCCTGGTACATCTACCCGATCTATGACTGGAAAACCGCCGATATCTGGACCTGGTTTGCTAAAAGCGGCCAGCCCTATAACCCGCTGTACGATCTGATGTATCAGGCCGGTGTGCCGCTGCGCTATATGCGCATCTGCGAACCCTTCGGTCCGGAGCAGCGCCAGGGGCTATGGCTGTACCATGTGCTGGAGCCGGAGCGCTGGGCCGCGATGTGCCAGCGGGTGAGCGGCGCGCACAGCGGCGGCGTCTATGCCGGGCATGATAATCAATTCTACGGTCACCGAAAAATCGACAAACCGGACCATTTGACATGGAAAAGCTATGCGCTGTTTCTGCTCGACAGCATGCCGGAAACCACCGCCGAGCATTACCGCAATAAGATCGCCGTCTACCTGCGCTGGTACCAGAAAAAAGGCATGGAAGAGATCCCTGATACTCAGCCCGCGGACGTTGGCACCAAAGATATCCCCTCCTGGCGACGGATCTGCAAAGTGCTACTCAATAATGACTACTGGTGCCGCCAGCTCTCCTTCAGCCCAACCAAAAGCAGCCACTATCAGCGCTACCGAAAACGTATGGAAAAACATCGCCAACAATGGGGGATATTATGCAACAACAACTAACGCAGGCGCTGGAGGATTTCCTGCAAACGCTGGATGACGAAGCGCGTATCGAGGCTATCAACGCGTTTCGCCAGGTGCTCCACCAACACAGCCCCTTCCGCTCGCAGCCCGTTGACTGTGTGCTGTGGGTCAAACAGGAGCAGGTTATCCCCAACGACTATAATCCGAATAACGTGGCGCCGCCGGAGAAGCGCCTGCTGCAGACCTCGCTGGAGGCCGATGGCTTTACCCAGCCGGTGGTGGTCATCAGGCAGGGACCGCAGGGGTACGCGATTGTCGACGGTTTTCACCGCCATGAGCTGGCCTGCAGCAAAGCGTCGCTGAAAAAAAAGCTGAAAGGCTATCTACCGGTCACCTGCCTGACGCATGAAAACGCCACACGCGACGGGCTGATGGCAGCGACAATACGCCACAACCGGGCGCGCGGACGCCACCAAATCCACGCCATGTCAGATATTGTCCGCGAGCTAACCCGCCTCGGCTGGACGCCGCAGAAGATCGGCAAAGAGCTGGGAATGGATGCCGATGAGGTGCTGCGCCTGAAGCAAATTAGCGGCCTGGCAGAGATGTTCGCCGACCGCCAGTTCTCTCAGGCGTGGACCATAAAGTAACTACAGCTCGCACAAACGCGCCGCCGCGGCCAGCAAGGTCTCCGGTTGTTTGGCGAAGCACAAGCGGATCAGCTTGTGCGGGAACGGGTCGGCGCAGAAGACGGAGAGCGGGATCGCCGCCACCCCAACCTCTGTCGTCAGCCAGCGGCAGAAGCTGACGTCGTCAAGGTCGGAGATGGCGCTGTAGTCCGCCAGCAGGAAATAGGTCCCCTCACAGGGCAGGAGCTCCAGCCGGCTGGGGCGCAGCGCCTCAATAAACAGATCGCGGCGTTCACGGTAAAAGGCCGGTAGTTCTCGGTAGTGATCCGGCGCCTCACGCAGCATGTCGGCGATCGCCAGCTGCGCCGGGGTATTTACCGAGAAGGTCAGATACTGGTGCACCTTGCGCAGCTCCGCGCTGATGGCCGCCGGAGCCACGCAGTAGCCAACCTTCCAGCCGGTCATATGAAACGTTTTGCCAAACGAAGAAACCGCCACCGCCCGCTCGCGCAATAGCGGATGCGCCAGCACGCTGGCGTGGCCGTCCTCGGCAAAGTTGATATGCTCATAGACCTCGTCGCTGAGAACATAGATCTCGCGTTCGGCAATCGCCTGCCACAGGGCGGCAAAATCCTCGCGTTGCCAGACCGTGGCCGAGGGATTGTGCGGGGTGTTGAGGATCACCAGCCGGGTTTTGTCGCTCAGCGTCGCGGCAAACTGCTGCCAGTCGACGCGAAAATGCGGCGGCTGAAGGGCAATACGGCGTAATTCGCCGCCGGCCAGCGCCACCGCGGGAGCATAGCTGTCGTAGCTGGGATCGAAACAGACCACCTCGTCGCCGCGGCGCACCAGAGCGGTAATCGCCGCGTACAGGGCCTCCGTCGCCCCGGCGGTGACCGTAATATCGCTGTTGACGTCGGGTCGATATCCATACCGCTCCGCCGTCTTGTCAGCGATCGCCTCGCGCAGCGCCGGCACGCCGGTCATCGGGGCATACTGATTCGCCCCCTGCGCCACGTGGTACGCCAGACGCTCCTGAAGATAGCGCGGGCCGTCGAAATCGGGAAAGCCCTGCGACAGGTTTATGGCCTGATGCTGCTGGGCGAGAGCGCTCATCTGGGTAAAAATGGTGGTGCCAAGTGACGGAAATTTACTCTCTGGAATCAATGGGTTATTACTCATTCTTTTTGTACCGATTGTAATGCTGTTGTTGAAGCCACTATAACACGATGTTAATATTTGGCAATCAAGACGCTTAGACGTCTAAATGCTAATGTTATTCCACGCTACGCCCACTCTGGAGAAACCATGATCCGCGCCATCGTGACCGACATAGAAGGCACCACCAGCGATATCCGCTTCGTGCATAACGTGCTGTTCCCCTACGCCCGCGAACGACTGGCCGGCTTTGTGACCGCTCAGCAGCACGCTGAACCGGTGAGAACGATCCTCGACAACTTGCGCCGCGAGACAGACGCCCCCGCCGCCAGCACCGCCGACCTGATTGCTACCCTCTTCGCTTTTATGGACGAAGATCGGAAATCCACTGCGCTGAAGGCGCTGCAGGGGATCATCTGGCGCGATGGCTACCTCAACGGCGACTTTACCGGCCATCTCTACCCGGACGTGCTGCCGGCGCTGGAGAAATGGAAAGCACAGGGCATTGATCTGTATGTATATTCTTCTGGCTCCGTGGCAGCGCAGAAATTGTTATTTGGCTACAGCGATGAAGGTGATATTACTCATCTGTTTACGGGCTATTTCGATACCCTGGTAGGCGCCAAACGCGAAGCGCAGTCCTACCGCAATATTGCTGAACACCTGGGCCACGCCCCCGGGGCCATCCTGTTCCTGTCGGATATCCATCAGGAACTCGACGCCGCCGAAGCCGCGGGGTTGCGCACTGTCCAGCTGGTACGCGGCGACCGCGACCCGGCAAGCCGCCACCCTCAGGTTCAGCGTTTTGACGACATTCATCCGGAGCAGATCCCAGCATGAGCGCATTAACCCTTTTTTCCGTGAAAGATCCGCAAACGCCGGTCTGGCACAGCACCGACGCCAAAGCGATTCAGGAGCAGCTTAACGCCAAAGGCGTCCGTTTTGAGCGCTGGCAGGCTGACCGCGATCTCGGCGCGGCCCCCAGCGCAGAAACAGTGATTGCCGCCTATCAGCATGCGATTGACAAACTGGTCGCCGAAAAGGGCTATCAGAGCTGGGACGTCATCAGCCTGCGCGCCGATAACCCGCAGAAAGAGGCGCTGCGGGAAAAATTCCTGAACGAACACACTCATGGCGAAGACGAGGTCCGGTTTTTTGTCGAGGGCGCCGGCCTGTTCTGCCTGCACATTGGCGACGAGGTGTTCCAGGTGCTGTGCGAAAAGAACGATCTGATTTCGGTTCCCGCCCACACTCCGCACTGGTTTGATATGGGTTCAGAACCGAACTTCACCGCCATTCGCATTTTTGATAACCCGGAAGGCTGGATCGCCCAGTTTACCGGCGACGATATCGCCAGCGCCTACCCACGGCTGGCGTAACGTCGCCCTGTCATCAGCCTTAAACCGCCTGGCGCGCGCTTTCCCGGAGGCGGCGCATACCGCGCCTTCTCCGGGATAGCCGACCCGCCGCCGGCGATCCCTGACACCTAAACCGCAATAAACTTCGGCGGGTCAAAGGCGGTGATCGGCGGCAGTTCCTCTCGCCACGGGGCGATCTCCACCCAACAGCTCTGGGCGCTACAGCCCTGTCCCAGGCGCGAACTGCCGCGATCCTCGGTTAACACGTTGGGATTACCATGCTTATCGAGGGATCCTTTTTCATTCGGATCCAGAGGGTCATACCAGGCGCCGGTGGACATCTGTACCACCCCCGGCAAAATCTGCTCGCTCAGGTGCACGCCCGCGAGAATCGCCCCACGGTCGTTATACACTTTCACCACGCTGCCTTCGCGAATGTCTCTTGCCTGCGCATCCTGCGGATGCATCCACAACGGCTCGCGTCCCTGAATTTTCGTCGCCCGGCTGACGCTGCCGTGGTCGTACTGACTGTGCAGACGGGCGCGCGGCTGACTGGAGAGCAGATGAAGCGGCCAGCGCGCCGCCTCCTGTCGCTGCCGGGCGGCCTCTTCCTCATCCCACCAGGGATGGCCAGGGCATTCGCGATAGCCAAACCCGGCGACGGTAGCGGAAAAGAGTTCAATCTTGCCGGAGGGTGTGGAAAGCGGATAGCGCTGCGGATCGGCGCGAAAATCGGCGAGAAAGACCTGCGGCCGCGCCGGCGCGCTGTACTCCAGCACCCCTTGCTGCCAGAAGTCTTCGAACGAGGGCAGCGCAATGCCCTCCTCCTGCGCCCGCGGTCTTGACTCCTCATAGAGATGGCGCAGCCATTGCCCGGCGTCCCTCCCCTCGCTGAACTGTTCTCCGAAGCCCAACCGCCCGGCAAGATCGAGGAAAATAGCGTAATCATCACGCGCCTCGCCCACCGGCGGGATCTGCGCGCTCATGGCAATCATAAACCCGTCGTGACCGCCGCTGCCGATATCCTCTCGCTCCAGCGAGGTGGTAGCCGGCAGAACGATGTCGGAGAATTTGGCCTGCGCGGTCCAGTACTGCTCATGCACCACCACCGTCTCCGGACGGCGCCAGGCCTCGCACAGTCGGTTAATATCCTGATGATGATGAAACGCATTGCCTCCCGCCCAGTAGACCAGACGGATGTCGGGATAATGCAGCTGCTGACCGTCGAACTCATAGGCTTCTCCCGGGTGCAGCAGCATATCGGACAGCCGCGCCACCGGGATGACGCTGTCCACCGCATTCTCCCCGGCGGGCAAGCGCGGGCCGGAAAACGCTTTTCGCACCGCGCCCGCCAGGTTGGTACAGGCATAGCCAAACCCGAGGCCGCCGCCCGGCGTGCCGATCTGTCCCAGCAGCGCGGTCAGGGCCACCGTCGCCCAGTAGGCCTGCTCCCCCTGACGGGCGCGCTGGATAGACCAGGAGATATTTACCATCGTCCGGTGGCGGGCCATCTCACGCGCCAGGTCAGCGATGCGCTGCGCGTCCAGGCCGGTTATCGCCGCCGCCCACGCCGGGGTTTTCGCCACGCCGTCATGCTCGCCCAACAGATAGGCGCGATAGGGGGCAAACCCGACGGTATGGCTGGCGACAAACGCCTGGTCGTAGAGGGACTCAGCGATCAGCACATAGCTCAGCGCCAGCAGCAGTGCGGTATCGGTACCCGGCCGAATGGCCAGCCACTCGGCGTCGGCCACCGCGCTGAGGTCATTGCGCACCGGACTGATATTAATAAACCGCGTGCCGTTGGCCTGCATCTTATCCAGCCAGTACGGCAGCATATGGTCATTGGCGCCGCCGCCGTTGACCTGGGCATTGCGCAGCGGCAGACCGCCAATCGCGACAAACAGCTGACACTCCCGCGCCAGCTCGGAAAAATGGGTATGCTGACGGTGCAGCGGGCTCAGCGGCCCAAGAATATGCGGCAGAATGCGCTCGCCCGCGGCGCTGCTATAGGTATTGGTGCTGGCGGTATACCCGCCAAAGCCCTTAAGAAAACGGTGCAGCTGGCTCTGCGCATGGTGAAAGCGCCCGGCGCTGGCCCAGCCGTAGGAGCCGCCGTAAATCGCCTCATTGCCGCAGCGCGCCTTGACCGAGCGCAGCTCGCGAGCCACCAGGTCCAGGGCCACCTCCCAGCTGACTTCGACAAAGGGCTCCTTGCCTCGCCCTTCTCGTGACGCCGGCCCGTGCTGCAGATAGCCGACGCGCACCGCCGGGCGGCGAATGCGCGTTTGGCTGGTCACCGCGTCGGGGAGCGATTGACCGATGCGTGAGGGGTTTTTATCCCAGGGCACCGGCTTAACCGCCACGATCTCGCCCTCGCGGCTCTCCACCTGCCAGGTACCCCAGTGCATCACCGTATAATTATGCTGTTTCTTCATAGCGCCCGCGTTCTTCTCAGCCTAAGGTTCGTTAAAATAAAGCGGGGAAATGCGGTAATATTTCTTACCCGGCCAGACATTGCTCTGCTAAAAAAAGCGTTAGCCCGCGCAATCTTCTCTTTTTCGCAGTAGAGGCCGTATTTCCCATGCACTCATAATATTAAGAAAATTGTCTTTATCCGCTAAATAAACACAGAACAAACCAAAAATAAAACCACAAAATAAAAATGCCTACCCGGCATCATGAAATATTTTCAGGTTCTTCATGACAAAATAAACTTTTTCTCTGACGTTTCCGCGATATAACATTGCCGGCATAACTTAGACTTATTTTGTATTTGAGGTGGCGAGGTGCTTCTTGTCATGCTACCGGTCCGCAACCACCTTCATCACAGGATCATAATAACAATGTCGCAGAAGAGAAAATTATTGCCTGCCGCACTGGGACTGCTTTCCCTTGCCTCGCTGAGCGTCACCGCCGCTGACGCCCTCTCATTACAGGGAAAAAACATTGGCGTGGCCGTCGTAGGCACCCAGCATTTCTGGGATCGCGAGGCTTTCAAAGGCGCGACAGAGGAAGTGGAGAAGCTGGGGGGCAAAGTCATTGGCGTCGATGGCGGCCGGGATAATCAGGTTCATGCCAATAATCACGATATTTTACTGTCACGCAAGGTGGACGCGGTAATTAGTATTCTCGGCGACAGCGCCGTCGAACCCAAATTTAAAGCATTACGTGATGCCGGCATCCCGGTATTCACCGTGGATCATGTTTCACAATATTCGGTCAACAATTCCACCTCCGATAACTACACTCTGGGCTCCACCATCGGTCGCTACATGGCGGACGAATTAGGCGGCAAAGGTAATGTGGCGGTATTTAACGCGTTCTCCAGCGCGCTGCGTATTTGCGGAATTCGCTACGATCAGTGGAAATATGTCCTTAAGGATTATCCGGATATTCATATTATCCAGCCTGAGCTCGCGGAACAGTTCGCCAACTCGCCGGAAGACGCGCGGAAGAAAACCCTCGAATTACTCAGCCAGTATCCGAAAGGCAAACTGGATGCCATCCATGTCGCCTGCTGGGATCAACCGGCCATCGGTATCGTCCAGGCGCTGGAAGAGACCGGTCGTGATAAGGACGTGAAAGTGACGGCCATCGACGCCGGCCCGGAGACACTGGAGATCATGGCGGAGCCCGGCAGCCCCTTCGTGGCTAACGTCGCGCAGCAGCCGCATCTGATCGGCCAGACCTCCGCCGATAACGTGGCCCGCTACTTTGCCGGTCAGAAACTGCCGGTGCAAACCTTTATCCCGGTCATACCGGTGAAAGGTCCGCAGGAAGCGAAAGCGGTATATAAACAGTTGGGATACGGCGAACTGCAGTGATAAATCAACACCCTGGCGGGGAGCGCCCCGCCGCGGGTCTGGTCATGGACCAGATCGGCAAACGTTTTGCCAGCGTAACGGCGCTTAATGCGGTTACCCTGCGCCTCAATCCGGGGGAAATTCATGGCCTGATTGGCGAGAACGGCGCCGGTAAATCGACGCTGATCAAAATCCTCGCCGGCGTCTATCAGGCCGACAGCGGCAGCGCGACCCTCGACGGCCACCCGCTGCCCCTCGGCAACCCGGCAGCCATCGAAGCCGCCGGCATCCGCGTGATCCACCAGGAGCTCAACCTGATCCCGCACTTTACCGTCGCGGAATCGGTGTTTCTGGGTCAGGAGTATCGCACCCGCTGGGGGGCGCTGGATCGCCGACGGATGAAGGCCGCCACGGCGCAATTTTTCCAGCAAAACTGGCAGCTGGCGATCGACCCCGAACGCCTGGTGCGGGATCTGAGCCTGGCCGAGCGCAAGCTGGTGCAAATCGCCCGCGCGCTGATCGACGGCGCGGCGCGGCTGGTGGTGTTCGACGAGCCCACCGCCCCCCTCGAGGCCCAGGAGGCCAGTCTGGTCTCCTCCGCCATTCTGCGCCTGCGCGACCAGGGCATTGCCATTCTGTATATTTCCCACTACCTCAATGAGATAGCCACCCTCTGCGACCGCGGCACCGTGCTGCGCAACGGGGAAGTGGTCGGCTACCCGGACCGCGACCTGCTGCAGAATACCGAGGCGCTGATCGCCATGATGGTCGGCCGGGAAATCGACCAGCTGTATACCCCGCGCCAGCGCCCGGCGGCAGACAACGGGGCGGCTCCATTACTCTCAGTGCGCCAGCTGAGCGACGGACGGCAGCTACAGGACCTTTCTTTTGATATTCACCCGGGGGAGATCGTCGGCGTCGCCGGCCTGCTCGGCGCCGGGCGCGATGTACTGGTCGACTTACTCTACGGCTTACGCCCGGCGGAGCGCGGTACGATCCACCTCGACGGCCAGCCGCGACGTATCCGTACGCCAAAGCAGGCGATCCGCGCCGGAATGGCGCTGGTCCCGCGTGACCGCCGTCATCAGGGGCTGATCCTGCCTTTCACCACCGCTGACAACATTAATCTCGCCTCGCTGCCGGAGACCGCCACCTTTGGCTGGGAGCGGCGGGGGCTTGCCGAGCAGAAAGCGCGCGACTGGATAGCACAGCTGGCGATCCGCCCGGGACGCCCGGCCCTGCCGGTACGCTACATGAGCGGCGGCAACCAGCAAAAAGCGATCCTCGCCCGCTGGCTCGGCACCGATGCCCGGCTGTTTATTCTCGATGAACCCACCCTTGGGGTTGATATCGGCGCCCGCCGCGATATTTATCAACGTACGCGCCAGCTGGCCGATCAAGGACGGGCGGTGCTGGTCTCCTCCAGCGACGCCACCGAATTACTCGGACTATGCGACCGGATCCTCGTCCTCTGGCGCGGCGCGCTGGCGGCCAATCTGCCCACCCGCGGGCTGACCCTCGACGCCCTGCTGGTGGCGATCAACGGCGGACAGGAGCCTTCACCATGAGTACCGCTATCCAGCGTCGCAGCCGTCCGGGCCTGGCGACGCTTATTGAAAAATTCCCCCTGATCCTGTTTCTGGCGCTGCTGGTGTGGCTGAGCGTGCAGTCGCCCTACTTCCTCAGCTGGCAAAATATCAGCCTGATGCTGGTCCAGAGCGTTCCGCTGGCGATCCTCTGTTTCGGCCTGGTCTGCGTCATCGCCGTTGGCGGAGATGACGTGGTCTCCGGCGGCATCGACCTCTCCCTGCCGGCGACCGCGGTGCTCGGCGTCGCGCTGCTCAGCCTTGGGCTGGCCGAATGGCACACGCCGTATCTCCTGCTGCTGGCGCTGCTGACGGCGGTTTGCCTGCTCTGCGGGGCGATCAACGGCTTCCTGGTGCTGGCGGCCGGCCTGCCGCCGCTGCTGGCCACCCTCTCGACTTCGGTGGCGTTTACCGGCCTGACGGACCTGTTGACCGGCCAGCGGCGCATCGCGGTCAGCGATCCGCTGATGGTCGCCTTTCGCGATAACAGCGTGCTGGGCCTGCCCTGGCCGCTGGTCTATCTGCTGGGGGTGTTTATCCTGTTCCAGTTCCTGCTCCATCACTCCCGCTTCGGCCAGCATGTGCAGGCGGTGGGCGGCAATCGCGATATGGCGCAGATGAGCGGCCTGAACGTGCGCCGCTTAACCCTGCTGGTCTGGCTGTTAGCGGGCATCGCCGCCGGGCTGGCTATTCTGCCGCTGCTCAGCCAGGGCTCCGGCAGCTCCAGCGGAACGGCCACGCCGCTGCTGCTGGAAACCGTGCTGGCGACCTTTATCGGCGCCGCCTTCTCGCGTCGTCGGGTGGTCACCATCTGGGGCGCGCTGCTGGGGGCGATTCTGGTTAACGCCCTCTCTAACGGGCTCGGCCTGCTGGGGGTCAATATCTTCTGGATGGGCGCCATTAAAGGCGGCCTGATCCTGGTGGTGCTGGCGGCATCGGCGGTCAGACACAAAGGAGGCGAGGCATGAGCCAAATCACCCTGAAAACCCCAGCGCCTGCGGAACAGACGGTCAGCAGCCCGCTGGCCTGGCTGTCGCGGGCCGGATTCGGCGTCATCACCCTGCTGGCCATTGCCCTGTTCGGCTGGGCGAATCCGGTATTTTTAACCGTGGATAACTGGGCCAACCTGCTGCAGGGCAGCGCGATCCTGCTGATTGTGGCGATGGCGATGACCCTGATCGTCAGCGCGGGCGCGATTGACCTGTCGGTAGGCGTCGCGCTCGATTTTGGCGCCGCCTTCGCCCTCGTCGCCCTGAAAACCTGGCATCTGCCGTGGCAGGCGGCGGTGGGCTGCGCCCTGCTCGGCGGGGTGCTGATTGGCCTGCTCAATGCTTTTCTGATCCTCATCTGTCGGATCCGTCCCTTCCTCGCCACCCTCGGCACCTGGTTTATCGCCAGCAGCGCGGAACGCATCTATACCGATGGCGGCGGCGCGATAGCCTATCGGCGGATGGCCCCCGAGTATCACGACCTGGCGGTGGGTAACCTTGGCGGCATCCCCACGCCGGTCGCGATCGTGCTGGCGCTGTGGCTGGCGGCCTGGCTGGTCACCGAGCGTACCCTGTGGGGCAAATATATCCGCGCCATCGGTCAGAACAGCGAAGCGGCGCGCATCGCCGGGATCCGCGATCGCCTGACCATGCTCGGCGTGCTGGTGGCCGCCTCGGCCCTCTGCGCCGTCGGCGGGGTGATCCTCTCCGCCAACCTGCGGCAATTTACCCCGCTGGCCGGGCAGTCTTATCTGATGGACGCCATTGCGGCGGTGTTTATCGGCACCGCCTTTAACCGTCTGGGCCGGGTCAGCATCGCCGGCACGCTGGGCGGCGTGCTGTTCCTCGCCATTATTGATAATGGTCTGAATCTGATGGGGCTCAATTATCTGGTGAAGGACGCGCTGGTCGGGGTGATTCTGGTGGTGGCCCTCGCCCTATCCTTCTGGCAGGCGCGCCTGCGCCAAACGCATCGCTAAACGGGAGAACGATGGCAACCTTTGACGCCGTGTTTGTCGGCCTGACTATTCTGGATATCGCCGGGCGCCCGGTGGTGGCGATCCCGCCGCGCGGCGGCGTCGCCTTTATTGAGCAAATTCGCCTCAACCCCGCCGGCACCGCCGCGGGGGCCAATATTAACGCCGCGAAGCTCGGGATCCGCACCGCAGCGGTGGCCTGCCTGGGCGAAGATGAAAAAGCCGACTTTATCCTCGCCAGCTATGCCCGGCTGGGCATCGACTGCTCGCTTATCCAGCGCACCGCGCTGAAGGAGACCTCGGCGACGATTCTGCCGATTCGCCCCAACGGCGAACGTCCGGCCCTGCACTGCCGGGGCGCGTCTGACGCCCTGTTCGTCAGTGAGGCGGAATTTGACGCCGTCCTTGACTGTCGCTTCCTGCATCACGGTGGGACCGGACTGCTGGCGGCAATGGACCAGGGACAGAGCGCGCGGCTGTTGCAGGCGGCCAAAGCGCGCGGGGTCACCACCAGCTTTGATCTTATCGCCCCGAATGAACACACTCTGGAACTGCTGCGGCCCCTGCTGCCGTCGGTGGATTATTTCATGCCTTCCCTGGAGGAAGCCGCCTTTCTCTCCGGGGAGACGCAGCCGGAGGCCATCGCCCGCTTTTTCTTTGCGCTGGGCGTGGGCACCTGCATTCTGAAAGACGGCGAGAACGGCTCCTGGCTTATCGGCCGCGATGGCGCGCTGGAGCATATTGCGCCGTGGCCGGTCGAGGCGGTGGATACCACCGGCTGCGGCGACAGCTACTGCGGCGGGTTTATAGCCGCGCTGGCGCGCGGACTCAGCGTGAAAGCGGCGTGCGACGTCGCCTCGGCGGTGGCCGCGCTGGTGGCGACCGGGATGGGATCGGATGCCGGGGTGGTGGACTGGGAACAGACCCAGGTTTTTATGGCGGCCCATCGCCCCTGACGCTGGACCCGCGCCGCCGCAGGCGCGGCGGCGCAAGCGGCTTAACGCCACTGGTACAGCAGCGGCTCTCCGGCGACATAGCGCTGAAGATCGGCGGCAATCATCGCCGTGTGTTTGGCGATACTCTCCCGGGTAGCCCCGGCGATATGCGGCGTAATAATCACGTTATCGAACTCGGTGACAAAAGGGTGATCGCGCCACAGCGGTTCGCGGTGATACACGTCCAGCGCCGCGCCGCCCAGCGGGCCGTGACGCAGGGCATCAATCAGCGCCGCTTCGTCGACCACCGCCGCGCGGGAGGTATTGATCAGCAGCGCGCCGGGCTTCATGCTGTTTAACAGCGCCGCATTCACCAGCCCGTCGCTGTGCGGTCCGCTGCTCAGATGCAGGCTGACGATATCCGCGTCGCGGAACAGCGCCTCGAGGGTCGTTTTCTGTAGCCCTGGCTCATTAATATCCTCTGCGGCGACGAACGGATCCACCACCCGCACCGCCATGCCGAACGCCCGGGCGATACGCGCCACCCGGCGGCCAATGTTGCCATAGCCCACCAGCCCCAACGTTTTATTGCGCAGTTCACTGCCCTTAAACACTTCATAGGGGCTTTCCGGGCTCACGTCCCAGACCACATCGCGCCGCAGGCCCTGCTGGGTGGCGGCGGCGGCATTATCAGCCTGCGTGAACTCCCCCCGCTTCAGCGCCGCATGGGATTGCGGAATGTGGCGCGCCAGGCTGAGCATCAGGCCAAGCGTCAGCTCCGCGGCGGCATCGGCATTGCGCCCCGGGGTGTAGAGCACCCGGATGCCGCGCGCCTGCGCGGCCTGGGTATCAATATTCACCGGATTGGCGCGGGTACAGGCGATCACCTGCAGGCGCGGACAGGCGGCCATCACCGCGTCCGTCACTTCATCATAGCTGGTCACCAGCACCTCGGCGTCGTGGGCCAGCTCAATCAGCTGGCCGGCGCTGAGTTTCGGTTTGCCCAGCGCCCATCCCTCTACCAGCAGTTCGCCCAGTTGGTGGAAGGCGCTAAGGTCGCCAGCATGCTCGGCGGTAAAAACGATTTTCATGGTTGAACTTCCTGAGAAAGACGTTGAAGAGCGGCCTGCCTGGCCTGCCATACCGGCAGCATCTGCTCGCGCAGCAGGCGATAAACGGGATACAGCGCCGCATAGCGGGCATGCGCCTGAGGGCGCGGCTGATAGCGGGTCTGCGCCAGCGGAGGCGTCTCGGCCAGCGCAGCGACGCTGCGGGCCGCCAGAATCGCCGCCCCGCGCGCGCTCAGTTCGTTAAAGGCGCTGGAGACCACCGTGCGCCCGGTACAGTCGGCGATAATCTGCAGCCAGGTGGCCGAGGCGGCGCCGCCGCCGGTCAGATACAGCTCGCCGCCCTGCGGATAACCCTGCAGCGCATCGACAATGGCGAAGGCCAGGCCTTCAAACACCGCGCGTTGCAGTTCGGCGCGGGTGGTGTGCGGGCTAATGCCGATAAAGCCGGCCCGCGCGTCGGGACTGTAAAACGGCGCGCGTTCGCCATTGAGGTAGGGCTGCCAGAAGACGCCGCCGCTGCCCGGCTCCACGTCCGCGATCGCCTGCTCCAGCCGGCCCAGATCGGCGTCCAGCGAAATATGCTGCTGCAGCCAGTCAATGTTTGGCGTACCGGCCTGCATCGGAAACAGCGAGATCACCTGTCCGGCTTCGGTATGGGTGACAAAGCGCGTCGCCTCGTTCACCGTCTGCGGGCCGCGGCAGACGATCCCGGTGCAGCAGGTGGTGCCGAGGATCGTGTAGATGTCCCCTTCGTTGACCGCGCCGCAGCCCAGCGCGGCGCTGCAGACATCCAGCGCCCCGGCGGCCACCGGCGTCGCGGCGGGCAGCCCGGTCAGCGCCGCCACCGCGTCGCTCAGCGTGCCGGCCGGAGCATCCGGGGCCAGCAGCGGGGGAAACAGCGGCAGCAGTTCGTCCAGCCCCATCTCGTTCATCACCACCGAGGACCAGCTGCCGCTCTGCTGATTGAGTAACGAGCTGCTGGCGTCCGTCAGCTCCAGCGCCGCCACGCCGGTCAGGCGAAAGCGGATCCAGTCCTTGGCGAAAAACAGATAGCGCGCGGCCGCCAGCCGCTCCGGCTGATACTGTTTCAGCCAGTACAGCTGCAGGCTGGTATTGCAGGGCTGCAGGTGGGTGCCGGTATCGGCGAAATAGCGCCGGTCAAAGCCGGGCCGGCGCAGCAGGTCGCTCATCAGCGCGTGGCTGCGGGTATCGCTCCACAGGATCCCCGGGCCCACCGGTTCGCCCTGCTCATCGCTGAGCCAGACTCCCTCCCCTTGCCCGGCGAGGCCGATGGCCCGCAGCCGCCCCGCCTGCAGCGCCGGGTGGCGGGCAATCTGGCGCAGAATAGCCAGCACCGAATGCCACAGCTGGGTCATATCCTGTTCCGCGTAGCCATTGGCCGACAGGCGGGGGGAGGTGTTTTCCGCGGCGCTGGCGCGCGCGGTGAAATGCTGATCAAACAGCACCGCTTTCACCCGGGAGGTGCCGATATCGATACCAAGATAAAAATCCATACCTGCTCCGGCTCAGGGCTCGTAGCGGCGGCGCATCAGCTCGCACTCGAACAGGAACTCCAGCCCTTCCAGTTGTCGGCGGGCCTCCTGAATATCTTTCCCCCAGCAGGTCAGGCCATGTCCGCGCAGCAGAAAGCCGTAGCGCAGCGGGCGGGTTTGCGCATAATCGGCAATCCGCGCCGCCAGGGCGTCAATATCCTGATCGTTATCGAAAATGGCGACCGGAACGGTGTCGAGATGGCTGTGCTGCCCGCTGAGGGTTTTCTGCATTTCATACCCCTGCAGCGCCAGCGTGTTGCTTTTTTCGATGCGCGACAGCACGGTGGCGTTGACGGTATGCACATGCAGCACCACGTTGGCCTCCGGGAACAGGCGATAGACCAGCGTGTGCAGGCCGGTCTCGGCCGACGGTTTCCGTCCGGAAGGGGCCTGGTTGGTGGCGATCTCCACCTGCAGGAAATCCTCGGTCGTCAGGCTGCCTTTGTCGCGGCCCGACTCGCTTAGCCAGCACCAGGTGTCATCCTGACGCACCGACATATTGCCGCCGGTCGCCGGCGCCCAGCCTTTCGCGCCGATCCAATGACAGGTGGTAACCAGTTGCGCGAGTCTTTCTTGCCACATAGCAGTTCCTTAGGTTAGCGATGATTTATTTAGCCGTCTAAATGGCTATTTACCCGATACTAACACCGCTAACCGGAGGGAACAATATTTCAGGAAACACACATAAGACAAATGGTTATATCATAAATGCATATTAAATAACCTTTATTCACAGCAATTTAACCAACCGCGGTAAGTCAGCTACGATTCCCTCCTGTCTGGCGCCAAAACGCTGGCGGATTCTGCTGGCTGAAATTCTCCGCCTGCGCCGGGAATACCGTCGCCGCTCTCCTCTGCCCCCGACTGGTGCAAAACATGGCAGGATGCACACTAAAATGGCATTACTCCCCCTGCATCCTGCAATAACTGTGCATATTGCACACCTCTCGCTATTCCCCGTGCCCGGTTTTTCCTGGCACATCTCTTGCTACTTCCGGCTATCACCGCCCATCTAACCAGCCAGAGGTTCCAGGATGTCAAACAGCAATGATTTTCCCCTCGTCGAAGCGCCCGCCGCCGGACGCAAAGGCGTATTTTCCATCGCCATGGTGTTATTCAGCTTTACCTTTTTCACCGGCACGATGTTCGCCGGCGGTAAACTCGGCGTCTCCTTTTCCATCGTCAATCTGCTGTGGATAGCCGTCATCGGCAACGCCTTGCTGGCCCTGTATGCCGCATCGCTGGGCTGGATCGCCGCGCGCAGCGGTCTCAATACGGTGCTGATGGGCCGCTTCTGCTTCGGCGAGATCGGCAGCAAGCTGGCCGATTTTATCCTTGGCTTTGCCGAGCTGGGCTGGTACGCGTGGGGGACGGCCACGGTCGCTATCTCGCTGGTGAAGATCCTCGCCCTGCCCGAGGCGCTGACCCTGCCGCTGATGGTGCTGTTTGGCATTCTGTTCTGCGTCACCGCGCTGGTGGGCTACAAGGGGCTGGACGCGCTGTCGCGCCTGTCGGTGCCGCTGATGTTCGTGCTGCTGGTGGTCTCCATGTATCTGGCGCTGCGCCACGCCGGCGGCTGGCAGGCGATGACCCGCATTGCGCCAGGCGACGCCATGACCTGGTCGGCGGCCATCACCATGGTCTTTGGCACCTTCGCCAGCGGCGCCACCCAGGCGACAAACTGGACCCGGCTGGCCAACTCCAGCCGTACCGCCATTCTCGCCAGCATGGGCAGCTTCCTTGTCGGCAACGGGCTGATGATCGTCGCCGGCGCCTGGTGCGCTATCGTCTATCAACAGGCCGATATCGTCGAAGTGCTGATCCTGCAGGGGCTGTCGGTGGCCGCGGTGATCATGCTGTGTCTCAATCTGCTGACCATCCAGGGCCCCACCATCTATAACGTCTCCGCCGCCGCCTGCCATCTGCTGCGCAGCGAACGTCGCCGCACGCTGACCCTCGCCGCCGCCGGGGTGGGCATTGTGCTGGCCATTGGCGGTATGTACGAAATGCTGATCCCGTTCCTCGTGCTGCTGGGCAGCATTATCCCGCCCATCGGCGGGGTGATCCTCGCCGACTACTGGTTCGCCCGCGGCGGACGCTATCCCCTGCTGCAGAACGCCCGCCTGCCGCGTTTTAACTGGCTGGGACTCGGCGCCTACGCCGCCGGCGCGGTGGTGGCTTATCTGTCGCCGTGGATCGCGCCGCTGGTGGGGATCACCGTCTCCGCGCTGGTCTATATCGCCCTGACCCTGCTAAGCAAGCGTCAGCCTGCCGCCGTCGCGGAGCAGGAGCCATGAGCCTGACGGTCAGCGAACTGCTGGCCCTTGAGGGACTCTCCGCCCTGCGTCTGCGGGCGGGAAAGCAAGGGCTGCAGCGGGCGGTACGCTGGTACTACGTGGCGGAAAATGAGCATATCGCCGAGTGGATCATGGGCGGCGAGCTGGTCTTTATCACTGGCATCAACCATCCCCGGGATGAAGCCAACCTGATCCAGCTGCTGATGGAGGGCAAACAGCGCGGCATCGCCGGGATGGTGATCCTCACCGGCGAGGCCTATATCCACGCCATTCCCGCCACGCTGATCGCGCTTGCCGACGAGCTGGGCATTCCGCTGATCGAGCAGCCCTACCTGCTGAAGATGGTGATTGTCACCGAGCGGGTCGGCACCGCGCTGGTCCGCAGCGAAAGCGCCCTGCAGTCGCAGCGCGACATCCTGATGCAGCTGGTCACCGGCGACTATCCGGACCTGCAGATGCTCCACCAGCGCGCCCTCCACCAGCAGCTCGATTTTACCCGCCCGCTGCGGCTGGCGGCGCTGCGCCTGGAGGGACTGTCCCGCCTGTTTCGCCAGTTTCCGCCCGAACAGGCCGAAGCCTGGCTGCAGCAGGCCCACCGCAGCGTGCGCCAGCAGCTGCAGCTGCAGCTCAACCAGCAGGGCAACCCCTTCCCGCTGCTGGAGCGCAGCAACATGTTCCTTTTCCTGCTGCCGGATGAGGAGGGGGAAGGCTTTCAGCAGAAAAAGTGGCTGCAGCAGTGGCTGCAGACGCTGGCGGAGGGGGAAGAGAGTTTGTCGCTGCTCTGCGGCCTTTCCGCGCCGGTCAGGCAGCTGCAGGGCTACCCGCGGGCGCTGTCGCAGGCGCGACAGGCGCTGGATCTTTGCAATACCCTGCGGCCGACCCAGCGGATCAGCGACTATCAGCAGCTGGGGTTTATCAAACTGCTGTCCGCGGTCAGCGACCCGGCGCTGCTCAACGATTTTATGCACGACACCCTGGGCTGCCTGATCGAGCCGGGCCGTAAAGCGCCGTGGCTGCTGCTGGAGACCCTCGAGACGCTGCAGCAGGAGAACGGCAACGTGGTGCGGGCCGCCGACCGGCTGGGTCTCCATCGCAACACCCTGCATCAGCGCATCCAGCGTATTGAAAAACTGACCGGCTACCCGGTCAGCCACCCTCAGTTTCATCTCAACGCCTCGGTCGCGCTGGTGATCTGGCGTTTATCGCAAAACCATTTACAGGACCAACCATGAAAATTGTTAACGCCCGCCTGCGCCGCCAGGAGGCGCTGTTTACCCTTGAGCTGCAGGACGGCCTGATTCAGCGCATGACCGCCCAAACCGCGATGCAGACCGCCGACGCCGGCGATATCGACGCCCAGGGCCGGCTGGCGATCCCCCCCTTCGTCGAGCCGCATATTCATCTTGACGCCACCCTCACCGCGGGCGAGCCGGAGTGGAACCGCAGCGGCACCCTGTTTGAAGGCATCACCCGCTGGAGCCAGCGCAAAGCGAGCATCACCCCGGAGGACACCCGCCAGCGGGCGCTGAAAACCATCGGCATGCTGCGCGATTTCGGCGTCCAGCACGTCCGGACCCATGTGGATGTCACCGACCCGTCGCTGTCGGCCCTGCAGGCGCTGCTGGCGGTGAAAAAAGAGGCCGCCGATCTCATCGATCTGCAGATTGTCGCCTTTCCGCAGGAGGGGATTGAATCCTACCCCGACGGTCGGGGGCTGATGACGCGCGCCATCGAGATGGGCGCCGACGTGGTGGGCGGTATTCCGCACTATGAAAACACCCGCGACAAAGGGGTCAGTTCGGTGATGTTTTTGATGGACCTCGCCCAGCGCTATGGCCGGCTGGTGGATGTCCACTGCGATGAAATCGACGATCCGCAGTCGCGTTTCCTCGAAGTGCTGGCGGAAGAGGCCCGGGTGCGCAGTATGGGGGCGCAGGTCACTGCCAGCCACACCTGCGCGATGGGCTCTTATGACAACGCCTACTGTTCGAAGCTGTTTCGCCTGCTGAAAGCCTCGGGGATCAACTTTATCTCCTGCCCGACCGAAAGCATTCATCTGCAGGGCCGGTTTGACAGCTGGCCGAAACGGCGCGGCGTCACCCGGGTGGCGGAGCTGGATCGCGCCGGCATCAACGTCTGCTTTGCTCAGGACTCGATTCAGGATCCGTGGTATCCGCTGGGGAACGGCAATATCCTGCGCATTCTGGATGCCGGACTGCACATCTGTCATATGCTCGGCTATGACGATCTGCAGCGCTGCCTTGACTTCGTCACCGACAACAGCGCCCGGGCGCTCTGTCTGGGCGATAACTACGGCCTCGCCGAAGGCCGCCCGGCTAACCTGCTGATCCTCGATGCGGAAAACGACTACGAGGCCGTCCGCCGCCAGGCGCGGGTGCTAACCTCCATTCGCCACGGTAAGGTGATTTTGCAGCGTGAGGTGGAGCACATCCGCTACCCGGCATAAGGCGCAAGGCGCTGCGCGTCGGCACCTTTCTGTGATACCTTTTCAGGCAGTGTGCGTGACCGACGCCCGCCCGGGCGTCGGCTTCCTGGAAAACAGACGGCGCGAAACGACGATGAGCGATAAAAAATGGATTAAGGCCGAGGATGTGGCCAGACTGGCCGGCGTCTCGCGCTCGGCGGTCTCCCGGACCTTCACCCCCGGCGCCTCGGTGTCGGAGAAGACCCGGCAGAAGGTGCTGAGCGCCGCGGAAGCTCTGGGCTATCAGGTGAATATCATCGCCCGGACGATGATCACCGGCAGCAGTAATTTTATCGGCATCGTCACCGCCGGTTTCGACAACCCGTTTCGCAGCAAACTGCTGGCGCCGCTGGTCCATCAGCTGGCGCTCAACGGCTTTATGCCGCTGCTGATGAACGCTGACGATCCGCAGCAGCTCGCCCCTTCGCTTAAACAGCTGCTGAGCTACCACGTCGCCGGCGTGATCATCACCTCCGGCGCACCGCCGCTGTCGCTGGCGGAAGAGTACCTGGCGCGCAAGATCCCCGTCACCCTGATCAACCGTCATGCGGACCTCGCCGGCTGCGACCGGGTGTGCAGCGATAACGCCCAGGGGGCGAAGCTGGTGGCGGGCTTGTTCAGTCGTCGAGGCTGGCGGCAGGTTGGCTTTATTGGCGAAAATCGCGAGAACTTCAGCACCCGCCAGCGTTATGACGCTTTTATCGCTCAGACGTCGGGCATGACGGTGACCAGCCGCTTTTGCGACGGCGGCGGTTATCAGGCCGGCCACCAGGCCGCCAGAGAATTAGTTGCTGAAAACCCCGGGGTGCAGGCCCTGTTCTGCGCCACCGATATGCTGGCGCTGGGCGCCCTGGACGGCCTGCGGGACGCCCCCGCCGCCGCCCCGCTACCGGCCATCGTCGGCTTTGACGATATCCCGCAGGCGGACTGGCACCCCTATCAGCTCACCACCGTTCAACAGAATACCGCCCTGCTGGCCCACCACGCGGTGGATCTGTTGATGACGCGGATCGCCCGCTTCAGCCTGCCCTCGCGCCATCGCGAAGTGCCGGTGAAACTAATTATTCGTCAAAGTGCGAAATGAAAAAATCATTTTATGCTGGATCGATCACAGAATCTTCTGTGAAACCCGGCCACACTCATTCGGCCCTTCGGGGCTGTTTTTTTCACGCAAAATGCACACGTGTGCAAAATAGGGAGTCACTATGCAATCTCAGGAATCAGAAGCGCTACAGGCCCGCTACCGCCTGGCCTGCGAGCTGGCGAAAGCGGGGGCTGAGCTGGCGTTTGAATACTATCAACAACGCGAAGCGCTGACCGTCGACCATAAGGGCGACGATCTGCAGGATGTGGTCAGCGTGGCCGATAAGCGGGTGGAGGCCTTTGTGAAACAGCGCATTCAGAGCGCGTTTCCGGAGGATGGCTTTCTCGGCGAAGAGAGCGGCGCCCGCCTGTCCGACGCGCGGGTGCTGTGGGTGGTCGACCCCATCGATGGCACCAGCTGTTTCCTCAACGGCCTGCACACCTGGTGCCTGTCGCTGGCGATCGTCGCCGACGGCGAACCGGTCATCGGCGTGGTCTATGACCCCAACCATCGCGAGCTGTTTCACGCCCTGCGGGGCCATGGCGCCTGGCTCAACGACGCCCCGATCCGTCCGCACCCCGCGACGACGGTCAGGGAGGGGGTGATGGGCGTCGGCACCTCGCATCGCGTCACCCCGGCGGACTTTCTGCCGTTTCTGCAGGCGCTGCTCAGCGACGGCGGCATGTTTATCCGCAACGGCTCCGGCGCGCTGATGAGCGCCTGGGCGGCGGCAGGCCGGTTGATTGGCTACTACGAGCCGCACATGAACCCATGGGACGCCCTGCCGGGGCTGGTGCTGATGCGCGAAGCGGGCGGCGCCAGCAACGATTTTCTGGCGCAGGAGGGGATCCAGCGCGGCAACCCGCTGCTGCTGGCCAGCCAGACGCTCTACCCGCAGCTGAAAAAGATGATCCTACAACCATTACATTAACCCTTACGGGTCAGGCTATTTCTGATTATGTACTCTACACAGTAACGATAACTTCATTCACGGACGAACCACATCAATCAGTCAGGCCTCCGACCTGCGGAGAACCACCTATGTCTGGAATTATCGCTTTTTTCCGGGCGTCGCCGCCGAAAGCGGGCGCCGCGTTTGATGAACACCGTTTTCGCCGGGTGCGCTGGCAAACCTTTATCGCCATGACCCTGGCCTACGTCACCTTTTACGTCTGCCGATTATCGTTCACCGTCGCCAAAAGCGCGCTGGTGGAGCTGGGGATCACCCCGACGGAGCTCGGCATGATCGGCTCCACCCTGTTCTTCAGCTACGCCATCGGCAAACTGGTCAACGGCTTTATCGCCGATCACGCCAACGTGGTGCGCTATATGAGCCTCGGTTTATTGCTCAGCGCCGGGATGAACCTGATGATGGGGATGACCACCAACGCCCTGCTGCTGGCCATCTTCTGGGGGATCAACGGCTGGGCGCAGTCAATGGGCGTCGGCCCCTGCGCGGTCTCGCTGGCGCGCTGGTACGGCGTTAAGGAGCGCGGCACCTTCTATGGCATCTGGTCGACGGCGCATAATATCGGCGAGGCCGTCACCTATATGGTGATCGCCGCGGTGATCGCCGGGTTTGGCTGGCAGATGGGCTACCTGTCCACCGCCGCGCTCGGCGCCGCCGGCGTGGTGCTGCTGGTGCTGTTCATGCACGATTCGCCGCAGAGCAGCGGCTTCCCGTCCATCAACGTCATCCGCGATGAACCGCAGGAAGAGGCCGAAGCCCGCGGCTCGGTGTTTAAAAACCAACTGCTGGCGCTGCGCAACCCGGCGCTGTGGACCCTCGCCCTCGCCTCCGCCTTTATGTACATCGACCGCTACGCCGTCAACTCCTGGGGGATCTTCTTTCTGGAGCAGGATAAAGCCTATTCCACGCTGGAGGCCTCCGGGATTATCGGCGTCAACGCCATCGCCGGCATCGCCGGGACCATCATCGCCGGCATGCTCTCCGACCGCTTTTTCCCGCGCAACCGCAGCGTGATGGCCGGGTTTATCAGCCTGCTGAACACCGCCGGCTTCGCCCTGATGCTCTGGTCGCCGCACAATTATTACACTGATATTCTGGCGATGATTATCTTCGGGGCAACCATTGGCGCTCTGACCTGCTTCCTCGGCGGGCTGATCGCCGTCGATATCTCCTCGCGCAAAGCGGCGGGGGCCGCGCTCGGCACCATCGGCATCGCCAGCTACGCCGGCGCCGGCCTGGGCGAGTTTCTCACCGGGATCATTATTGATAAAACGGCTATCCTTGAGAACGGCAAAACGCTGTATGATTTCAGCACGTTGGCGCTGTTCTGGGTGGGTACCGGTCTGGGTTCCGCGCTACTCTGTTTTACCACTGCCGCCATCGTCGCCCGGCGCCATGCCGTCGAACGGCAGACCTCGTTCTCCTAATAACCGATTAACGAATTAAGGAAGAAGATATGATGCCTGCAAGACATCAGGGGCTGTTACGCCTGTTTATCGCCTGCGCGCTGCCACTGCTGGCGCTGCAATCTGCCGCCGCCGCGGACTGGCAGCTGGAGAAAGTGGTGGAGCTTAGCCGCCACGGGATTCGTCCGCCGACGGCCGGCAACCGGGAAGTCATCGAGGCCGCCACCGGACGACCGTGGACCGAGTGGACCACCCATGACGGCGAGCTCACCGGTCATGGCTATGCCGCCGTGGTCAATAAAGGGCGTGAGGAAGGCCAGCACTATCGCCAGCTTGGCCTGCTGCAGGCGGGATGCCCGACGGCGGAGTCGATTTACGTGCGCGCCAGCCCGCTGCAGCGGACGCGGGCGACCGCCCAGGCGCTGGTGGATGGCGCCTTCCCCGGCTGCGGCGTCGCTATCCATTACGTCAGCGGGGACGCCGATCCGCTGTTTCAGACCGACAAATTCGCCGCCACGCAAACCGACCCCGCCCGCCAGCTGGCGGCAGTAAAAGAGAAGGCCGGGGATCTGGCGCAGCGTCGGCAGGCGCTGGCGCCGGCCATCCAGCTTTTGAAACAGGCGGTTTGTCAGGCCGATAAGCCCTGCCCGGTCTTCGACACCCCGTGGCAGGTCGAGCAGAGCAAAAGCGGGAAAACCACCATTAGCGGACTGAGCGTGATGGCCAATATGGTGGAGACGCTGCGTCTCGGCTGGAGTGAAAACCTGCCTCTCAGCCAGCTGGCGTGGGGCAAGATCGCCCAGGCCAGTCAGATCACCGCCCTGCTGCCGCTGTTAACGGAAAACTACGATCTGAGCAACGACGTGCTGTATACCGCGCAAAAACGCGGGTCGGTGCTGCTCAACGCCATGCTCGACGGCGTCAAACCAGAGGCGAATCCGAACGTACGCTGGCTGCTGCTGGTGGCCCATGACACCAATATCGCCATGGTGCGCACGCTGATGAACTTTAGCTGGCAGCTGCCGGGCTACAGCCGGGGAAATATCCCGCCGGGCAGTAGCCTGGTGCTGGAGCGCTGGCGCGACGCGAAGAGCGGGGAACGCTATCTGCGGGTCTATTTCCAGGCGCAAGGCCTCGACGACCTGCGTCGTCTGCAGACGCCGGACGCGCAGCACCCGATGCTGCGTCAGGAGTGGCGTCAGCCGGGCTGCCGTCAGACCGACGTCGGTACGCTGTGTCCCTTCCAGGCGGCTATCACTGCGCTGGGTCAGCGTATCGACCAGCCCTCCGCCCCGGCGGTAGCGATGGTCCTGCCGTAGCGGCCAGGCGATTGCCCGGGCCCGGGAAACCGTTTTTTCCAGGCCCGGCACAGGGTCCGCTATCCGTGGTCCGGCGCAAACGCCCCGGCGGCAACTTGCGCCGGGGTGACCACCCCGCTGTCCAGCACCCAGCCGCTAATCAGCCCGGCAGGCGTGAAGTCGAACGCCGGATTGTAAACGGCGGCCCCGGTCGGCGCCCATTGTACCGCGCCAAAGCTGCCCGCCACCCCGGTCACTTCCGCCGCGGCGCGCTGCTCAATGGGGATGGCCGCCCCGTTCGGGCAATGGCGATCGAGGGTCGTCTGCGGCGCAGCGACGTAGAACGGGATCTGGTGGTAATGGGCCAAAACCGCCAGCGAATAGGTGCCGATTTTATTCGCCACATCGCCGTTGGCGGCGATACGGTCGGCGCCGACCCACACCGCATCCACCTGCCCCTGCGCCATCAGGCTGGCGGCCATTGAATCGGTGATCAGCTGATAGGGCACGCCCAGCTCGCCCAGCTCCCACGCGGTTAAACGTCCGCCCTGCAGCAGCGGCCGGGTTTCATCGACCCACACGCTGGCCACCTTTCCCTGCCGGTGCGCCAGCGCGATAACGCCCAGGGCGGTCCCCACCCCGGCGGTCGCCAGGCCACCGGTGTTGCAGTGGGTCAGCAGACGGCTACCGGGCTTCACCAGCGCACTGCCCGCCTCAGCGATGCGGTCGCACAGCTGTTTATCTTCTTCGACCAGACGCAGGGCTTCCGCTTCCAGCGCCTGCGGGTAATCCTCCCGGGCCAGCGCCTGCTTCATGCGATCCAGATTATTCATCAGGTTGACCGCCGTCGGCCGCGCCGCGCGCAGCGTCTCCAGCGCCTGCTGGAGTTCATCCCGGCTCAGGCCGCGCTGGGCCAGCAGGGCCAGCAGCAGGCTGGCGGACAGGCCAATCAACGGCGCGCCGCGCACCCGCAGGGCGTGAATATGGTCCACCAGCAGCGTAACGTTATCCGCCGCCAGCCAGCGTTTTTCCTGCGGCAAGGCCTGCTGGTCGAGAATAAAAAGCTGATTTTCACTCACCCGCAGGCTGGTGGTCTGTAATGTCTGCATGTCGTTAAATCCCTGTTGCGTTGTTGTATCACATTGTGTCAGGATGAAATCCAGAAGTATAGACGTCTGAACGGCTTAATCAGAATTCGAGGATCGAGGCAATGTCGCAATACCATACCTTCACCGCCCACGACGCCGTGGCTTACGCGCAGCAGTTCGCCGGCATCGACAACCCATCTGAGCTGGTCAGCGCGCAGGAAGTGGGCGATGGCAACCTCAATCTGGTGTTTAAAGTGTTCGATCGCCAGGGCGTCAGCCGGGCGATCGTCAAACAGGCCCTGCCCTACGTGCGCTGCGTCGGCGAATCCTGGCCGCTGACCCTTGACCGCGCCCGTCTGGAAGCGCAGACCCTGGTCGCCCACTATCAGCACAGCCCGCAGCACACGGTAAAAATCCATCACTTTGATCCCGAACTGGCGGTGATGGTGATGGAAGATCTTTCTGACCACCGCATCTGGCGCGGGGAGCTTATCGCTAACGTCTACTACCCTCAGGCGGCCCGCCAGCTTGGCGACTATCTGGCGCAGGTGCTGTTTCACACCAGCGATTTCTATCTCCATCCCCACGAGAAAAAGGCGCAGGTGGCGCAGTTTATTAACCCGGCGATGTGCGAGATCACCGAGGATCTGTTCTTTAACGACCCGTATCAGATCCACGCGCGCAATAACTACCCGGCGGAGCTGGAGGCCGATGTCGCCGCCCTGCGCGACGACGCCCAGCTTAAGCTGGCGGTGGCGGCGCTGAAGCACCGTTTCTTTGCCCATGCGGAAGCGCTGCTGCACGGCGATATCCACAGCGGGTCGATTTTCGTTGCCGAAGGCAGCCTGAAGGCCATCGACGCCGAGTTCGGCTACTTCGGCCCCATCGGCTTCGATATCGGCACCGCCATCGGCAACCTGCTGCTGAACTACTGCGGCCTGCCGGGCCAGCTCGGCATTCGCGACGCCGCCGCCGCGCGCGAGCAGCGGCTGAACGACATCCACCAGCTGTGGACCACCTTTGCCGAGCGCTTCCAGGCGCTGGCGGCGGAGAAAACCCGCGACGCGGCGCTGGCTTACCCCGGCTACGCCTCCGCCTTTCTGAAAAAGGTCTGGGCGGACGCGGTCGGCTTCTGCGGCAGCGAACTGATCCGCCGCAGCGTCGGGCTGTCGCACGTCGCGGATATCGACACTATCCAGGATGACGCTATGCGGCATGAGTGCCTGCGCCACGCCATTACCCTGGGCAAAGCGCTGATCGTATTGGCCGAGCGTATCGACAGCGTCGACGAGCTGCTGGCGCGGGTGCGCCAGTACAGCTGAGCGCGGCCTGTTGCCCTCACCCCAGCTCTCTCTTCTGGGAGAGGGAGCAAACCCCAAAAAAGTGCAATCTTCAGGGATTGCCCGGCGGCGCTGCGCTTGCGCGGGCCTACAGATAACCGCATGACGGTTTGATATTGCAGTCTTTTGTAGGCCGGGTAAGGCGAAAGCCGCCACCCGGCAGACA